>CAMBQP010000140.1 GCA_945869955.1 Schlesneria paludicola DSM 18645
ATTCCGACAAAAACGGTAACTGTGGAGGTGTTGGTAATCATGACATCCCATCCTAGTAAATTCGAGCTCGCAAACGCGGCTCAAGCGACGGTTCGGGTTTGAAATGAAACGGCTTGCGATCCAGCTGTCCCACGAACTCGAAGTTCCCAGGCATGACGATCTACAAGCCGATGATCGCAACCAGGCATCTTGTCGCGATCGATTGACGCTTACGGAAACTGCTTTATCATCACATTATTGCTCGGATTTTCAAGATACTAGGCACCGAGTACGCACCCAGTCCCCGTTTTCGATATCCTCTGCCCAATTAACCCTCCCCGACCTCATCATCCTGTGACCGACGTCGGATATCGGAAACGGGGACAGGCACCGAGTACGGAGCCAGTCCCCGTTTCCGATATCCGACAGATGCTTGAACGGCCTGAGGAAGAATTCCGTCGTTCACGGCTTTGCTTCATCACGGATGCCGACATCTGGCGCGGCGTCGCACTGATCAATGTCGCGTCCACTAAAGTCAGTGTCCCCGGAAGATTCGCTTTACGGAATTCTTGGCAGCAAACTCGGCGTTAAGGAATTCGGCGGCAGCATGGTCACGTTCGGGCAACAGCAGGCGTCGACGGCCGAAGGGATCAACCGGACGGGCTGACTGACCGGGGGGGAAGAAACGGGTTGAGGAACTGTTCGTGTTGCTGGGGTCGGCTGGTTCGGCTGAGATCGTGGTTCGACAACTTGGATCACATTCCGGCCGCGCAGGGATACGGATTCGACTGCTGTAACATGAACGAGATAGACCGCTTCACCCGCTTGTCTCGCCGAGAGTTTCACAAGGGTTTGTTTCTGTCCGGCAACGGGTAAAGTCCCCACGTCGTAAACAACGGATCGGCCTTCACGATGCGACAATTGATCGGGGATTTCGATTTCGACCTTGACCCGATGCAAGCTGGTGTTGCCCGTATTGCGAATCGTTATTTCGAGCGAGATTTCTTTTCCAACAGTGACTCGGTCCAGATGTTGGATATCGCACGCCGCCGCGAAATGATGTTTCAGGCGTTCTGGGGGGATCGAGGGCATTTGCTGGACGGGATCAGGCTGAATCACATCCGTGGATGTCGAAACCTCGGCATGAGCAATCACCTGGGCGCGGTGAATTTGCCGGGCCTGGGTACCGGGAACCCATTGCAGCGACATTTCCTGCAAATCACCAGGGGCCAGATCCAGCAGTTCTCGATGCAGAGTCCCACCCCGCTCATTGGTGGGGAAGTCAGCAGTCGATTCACTTTTGGCCTGAGGCGTGGCTGCAACCACCGTTTGCAGGTCTGCTAAAAACTCGCGGACTTCAATTCGAGAAATGGGATCAGGTCCATCGTTGGTAATCAGGAGTCGAGACTTGGACAGCTGTCCCGCCGCAACCTCTTCGGGGGTTTCCAGCTTCAGTCGTAAAGCGACATCCGCGACAGCACGCAGGGTCTCGTCATATTCATCAGACGGATGCAGGGTCCTTGCCGAGGGGTTGTAGACTCCGATTCCCAAATAACGGGCTGGGTCTGCGGCGAACTGTGCCCGTTCAGGATTGAAAATTTTCCAGGGACCTTCTTCATGCGAGACCAGCTCACTGGGAAATCGATGTTCGTGATCGGCATAAGAACTGTAATTCGAGCGACTGACCAAACGGGAATCGGGAGGATGAATTCCTGCGACCGAGAAATGCCGAACCAGAGCCAGTTCAAAAGCCAGATTCGGGGTTTCGCGACGAACGATCGGATCGGGAGTTTGGATTTCCGGCTCGGGTCTCGGGATGAGCACCGGACGACGAGGGGGACGGGGTGCATAGCCTGCATAGCGGTCAACGAGGGGGGTGACGCATTCCGGCCCATGTCCCCATGAGGCCTGAACCAGCAGACGAGATTCGCGGGGGCGATGTGGAGTCGCTTGATGGTTGGCTGTGCGTGTGGAACCTGGGTCGAGTACGGTCCCACGAACAATTCGGTTACCCTGCTGGGCTTGCTTGGGACGACTCAAGTCGAGGCGAACATCCAGCGTTTTTTCGAATCCGGTCTGATCACCGACCCTGCGGCGGGAGGAGCTGGCATCGAACCGTTTTTGCGGAAGCGTTGACGAGCGCTTGGATGCCACGAGGCGGCTATCCAGTGGAATCTCATTCCGCTTCGGTTGGGGACGATCCAGCAGAAACAGGTGTGCCAGACGCCAGCGGTCTTGTACGGACCAGTCATGGTTCAGTTCGAGTTCTTCTCGACTCAAATTTTTGACCATTGTCTGCGGAACTGAATTTGTCTGCGGAACTGAATTTGGCCGTTGGCCAGAGGTTTCATGAATCAGTGAGATAAAGAGCAGGACGGTCAGACCAACGGCGAGTGTTCCGACCGAGGTGACAAAATACCAAGCGGGATCATCGCGAAGGCCGCGAGCGAATTTTATCGAAATCTGATCAAGCCAGCGGACAAAATAGAAGATTTCTGTCCCAACCCAACGGAGGGGAGGTGGCAATTCCCGTAAAATGAGAGACCACAGCCGAGATCGCACTCTAATGCCTTCCGTTGGCGGCCATCCGAGATTGATCGTCTCTGATGGAATTGACTCCCTTCCCGTGGTTCCGATACAGGCTGTACCAGATCCCCCTCAACCATCGAGGAGATTCTTGTATTTCATGGTTTGGCAGTCACATGCTTTCGCAGAAATTTTCTGTGCCAGTCACGAAGGAACTCGATCCACTTTGAAATTGTTATCAGAATTTTCGCTCCGTTAAAAGCCCGAAATGGGAAAAACGCCCTGGATCACGTTTTTCGAAAGTGGATTTGTCCTGACCTGGGCTGCGTAATCGGATTCTTCTGATTCTTGGAGAAGAGAATTCCCTGTCAACGCTTCTTGACGATGATTTTGTGTCGCGCTAAGATCCTGATAAGTCGATCTGCAACGCAAGTGAAACGTCTTCACAGGAAGCGGGGTCGGCTGGCGACTCGTGGTCGTTTTTTTATTTCTTCATCGCTGGATTTTCAGGGAAAGTGAGCTTTCGATGACACATGTGGTGGCAGAACCCTGTTTTAACTGCAAATACACCGATTGTGTAACGGTTTGCCCCGTAGAATGCTTTTACGAGGGTGAAGCGATGCTGTTTATTCATCCTGAGGAATGCATTGACTGCGAGGCTTGCGTTCCAGAATGCCCACCAGCAGCAATCTTCCATGAAGATAACCTGCCTGCTGAGTGGTCTGACTACACCGCTTTGAATGCCGAAATGGCGTTGAACTGCGAAGTCATCACCGAACGAAAGGACCCCATGGGTCCGCCAATCGAGAAGAAATAAACTTTTTGATCTGCTGGCGACTGTTTGCTGGTGGCTCAAATTGCTCGCTGCTCAGAATCGTTCGCGGAAAATATTGACTTGCTCGACACGAGATTTGTGGTCTCGGACGAGCAGGTTTTTTTTCGTAGGCGGATTTTTCCTGATCGACAGGCCACTGTTGCGCACGTATCTATCAGCGAATCGACGCGACTCGAAAGCGACCGGTGATCGAGCGTGCGCTGGTCATCGAGCGTGCGAGAGAACTCTGAGTTCGATCTAGTCGAACATCGTCGTGTGGCGAGTGTGACTGTCGGCTCGCCCGTTCCATCGAATCCATCACTTCAAAAAACATCGCTTCAAAAACGGAAGAACCCACTGCGGCAAGTGCCACAGCGGGTTCTTCTCATTTCCAAATCGTGTTTGCTTGAGGTGGCAGGCCAGCCTCATTGTTCCAGCCCTATGGATTCAAGCCGGTTCCGGTGCAGCGGATCAAGTGGTCATGATCGATATAGACCACCTGGATCGACTCGTCGAGATGTCGAAACGGTACTGGCCAGTCAGATCGTTTGATCAGGTCATAATAGACCGTGCACTTGTAGTGGCAGTGATGCAATCGGGCGGGGCCAGCGAGCGGGAAGAAGCGGCAGTCGTCCATACGGTCAACAATCGGCTCGGTCACGATCTTGACATTGTTTCGAGTGGTTTCGGCGAGGAACGGCCAGCCGCCGGAAGTTTCTTGTGGCAGCGTTCGCATCACCTCGTCAGCACTCGGTGGGTCTTGGCAGAAGAGGGGGGCATGTTCCCCTTCTACGGCATCCAGAATCGGCACCTTGTCGTACCGCTCTTCCTTCGTATAGGCATCCTCGATGAGTTCACTGTAGTACGGGCTGACCGGAATCAGCGGGGTCGTCCCGTAAAACGAACTCAAGGTGAAGGCCATCGTCAGCATTCGGCCAAACAGCATGCATCCGCTATTACTCATCATCATCAAGCCGAGTGCGGCGAGAAGAGTAAATCGCTTCGTGAGTGAGCCAGGCTTTTTCATCGTTTCTCTCCGGCAGTTCCCGAATTCCGCTGAAATGGCGATCATGGGACCGTGTGTAACTTAAGTATCGAATATTCCGACAGAAGACTTGCGAGAATTTTACGATTTTAAGGATTGTACGGGGCAAATTGTCAAAAAGTCGTCGCGAGATTTCGATTCGACAAGGCTCTTCCGCAACTCCATCACCGTGGAACGAGTGATCTCTGCTGAATACGGAACGGCAAAGGCTCGTGAATCAAAAAGAAACGCCTGCGGCAGCATCACCACCACAGGCGTTCAGCCATTCGGGTACCAATTTCTCGAAGTTCGCCAGGCAAACGTCAAGCGCCCACTGTTAACAAGTCGTGATGAGAATCCCCAAATCGACTTGTTAACATCAGAACGGAGTTGATCACCAATTATTGGGATTCAAGAACCACCACCAGCGGTCCGTTCTTGGTTTGAACATCAAATTCCACTGACCATCATCCCATCGCAGCGTGGCATCGCGCCAGCCGAGCGGGACCTGAGGGTACGGATAGAATGGTCCGATGTACGGCCAAGCACTCGCACTGTACTGCTGCGGATAGGAAACCGCTGCCGAGTTTGGATACTGGGCATAGGATGGCCAAGCATGATCCGGCATATTGGGGTTGTTGTAAACCGCCTGTGATTGGCCCATCCCCTGATTGCCGTACGCAGGGGGATACGGTGGTGAACCGGGTGGTGGTCCCATCGGAGCACCTCCTCCGGGTGGGCCACCCTGATACCCACCCTGATACCCACCAGGGTATCCGCCACCTGGAGCCGGTGGTGTCGGAATCCCTTGTCCGGGAGCACCTTGCATGTAGCCCGCACCACGAATCTGACCCCGTGGTGGTCCTTGTGGACCGGGTCCACCTGCTTGGGCGAATTGGGCGGCGGCTTCTTCAGTACACCGCAAACGATTGGCAACGGACTTCACACCGGGGACTGATGAGGCAGCTCGAGAGGCCGCAGCGCGTTCCGCTTGCGTTCCCACGCTGCCATCCAGCATCGCAACTCCATTCTGGAATCGGATTTGGATGTCATAGCCGTCCAGCTGAGCCGATGTCAGCACTTCGCCAATTTGCTGGGCGATCTCTTGATTCCCACTGGCGACCGCTTCACGACCCTGAGCCGCAGGTTGACTGGCAGGAGCCGGTGAAGGAACCTCGCCATTGACCTGCTTGACGCGGGATCGTTTGCTGGTATCGCCTGCATGGCCAGCCTGAAGGACACCACCACTAGCAGTGGCATCACCACTACCACGAAGGCGGTCCGTCATCGACCGCTTCTTTTCGGTTAAAGTGATTCGATTGTCAACGCTCGACACACCGGAGACTTTTCCGGCAAGTTCCGCCGCTTTTTCTCGAACCTTCGGGTCAGCAACTGAACCACTGAGGACTGCGGTCCCCTCTTTGTATTCAATGCTGATTTCACCTTGAACCTTGCCACGCAACGCATTAGCAATGTCCTCAGCAACTCGCTGATTATCCGTTCGCGACGCCCGAGTTCCTGTCGAAGGTTTTGCGTCCTTCGACTTCGCACCCGCCGCGAAGGTCATTCCGGGGGTTGCCGCCAGCAAGCTGAGCGTCAACACCCACTTTCCGTACTTTCGCATGGAACGTTCTCCTTCCAATTCCTCCCTGGCATCTCTGAGGCTGGTGAGCGGAATCGTTCGCAAGGGCGGCACCCGAATGGCTTTGTGTGTCGCTGAACTTGATTTCCGAACGCCATTCCCGGGCTACAACCCGAGTCTAGTCTCATCCGTCACTGGCAGGCGAAGCAAACTCCGCCCGCGAGGTGCGATCGCTCCCCGCATTCTATTCATCGGTCGAGGAGGACCGTTTGCACAAGTTATTCTGAATAATTCGACGGAAACTTGTATAACGGTTCGATCGATCGTAGTGTGAACGTGATTCCCGATGATCCAATTGCTTGAGCATGCCTGCACTTTTGCCGGGTGTTTAATCACTCATCGTCAAAATTCCGCATGAATCGCCCCCAATTTTCCTGGATCGATGCCAAGATTCGCAAACAGATCGCGTACTCGGGTGTCGCTCGGTTGGCGAGGAGAATCGCGTTGAGTTATACTACGAACCGCAAAAACTGCCGGGTGAATGCCTCACTCGGCTTGAATCGCTGAAGTACGGAACGAAAGAGGCTTCATTCGCAATGGCAAGCAAACGTATGGAAATGAGAAAGCAAGTCGAGGCTGCCGAAGCCCGAGGAAGCTCTCTTGATGCACCGAAAAAGACAAAAAAAGCGGCTGGGACCAAAACCAAGACCAAGCGAGTCAAAGAGAAGGTCCAGGCTCGGAAACGTTTAATTTGGGTCGTCTACAACGGCAGTATGAAAGAGGAAGGCCGCTTCCCCTACGATCAACTCGCTGCTGCTGAAGAAAAAATCGAACTCTTGCGACAAAAATCCAAAAAAATGTACTTCATTCAGCCGCTGAAAGAGGTGATCGGTGAAGCTCCCGGTTCCGCAAAACTCATCACTGCCGAAATCGAAGATGAAGATGTGAAAGCCCCGAAAAAGCTGGTGGCTGAGGACGAAGAAGAAGAGGAAGAAGAGCAGGAACACGAGGAAGAAGAGGAAGAGGAAGAGGAAGAAGAGGACGACGACGACGAGTGAACTCGATTGGAACCCGGCAGGGTCGCACTCGTTGCACGGAGTTCCCGATTCGCACGGAGTTCCCGATTCACGGCCTTACGAAAAAAGCCCCACCAGAGTACTGGTGGGGCTTTTTGCTTTGAATTGGCCGAATTCGGCAGAGACCCGGGAAACTTACTCGGTGTCAGGAGACTCACTTTGTGATGCTGCCAGACGATTCCCGCAAACCACAAGCCTATTCACTTGATGCCGAGTTTATCGCGCATTGCCTTGATCTGATTCCGAAAGTGGTTGGCATGGAACATCCAGGTTCGGCGTTTCGGCTTGCTGCCAGCCACCGAGGCAAGTCGCTCGTACTTTTCTGCGAGGGCAACCTTTACGTCAATCTTCTTCAGTTCGGCTTTCGACATTCATCTCGCCCTTCTTACAAGAGTCAACCCCCAAAGGGGACTTAATTGGATGCAAAAAAACGTACCACAATTTCCTTGCGAACTCGTATTCTAACCAATTTTGGCGGCAGGAATAGTCAAAACACCAGATTCTTCCGCTGAAAATCGACCTGTTCGGTCCCAACTGAACGCACAGAGTCACATTGGCTGACGAAATGACCTATTTTTCCCGTGATTCCTCAGGCCCCTGAGAGCTCACGGCAACGCAATTCATCACCAAATCAGTTCTTGCGATTGTTTGGCGGATCCGATTTCGGCTCGCGATCACGCGGGGAAGGCAAGTCAGGGTTGCAGTTTTTTCTGATCCAGAACAATCGTTTTTCGCGCAATCGGGATCAACTCTGCCTGCAACAGGGGGTGATCGGAAGCGGTCGTCTCAATCAGTTCTGCTGAAATCGTGGCCAATCCCCTGGTGAAGATCCAGTCGATGTTTTGGGAGGGGATTCGTCCGGCGAATTGCTCGTGCAGCGGGCTTTTTACCCCTGGGTGCTCTAAAAGTGTGATCAGCAGCGGGTCTGAGGCGGTTGTATTCAGATCTCCCATCAGCACGCAGGGGGGCTCGAGGCTGAGAAACAAGTCGACCATTGTTTGCAGTTGATGGCGGCGATCACTTTCGCGGTCAATATGCACCGCGAGAATGTGGACCTCGGCATCTTGTAATGGGACTGTGGCAAAGATGGCGTTGCGAAAGGCTTTTCCCCGAGTCCCCATCAGGGGGATCCGTATTGGTGAACGGAGCGGACCTCGAGAGATCAATCCATTTCCGAAATGATCTGACCACCATTGCCGCTCCGTGGCGGCAAAGACCCAGGAGGCATTGCAGGAAGTCGCCAGTGCTGCGGCCTGGTTCGCACCGACTTCACGAACTCCGGCACGAACTTCATAGAGGCCGACGAAATCCGCTGTTTTCAGCAATTCCGCGATTTGCGGTAGGCTGCGTACACCATCCGTCCCTTTTCCCCCATGAATATTGAAACTGGCGAGCTTCAAACTCGGCGACGAAACCGGCAAATCAACCATGCTTGATCCCTGAGGAAGTCGTTGGCTCGGGTCAGGGGGGCGCCGGTCCGCACCATCCCAGACAATCAACCCGATCAAGATCAATGCCAGTCCCAGGGCTACAGACTTCCACCTCAAAAGTGCCATGTTCGGATTTCTGATCATAAAGAGGGATTTTCGAGGATGGCGATGTGGTCAAAATAGATCGGAAAACGTGGAGTTAAGGGGAGCGAGTCGCATGTAGTCCCAGGATCATCGTCGGCATGACTGCAGAAAAAACGGCGGGACTCGGCAGCAACATTCCCAGATTGCGGCATCCGATTCAATCCGAATCCGCTGGCTCTTTGCAGGCCGCTGAATACCAATGAAACCGGATCATGACCCTCTGTCGGATCCGAACAGGATACCCCGAGTACACTGTCAGTCACTCCACCAAGTTCTCCAGAAAATTTCAATGAGCTGTTTCACTGCTGACAGGGGGACTCGAAACTGATAAACCTTGCCGTTGTATTGAGAAGGGTTCTGTCAAAAACCAGAATCGCTGGACGAGAGCGAAATCAGTCAGAGATCGCAAAAATCGGTTCAGGATTCTGATTGCGGCCATTTAATCGAACCTGGATTCTTAGGGATCAGTTCACGGAGTTGTTCGGATGGGTGTCCCGATTTCGCAAATGTGGACCGTGGCGAGTTATGTTCTCGGCAAGAAATTTCGTGGGATCAAACGTTACCCACTGGTTTTGATGCTAGAGCCTCTGTTTCGCTGTAACCTTGCCTGCGCCGGTTGCGGAAAAATTCAGTACCCCGCCGAAATTCTTCGCCGCCAACTGACCCCGGAACAATGTTTTCGGGCAGTCGACGAATGTGGTGCGCCAATGGTCTCGATCCCCGGTGGCGAACCGCTGCTGCACCCGCAGATCGGCGAGATTGTCGCCGGACTGGTGGCTCGCAAGAAATACGTCTACCTGTGTACCAACGCAATCCTGCTGGAAAAGCATATCGATCAGTTTCAGCCATCGAAGTTCCTCTCATTCTCAATCCACCTGGATGGGCCGAAAGAAGAGCATGATTTCGCGGTCTGCCGCGAGGGTGTCTATGATGTCGCCATCAGTGCCATCAAAACCGCAGTGGCCAAGGGGTTTCGCGTGACCACCAATACCACGGTCTATAACAACGCCGATCCCGAGTCGATGCGAGAAATGTTTGACAACATGATGGGCCTCGGCGTCGAAGGAATGATGATTTCCCCTGGATATCAATACGAAAAAGCCCCATCGCAAGAGTTGTTCCTGCAACGCAGTCAGACGACCAAATTATTTAAACGGATTATGGGCAACGCCAAGCGGGGCTGGCGATTCAATCTGTCGCCGCTGTTTGTCGAGTTTCTCAAAGGAAACTGGGATCTCGAATGCACCCCTTGGGGGATGCCTGCCTACAACCTGTTCGGCTGGCAACGCCCTTGCTACCTGTTGAATGAAGGTTATTGCGAAACCTTCCAGGAATTGCTTGATACCACCGACTGGTCTCAGTACGGTCGCGCCAGTGGGAATCCGAAGTGCGCAGACTGCATGGTTCACTGCGGTTACGAAGCGACTGCCGTGGCAGACACATTCAACTCATTGAAGGGTTTTTCGCAGGTGGTGAAGTTAACCCTGTTTGGGGCGGGACGAGAAAAACTGCCACCCGATCAACCGAGCCCACCTCACGATAACAATGCGGGCTCGAAGGATGCTGATGACGAACGAGTCCGCAAAATCCAACTCCCCGTTCTGAGCTCTTGATGTCGCGTGAACCGCTACTCCATATCGTCCTGTATCAACCCGAGATCCCCCCGAATACAGGCAACATCGGTCGAACCTGTGTCGCCGTCGGCGCCAAGCTATGGCTGGTTCGTCCGCTGGGATTCAGTCTGGATGAAAGCCAACTGCGACGGGCGGGGCTCGACTATTGGCCGTTTCTCGACTATGAAGTCGTTGACAGCTGGAATGACGTACTGAGCCGATTACCGGGCCGCACGGTTTGGTGCATTGAAAATCCCGCAGCGCGTACCGTCTGGGAGGCGAGTTTTTCTCCTGGAGACATTCTGCTGTTTGGACGCGAAACTAACGGACTGCCGGCGAGTATTGTCGAGCAATACCGCAGTCATACGCTGCAATTCCCGATGTATCCCGAAGTTCGCAGTCTGAATCTGGCCAATACGGTTTGTGCAGTGGTCTATGAATCGGTCAGGCAGTTTGGTGGAATTCCGCCGAAGTGTTAACGGTTCCAGCAGAAACCAAGCTAAACTCCTGCTCGGCAATATGAACCAATGACGCAGCCTCTCTGGTTACGCAGCCTCTCTGGTCATGTCGCCTCTCAAGAGGAAGATCGAGTCCACACAACGAGCAACCGGCTGATGCAAAACCTCAATTCATCCGCGACTTCAATGATCTCGCCCCTACTTTGTTGATTTTCTGAGTGACAACGCTGCTCGCCTCAGCCGGGGCTGCCTCCTCAGCAAAAGGTCTTCTGCCAGGCAAGCTTGACTGAGCCGTGCGATGACCGGAAGTCACAAGATAGTGTGAATCGAGACCACGAGGATTTACGTTCGCAACACGGGACGGAGGCGTGCTGGCCGGGTCGTGCTTCTCGGCCTCCGAGCTGTTGACATTCAGACCCAACACCAGAAATCCTGCATTGACATTCGAGGCATCAAATAACATCGCTGCAACCGCAAACAGCGGGCAAACCCACAATTGCAAACTACGAATCATCAATTCCTCACCTTCATATTCTGTCGAATACGGAACAAAAGACAAACAACAAACCGATCCGGTTGATTTTACGGATCAATTTGAATGTGACGTGGCAACGCCACCCCGAGATTTCCATCTGTCGATGTCATTCCGTCGAAACAGCGGGCATCCACGAACTGTTGGGAGACGCTCCATTTCATGGCCCACACGTTGTAACTCGCAAAGTCTTGTCGGAGCACGCGGCAAAAATGCAGAAATTTTACGGAATTCGATCATTCCGTCGCTGGATCCGATTTTGGTGCCAGAAAGCCCGTCGTATGACCCCAAGCCTGGTGAGCCCCATTTTGTTGTTGTTTTCTTGCTGGAATCTTGCGAACCAGCACCTTTGTTCTGTGCCGGTTATCTGTCGGTTTTGTGATGCTGGAGGTCGATTCCTTGGCTGGCATTGACGTTTTTTGCCGATTCTCACATAGTTCGCAGTCCCCTAAACTCCGCCGTTTTCCATTTTTGTAGAGAAGTTTGCTCGATGTCCGAGACTCCTGATCGTTTGGAAGCCGCTCGACTGGAAAAATTGGCCAAAATTGAAGCCCTTGGCCTGGACCCTTGGGGGCAGCGATTTGATGGGCATGTTGCCATTGAACACGCGCGTCAAAAATGCCCCGCGGAAGCGGGAACCGATGGGGAAACCGTCCGCGTTGCTGGTCGGATTATGAAGTGGCCCAAGACAGGAAAACTGAATTTCCTGCATATTCAGGATTACTCCGGCCGAATCCAGCTGATGCTGTCTCAGAAGGATTCCACCGTCGAAACTTGGGCGCTGCTCGAATGTCTAGACCTGGGTGATCTGATTGGAGTCGAAGGACGGCTGCGACTGACAAACACCGGCGAAAAGACCATTTTCGTGACGGAATTGGTGATTCTGTGCAAGTCGCTGGCGCAGCCTCCGGAAAAGTTTCATGGGCTGCAGGACAAGGAACAACTGCTGCGGCAACGATACGTTGACCTGATCTACTCCGAAGGGGTGCTGGATCGGATGTTCAAGCGATTGCGAATCATCGATTCGATTCGCCAGACGTTGCGGAGCGAAAACTTTTTTGAAGTGGAAACTCCCGTGCTGCATTCGATCGCGGGTGGGGCCGCTGCGCGTCCATTTACGACTCATCACAACGCACTGGACATCCCCCTCTTTCTGCGGATTGCGCTGGAACTGCATCTGAAACGACTCATGGTTGGCGGGATTGAACGGGTCTACGAAATTGGTCGAGTCTTCCGGAACGAGGGGGTCGACAGCACTCATAACCCCGAATTCACCATGATCGAGCTTTACCAAGCGTATGGCGATTACAATGCCATGATGGATCTGGCCGAGAAATTGATCTCGCAGGCGGCCATTGCCGCGAATGGAACCGCCGTCGTCCCCTGGGGTGAAAAAACGATCAATTTCACTCCTCCATTCCAGCGAGCCAAATACGGCGATTTATTCCGTGAGCATGCGGGTTGTGAGATGCATGATCCCGAAGCGGTTGCGGCCGTAGCGACCAGACTCCACATTCCAACGGCCGGTCGACATCCGGACGTGATCGTGAACGATGTGTTTGAAGCGACCGTGGAAGACAAGCTGATTGGTCCCGTCTTCGTGATTGATTATCCCGCTTCGATGTGTCCGCTGACCAAACGAAAAAGAAACGATCCAGCCATCGCGGAACGTTTCGAGATGTTTGTCGACGGGATGGAAGTGGCGAATGCCTATACCGAATTGAATGACCCCCGGCTGCAGGAAGAATTATTCCGGACACAACTTGCTGGTCTGCCAGAAGAAGATTCCATGGCCAAGATGGACCATGATTTTGTTCGGGCGCTCAAGGTCGGGATGCCTCCTGCAGGAGGGATGGGAATCGGCATTGATCGGTTGATCATGCTGCTGACCAATACGAATAGTATCCGGGATGTGATTTTTTTCCCATTGCTCAAGCCGGAACAGGGATAAAGAACTTTTTTGATGACCGCAATTGAGGCGGAAAATGGCGGAAACCGCTGAAGGACTTGGCGAGGGACGGAAAATCGCAAAACTTGGCGGTATTTGATCAGGACGATGTGGTGAGTCATCAAAGAAATCATTGTGGAAAATGCGAGACAGTTGTGCAAAATCGCGATCGTTGTGAAACGATAGCGAAACAATTGTGATACGGGTTCGCTGGGAAATTTGCCTGTCAACTTCACCCCGCAAACGGGGGTCGAGGGGATCAGACTGTTCGGTAACGCCAAAGGACTGGCCATGTATAAATTGCTGCTTTGCCAACGCTATCTGCGGACTCGCTATATCGCCTTGGCCAGTATTGTCAGCGTCACCCTCGGTGTGGCGACCATGATTGTGGTGAACTCGGTCATGGCCGGTTTCGGTAGCGAAATGCGGAGCCGGATCCAGGGGATTTTGTCCGACATCATTGTCGAAACCCGCAGTATGAATGGCGAGTTTGACCCTGAAGGATACAAGATCCGGATCCGTGAACTGGTCGGCAAGTACATCACAGGTGTCACGGCCACCGTCGAGGTTCATGCGATTCTCAGCTATAAGTACATGGGTGATTATATCCCACACCCCATCAATCTGGTCGGAATCGATCCCGAAAGCAAATCGGAAGTCGGGCCGTTGATTGATTATCTGCAGAGCTATCATCGTCAAAAAGAGGAGGATCGTGAGGTACCGGCCGAGCGGGATCGGACCGAACAAGTGAGCTGGAATCTTTCACCGATCGCACTTGCTCGCCGTCAGGAAAAAGCCGAATACTTCCGTCAGATGGAAAAACTGCGTGAGCAGATGCGGGCGCAGCGAGAAAAGGACGAGGTCGAATCGGCTACCGGTGATCCGTTCAGCGAGGAAGCTCCGACGGCGGAACTTGAAGAGACCCTTGGACAGATGCAAACCGGGCGACTTTATGTTGGGGTTGGTCTGGCCACGTATATGGGTATTGATCCCGAAACCAAAAAACAGCGAACCTACGAGATGATTCGGCCGGGGGACGATGTCCGGATTACGACCTATTCCGCCGGGACGCCGGCTCCCAAGTATTTTGTGGCGACGGTGGTGGATACCTTCAAGACGGGAATGAGCGAATACGATTCCAATCTGGTTTATTGCAACCTCGAACAGCTGCAGGATGTGCGGGGGATGATTCGTCGGAACGAAGACGGGACCGAGACTCGGGCTTTTACCTCGCTACAGATCAAGCTGAAGAACTACAAAGATGCCCCCAAGGTGATCGAAATTCTGAAGGCGAATTTTCCTGCAGAAAACTTCAATGTCAACACGTGGGAGCAGCGACAAGGTCCGCTGCTGGCGGCAGTGGATGTCGAATCGTCGATCTTGAACATTCTGCTGTTTCTGATCATCACAGTCGCGGGCTTTGGTATTCTGGCCATCTTCTTCATGATCGTCGTTGAAAAGACAAGGGATATTGGAATTCTGAAAGCACTGGGTGCAAGCTCATCCGGTGTGATGTCCATTTTCTTAACCTACGGTTTGCTGCTGGGGATGGTCGGGGCCGGGGCGGGTGTCGGTGTCGGGTTGCTGTTTGTTTACTACATCAATCAGATCGAGACCTTCATCACCTTCATCACTGGACGCGAGGTCTTTCCGGAAAAAATCTACTATTTCAAAGACATTCCGACACATGTCGATCCGTTCACGGTCTGCTGGGTGGCGTTTGGGGCGGTGATGATTGCGGTACTGGCCAGCGTGCTGCCGGCACGACGGGCTTCACGACTGCGTCCCGTGCAGGCCTTGCGATATGAATGAGTCGGATTTTGACCCGAATCTGTTGCGCGTGGGATGTTGCGAACGATGCGACTGATGTCATACTTTTCTTGTCAGGAATGAATTCGATGCCCACCACCATCTCAACCTCAGTCCAACCGGAATTGCGAGATTCAATCGTTATGACCGAGCCCCACGTTGCTGCTTTGGCAGTTCAAAAGGCCTATCGGAAGGGGGAGCACAGTGTTCCAGTTCTGCATGGAGTCGACATTTCGGCACAAAAGGGAGAATTTCTCTCGATCATCGGCCAGTCGGGTTCTGGAAAAAGTACGCTCATGCATCTGATCGGGTTGCTGGATTCGCCCGATGTCGGCGAAGTTCAGCTGGAGGGTCAGCGGATTGATGATCTGCCGGTTCGAACGCGTGACGAATTGCGGAATCGGGTGTTCGGTTTCGTGTTTCAGTTCTATCATCTGCTGCCGGAATTGAGT
>CAMBQP010000141.1 GCA_945869955.1 Schlesneria paludicola DSM 18645
GACCGCGACCGTGGCGAAGCCCAGCCTGCCCGACGAGAATCGGCACGAAGCGGGATCAGAGGGGACTTCACCGGATCGTCCGTCACAGGTCTTGTATGCTGATGATCTGCTCGAATTGCTGGCAGATGCGACCGAGAAACTGATCGAGAAAAAACAGACGCGGAATTCGAGTGACCTTCGCCAGGAACTCGACCGCAAACAGATTTCGCTAACGCTGGTCAAACCAGCCACGACCGAATTGTCGACTCAAGAATTGTATCGTCGTGCCGCGGAAAGCCTGTTTCTCGTTGCCGGGTTAACCAGGCCGACCGCCGAGGAAACCGAATGGGAAACCGCGTTTTCCACCGCATTTGTGGTCCACGCGGATGGCATCCTCTCGACCAGTGCGCATGTGTTTGACCATGATGACCAGGATGACGCGGTGGTTGTCATGGATTTTCGCGGCCAGGTCTTTCCCGTCGTCGAAATCCTCGCCACCGACCGGCTGGCGGACACCTGCTTGTTTCGGATTGGCACCCAAGGGCTGAAACCGTTTCCCTTGGGGCGAAATGCCGATCCAGGAACGCCGATTTGCGTAATCGGACATCCGGGTGACAGCCTGTTTTTCTTTTCCGCCGGGCATATCGCCAATTATGAACGGGATGACGAGGGGGCTTTCTGGCTGAATGTCACAGCGGACTTTGGACAGGGATCCAGCGGCGGTCCCGTGATGGATCGTGCAGGAAACATCGTCGGTCAGGTCAGCCGGACCTACACCCTGTATGCGGGAAGCGAGGATACCACGACCCGGCGCCGGCGCCGGCCCCGCAAGGTGCGACAAGTCGACGACCTCTTGTCGGCAGATGAACCGCAGCACGGATCATCCACCGACAAGTCCCGATCCAGGCCACTGGCGGATCCCCAAATGGTGTTCAAGTCCTGCACGCCGGTCTCAGCGATCAAGAATCTGACCCGCGAGTGAGCCGATTATTTTCCTAGGGTTTCCTTGAACAGTGACAGCATATCGGACCAGCTGTTGTCGTCCGCCGCTTTGTTGTAACGCATCCCGTCCAGCTTGAACTTCATGCCAATCGCACTGGCGTTGGGAACGGTGAAACTGTGACGCGCCCCCGCGTAGGATTGGAACTGGTATTTTCCCCCATTTTGATCCATCGCACTGCGAAAATTTTTCACCGTCTCTTTCGAGATAAACGGATCGTCCGCTCCGTGACAAATCAATACGGCCGACTTGATCGACTTCACCTGATCCGGTGTTGGAACCATCAGCCCGCCATGAAAGCTGACGACGGCTTTTAAATCGGTCCCCGAGAACGCCAGTTGCTGCACGGTGGACCCCCCCAGGCAGTATCCAATCGCAGCCAGCTTTGTTGGATCGCACTCGGGTTGCGACTTCAGTACATTCAAAGCAGCGAGGCCCCGCTTCTGCCAGTCATCGACGCTTGAGCGAATATTCATGGCCATCAGCCCGGCGTCCTGGGGGTGATCGACCAGCTTACCTCCCCCATACAAATCGGCAGCAAACGCCAGATAACCGAGCTTGGCCAGTTGTTCGGTACGCTGCTTTGCATAGTCATCAAGTCCCCAGAACTCGTGAAACACCAGCACCCCTGGTCTCGGTCCGGCGAGCGAATCATCCCACGCCAGGTACCCGATACAGTCCAGGTCCCCATGTTTGTAAGTCACCTTTTTCGTCTGTACCGCGCCCTCGACGGATGCCACGAGGACCAACAGACCCAACAACAATGCCAGCGAACGAACCATTGAGATTCCTTTCGAGTAAAAGATCCGCACACAACCACAACCAGTCACCGCCCGATCGTAACCGGCACTCGCCCTATTGAAAATGAATCCCCTGCCACGGCGGGGAGTTGCACACGGGGTCTGTTTCCTGGGTCTGTTACCTGGGTCTGTTACCTGGGTCTGTTTCCCGTAGGGACTCATCCGCAGATCACCAGGCCGAATTTCCCCTTGGCTCTCGGTTTTCGATCGGCTTGCCAGTTTGCATGTTGCGATATCGGTTGTCTCATCTCACAATGAGTCTATTGGGAAACCCTGTTCATTCCGGAGAGCCTCACATGTTTCGATGCCGCCTGCTGTCACTCTTCCTCATCCTATCACTCGGTTCTCGCTTACCCGCGGCGGATACGGTCACCAAATTAGCCCTGACCAGTCCATTACCTTATCAAGTGATCCAACGAGAAGGGTTCGAACCGGGTCAGTCACATCCTCACAATCCCACCGGCCCTGAACTGGGCTACGCCGACATCCAGGTCGAGGGGACTCGTCCGGAGGGATTTCAAGGGACGTTCGAGTTTCGCGTGATCGCACTTCCCGGAGCGTTTGGCGAAAGTACCGATTGGATCCCCTTGGTCGTCGAAGATCACGCCAAGTCGTTCACAGGCCCTGCCGAAATGATCGCCGGGGGCTGGTATCGACTGGAAGTTCGCTGTCTGAACAACGGTGTCACCGTCGCCGCGGGGGGGGTCGAGCCGATCGGGGTGGGCGAAGTTTTCCTTGTGGCGGGTCAATCGTATGCGGGCGGAACCAATGACGAACAGCTGAAAGTCGCCGATCCGCAGGGACGAGTTTCGGCTTATGACTGGAAGACCAATCGCTGGCAGATTGCTCATGACCCACAACCGCATGTCGGTGACGGTGGCACGATCTGGCCCCCTCTGGGTGATCTGCTGGTTCCGATCCTGCGTGTCCCCGTCGGTTTCGTGAATGTCTCGGTCGGAGGCACCTCGACCCGGCAATGGATGCCTGAGGGTGATCTGCACAAGCAGATGGTTGCGGCAGGGAAGGGGGTCGGCTCGTTCCGGGCGGTACTCTGGCAGCAAGGGGAATCGGATGTCATCGAAAAAACCACGATCGAAGTGTATGTCAAAAACATGATCCGCATCCGCGAGGCGGCTGCCCGCGAATGGAAATTTGAGCCAACCTGGTTGCTGGCCAAGTCGACGCTTCACCCAACCGTCTACAACGAACCACTGGCGGAAGAGCGGATCCGGATGGCGATCGGACAACTCTGGAAAAGGCCATACTTTGCTCCTGGCCCCGATACGGATCTGTTGGGGGGTGAAAATCGCGGCGATGCAAACTCGCGCCGCCACTTTTCGGGGATCGGCCAGCGTCGCGCCGCCCTGTTGTGGTTTGTTGCCCTCTGGAACGAACTGGATAAGCCCAGTCGCTGAGGAACCACACACCATCAAGTCACCCGCACGCACGGATCGGTACCAACCCCCGCACGAACTTCAAACTCTGCTCTTGCCTCATGAAGGTTTTTTTTATTGGTGGGTGTAAAGGTCCGCAACGCGTCGCAGGAAATTCGTTTCGCGTTGCGTACTGGCGATGACGACCGTTTTCGGCAAGCTTTCTCGGAAAAAGATTGATGGGATTGCACCCAAGAAAAAGTGCCGCGGATTTTCCAGGAAATCCGCGGCATTCGTTTTTCGTCGTTTCACTGACTCGTCATCGCCCGCCATCACCCGGCGGTCGAGCATTCGCTCGGTTGCCGGTTACAGGATCCCGGACGATTTGACGTTGATCCCCTTGAGCATCATCTTCAGTTCTTCCACGTTGGGACTGATTTCGAAGGCCTCGGCACGACTGACGAATTCCTTCGTCACAAAGTGATAAAGACTGTCGTTGAACTGCATCATCCCTTCCTGCTTGCCGATACGAATCGCAGCGGGAAGTTTTTCATCCTGTTCCTCGAGAATCAATTTTCGGATGGTTCCGTTGAAGATCATGATCTCGGTGATCGGAACCCGTTTGGGTTTATCGAGAATCGTCGGGAGCAGCTTTTGTGCAACGATCGCCTTCATGTTAAAGCCCATGGAGGATCGCAGCGCCCTGTGCATCGTTTGCGGGAAAAGGTCGAGAATACGACCGATGGTCGAAGGGGCCGACGAAGCGTGAATCGTCCCGAACACGAGGTGCCCGGTTTCCGCCGCGTGCATCGCGGTTTCAAACGTTTCACGGTCTCGCATTTCCCCCACCAGCATGATATCGGGGTCTTCACGGACCGCATGTTTCATCGCCGTGTGGAAGTCGGATACATCCTGACCCAGTTCACGCTGATTGATCAGGCATTTGTCCGCCTTGTACACGAATTCGACCGGATCTTCGATCGTCAGAATGTGCTTTTTGTAATTCCGGTTGACCCAGTCGAGCATCGAGGCAATCGTGGTGGACTTGCCAGAACCGGTTACCCCTGCCAGCAGAACCATCCCCTGGTCGTAAACGCACAAACTTTCCAGAATCGGCGGCAGGAACAGCCCTTCAAAATTGGGAATGCTCCGTTCCACTTTTCGCGTCACCATCCCCATTTTGCTCATCTGGATAAACAGATTCACGCGGAACCGCCACGGCTCACCTTTGTGCTCGACCACATGTGCAAAGTCGGCCCCCCCGGTGTTGTTGAAAATCTCTTGATTTCGTTCGTCCATCAGCGGCCAGCACAACTCACGCATCTTGTCTTCATCAAGGGGGGGCATGTCGAGCGGTTGCAGGGATCCTTTGACTCGTAAGATGGCAGGCTTGCCGACTTGCAGGTGCAAGTCCGAACCATTCAGGTCGATCAAGGCACGGAACAGCTTGTTGACGGGGAGATCTTCTTTCTTCGTACCAAGTCGAATCCCGGCAGCCGGTTTCGATCCATGTGATTCTTCGTGGCCACTCATGTCAAACTCCAGGCGAAACGATTGATAACAACCGATGAACGTGATCAGACGACACCTGATTCTAACCCAAACAGAGGCTCTGACTGCAAGCCATCGGGCAAGAACTTTTCCGGGCAATCTGAATCGGCGAGGCGACACCTGCCGAGCGGGGTTAGCCGTCTGTGGAAAAACGGGGACCGGCTCCGACCCAAATCAGAAATCGCCTTGAAGAATACACTGTGCGAGGTGCCGATCCCCCTTTTTCCATAGACGGACAGGCCTTCACACCCGCCGCAGGCAGGAAAAGTTCTGAGCAAAACGGGCGCGTGACTTGGAGCGACGCGATCGGTTTCGTAAAGTCGAGTGTCTCAAGTTACTTTTACGACCTCGAAGATAAAGAACTCAACAGATGGATCTCATTTCGCTTGTTTCCCGTTGGACGCATATCGGTACCGCCATTGTGCTGGTGGGGGGAACTTTCTTCCTCAGGTTTGTGCTGGCTCCTGCCGCCGCGAAGTTGGCCGATGCGGACCACAATACGCTCAAAGAAGCGGTGATGAAGACGTGGAAGAAATATGTCCACGGCGGAATCTCGCTGTTTCTGCTGAGTGGTTTTTACAACTATTTGGTCGTACAGAGGCCGCTGCACAAAGGCCAAGGACTGTACCATGGGCTGTTCGGAGCCAAGTTTCTGTTGGCACTGGCCCTCTTTTTCTTCGCCTCGGCACTGGTCGGGCGTTCCAAGGCATTCGAGGGGATGCGGAAAAACGGTAAATTCTGGCAGCTGGTCATGATTTTGCTGGCGGCAGTGATTGTCGGAATTTCCGGAATTATGAAATCCATTCCCCCCACCACCGTTTGAAGGCCGAGCGACGAATCGCCGGTTCCCAAATTCGCTGCACCATGCCTCAATCATTGCTGGAATATGCCGATTCATTAGACCAGCGTGACTTGCGGTGGCCTGCGCCACCCAAGTTCGAACTGGTCAATGCCACCCCTTCCCTGAAGCCGCTGGCAGGGATGCGGGGGGTGACGTGGAGTCTTTACGGCACCTTGCTGCGAATAACGGATGGAGAATTGCTATTGCGCCATCCGCAAGCGTTGCGGATGGAAGTGGCGATCGAGAAGACGATCCAAGAATTCAACATGTGGAACAGCATGACGCGGCGTCCGGGAAAGCCCGCCGATTTAATGCTCCCCAAGTACCTGAATCTGCTCGAAGAGGCGCGACTGACCTCGACCAGCCGGAAGGGGGATTACCCGGAAATCGACGCGGCGCAGATCTGGCGGAAGCTGCTGGAATTGCTCGATAAAAAAGAGTATCGCTACGACGAATCGGTGTATGGCGACTGGAATGAATTGTCGCAGAAAGTGGCCTATTTTTTTCAGACCGCCCTGCAGGGGACCGAAGGAGCCCAGGGGGGGCTCGCCACACTCCACGCGATCTCGACAGGCGGTCTTCGTCAGGCGGCCCTGGCGGATGCCCAATCCTTCACTCTGGTCCAATTGACGCGAGCCCTCAGAAGCCAGGGGAACGTTCAGCAGCTTGATTCCATCCTGCCGGATTCGCTCAATACCCTCTCGTATGCCAGTGGGATTCGTAAACCATCGAAGTCGCTGTACGCCGAGGCACTACTGGGTTTCCAAAAAATCGGGATTGAGCCTCACCAGATCCTGCATGTCAGTAGTCGCATCCACGACGACCTGGCCATCGCGAAATCGTGCGGCATGCGAACGGTGCTGTTTGCCGGCGATAAAACCAGCCTCAAGGTCACCTCCGCCGAACTCAAAGACCCTGCCATTCGTCCCGACCGCCTGGTGACCGAATTGATCCAGTTACGAGAGATTCTGCAGGTTTGAAGCGCCCGAGATCGTATGGCCACGGGAGACGCGGCGTCGCCGCCTGCCAAACGGATGCCGCGACACGATCCTCGCTTTCGTCTTCGATTTTTAGAATCTCAAATCTCGAATCTTTTCTCTTCCTATTCGCGTGATTCGTATGATTCGTGGTGCACAATCTTCGCCTTTTTGAATTTTGAATCGAGTGTGATTCACGAATCGACAGCAGTATTTCATGGATTTGCCTGAACGCTCCTTTTCGCAGGGGGCTATGAAGCTGATCGAGACCAAGCAATCCGATCGTCATGGCCGTCAAGGGGGACGGATCAGGGAACGAAGTCGTCATGTTTGCTGCAGAGTCGCGGATTTGCACCTCGCGTACTGGGTTTGTTGTTGAACCGAAATTCGCGTGGCATTTTCAAGATCGGACCGTGCCCTCAGTATTCCCTGTGGCCGTCCCATTACGTGCTAGGTCTCCCGAATGTCACCACAAACTTCTTCAATGAGAAGGTACACTTCGGAACAGGGATTTTGATCTTCTGCAAGCGATCCACGGCGGATACCAGCCATCCTTAGCTTCTTTGCTCGTTGGCTAGCTTCCCGATAGGAACGAACGACTTCGTCAAAGCGAAAGCCTCCCTTGGAGTAGTTCGGAAGGTACTCCTTTTTTAATATCTTTAACGTCTCATCGCAACTTGCTGTTGGCGTGCCGATTTCTTTGCCATGAAGGAGAATCCAATATTCAAAACACATCGTCGAAACAGCCAATTTAATCCCGCCTGATTGACCTGCGACAGCTCTTGCTTCCTTGACCTTGGGTCCAAAGTCCCCGTCAATCACACACCAAGCCGTTTCGAACGGTTCGGTGCTACTCTCCGGACTCATCGACAGATTTTTCCGCTTGATGGCCTCATTGACAACTTGAAGAGGTTGGGAATGGCCTCCGCTGCCAACGACTTTAATACACGTTGCCGAAAGATTGAGAAATCTCTTCAGTGCCTCAAAATAATTGGGAGCAGACTTGTCATCTTCACATACGATCAAATACCGTTTCGCAGTTTCCCTTGTCTCTCGCTTTCGTTGCAATTGATTCAAAAGATGTTGTACCGCCTTTGACTGCGGCTTCGCCGATTTCTGAGGCTTGCTCATAATGAAAGCTTCTCGACCGAAGGAAGTGCGCCGTAAATGCCCGATAAGTACCTCTTTCGAATATTGTGTACAGCGCGTGCATCCTCTTTAAATTCTGTTAAAGAATAGAGTTCCGTTGAGCCTTGGGCATCTTTCTTCGTGAAATAGACCTGATCCCGACGAAGCGCAGGGGGGAGTCCATCCTGACTTTCAAGAAGTCCCGTGTCATGAGTGGCAAAAATAAGCTGCGATCGTACCTTTTCAGAGGTCGGTTCATTCACCGAACAAACAAGTCCATTCAGCAACCTTGGATGAAGGCTTGCGCTGAGTTCATCTGCAAACAGCGCGATTTCTTGATTTGCCAATGCCCACCATCGACTCGCAATATTAAACAGTTTTTTTGTCCCAGTCGATTCTTGCCCGAAATCGATTGTTCCAGACTTAGCACCAGCGTGAAGAAATTCAACAATGACTCTCGTATCGGGAATTTTCTCTGGAAAACCGTTTTCCTCAAGTGATTCCCGAATTAATGCGGGAATCTTGAAACTTTCCCGGCGAGTCCGAACATCGGAAATTCCAATGTCTGCAGCGCGAATAAGATGTTTCATAATCCATTCTCGATATTCGGGATCATCGGCGAATTTTTCATCCGCACTCGAATCACCAACTTTTATTGTTTCCAAGGCTGCATCAGTATAATCTTGATGATGAGTCGCATTCTGAATTGCTTTGAAATAGAGATTTACAGAACCTTTTCCATTACGGGGGCCATGCTGCGCCAACTTCGAAAGCACGGCAACGTTTGGCTGCATTTCGCGGACGTAAAGCCGATTTGCTTCATTGTCCAAAATCAGTTGGCCTCGAACCTCTCCTGTGGCATGGCGTTCAATGAGCTTATGCTCTCCATCCTTGTCAATCAGTGTCAGAAATTCCGTCTGGATTGCTTTTGAAGTAAACTTGATCTCGTACTTCAAAAGCGATTTTTTGAACACGACATCACAGCCGAGTTCAACCGGTGCAGCTTTGGTTTTATCATCAAGCAAAAACGGTTCATAAGGAGCAATCTTTTGATCCGGCTTGGAACGAGGGCTCGACTCAGTCGCAAGCCATCGCAATGCCTTCGCGGCAACAAGCAAACTGGATTTTCCCGATGCATTTGGTCCGTAGACGCACAGAGTTCGCAGCAAACGCAAAGGCTCAGCCATCCCCGAAATGGGTACAGCAATTGTTCCACGATTGCAGTCCTCTTTTCGCGTCAGATCAGCCGCGACGAGTGAAAGCTCAAACTGCTCTTTAATTGAGCGAAAATTACGTCCAAACAGCCTGACAAGCATGCCAACCTCATCAAACGGTATGCTAAAAATGTCGCGCAGAAAAACTGCGCACCCTGAGAATAACCATTTATTGTTGGCGAGTCGAGAGAATAGCGACCGGAAATTCAAATCGTCGTCATCGAATCTATGGCGGGTGTGACCGCACTTGAGGAATGGGCTGAGAAAATTGGGTGGAATTGGTAGTGCCGAAAATATTGCCTCCGCGCGCCAATTTTGGAACGACCAAAATCCGTCGCATTTCTCGGCAAGTAGGCGGATAACGAGCCTCTCATGTCAATTCGAGGATTTCAAGAGTGATTTCATTGGCAAAGTTATTCGCAGCCGACATCCAGCGAACGGACGTTTCCGCGGGATTGGTCTTTTCTGGCTGCTGCTGACGTGCTTTGTCGTGTAGGCTTGTCTAAACTGTGGCAGGTCTACCGAAGCTTCGGTCACCGCATGCACGATGGGTTTTGATTCTTCTACTACTCGTAATCAGAAATCGCTGTTTTCATGTCATCCCGCGATGCGATTCTTGCTGCCGTTCGTCGACAATTGCCTCAGTCGTCGCCGTTGCCTGAATTGGATGGCCCCTGGATCACCTATCCCGATCCACTCGCCCAATTCTCTCGTGTCCTCGAAGTGATCGGCGGGCGGTGTGTTCGCGTTTCCCGCGAAGCCGAAATCGCTGCGGAACTGGCAGAGATGCCGCAGTTCTCCCAAGCAAAACAAACCCTGTCGCTGGTTCCTGGTGCGTTTCCCGGAACCGTCACCATGGACCAGATTACCGATCCGCATCAATTATTCGATATTGATTTCGCCATCCTGCCGGGCGAACTGGCTGTTGCCGAGAACGCCGCAGTTTGGGTCAATGATCTCAATGTGACCCATCGAGTCATCTACTTTCTCTGTCAACATCTGGCCTTGGTCGTTCCGTTGAGTCAACTGGTGCATAACCTGTCCGAGGCTTACGATCGTCTCGCGCTGACGACCTCGCCGTTCGGCGGCTTCATTGCCGGGCCCTCCAAGACCGCCGATATTGAACAGTCGCTAGTGATCGGTGCCCATGGGCCTCGATCGATGACCGTCTTTGTTGTGGGCTGATCGCCGCTTTACATCGCTCAAAGGAGTCCAATTTGTCTGATCCCACCCATAGCCAGTCCGAGGAACAGGGGCCGCTCTCGTTATGGGATGCGATCAGTCTGGTGATTGGAATTGTGATTGGCAGCACCATTTATAAAACGCCGGGGACGATCAGCAGTAACGTCTCGGACCCATGGATGATGCTGGGATTATGGGCGCTTTGTGGCGGACTGTCGTTTGTCGGGGCACTCTGTTATGCGGAGTTGGCGACCACCTATTCCCGTTCCGGCGGTGAATACAATTACCTCACCCGTGCCTTCGGGCCTTGGGCCGGATTCCTCTTCGGCTGGTCCCAGTTGGCGATCATTCAGACGGGGAGTATTGGTGCCTTGTCGTATGTCTTTGCGGAATATGCAGCGGAAGTCTTTCAGGCTCCCAAATCAAGCGTGGTCTGGTTCGCCCTGGGAGCCGTCGTTGGTCTGACGCTGCTGAACATGCTGGGTGTTCACGCCGGTCGACATACGCAGAAGCTTCTGGTTCTGGCCAAGCTACTGGGGCTGCTACTGTTGATCGTGGCGGGACTCACATCCCGTGCCGAAGTTTCGCTGGTTGCGACGACCCCCATCAGTGGCCCTGGCTGGCCCCTGGCGATGATTCTGGTGCTCTACGCTTATGGTGGCTGGAATGATGCAGCGTTTGTCACGGCCGAGGTCCGGAATCGCTCACGCAACATTCCTCTGGCACTGCTGTCGGGACTGGGATTGATTTCCGTGGTCTATCTGCTGGTGAATCTGGCCTACTTGCGCGCTCTCGGTTTTGAAGGGTTACGGCAATCACAACGTCCCGCTGCCGATGCCTTGTCGGCGGTTCTGGGGGAGCATGCCGGACGAGCGATGAGTCTGCTGGTGATGGTCTCGGCATTAGGGGGATTGAATGGATTGATTCTGGCGGTCTCGCGCGTGCATGCTGCGGTAGGAGCCGACCATGCGCTGTTTGCGTATCTGGGGCGCTGGTCCGCGCGTACGAAAACGCCGGTCTGGTCCCTGCTGGCTCAAGGGCTGATCACCGTCGTGATGATTCTGGCGGTCGGAACCCGCGACGGCCGTGGCCTGATCGATGGGTGGCTGCAACAGGTGGGCCTGAAGCCCATCCCCTGGGATCAGTATTTTGGCGGATTTGATACCTTGTTCGCGGCATCGGCTCCAATCTTCTGGTTGTTTTTCCTGAGTACCGGTGTCGCCTATTTTGTGTTACGTGTGATCGATCGGAATCGCCAAAGGCCATTCAAGGCCCCCTGGTTTCCGCTCTGTCCCCTCCTGTTTTGTGGGATGAGTGCCTTTGGACTTTATTCAGCCGTGAATTATGCGGCTCCGCTACTGCCCCTGATTGCCATCCCGTTTCTGGCCGGTTTGCCGCTGTATTGGATCAGTCGGCTGCTGGGGAAACCAACAGCGGAACCGATCGCATAAGCAGCGGTTCGTGAGACTCACCCCCGCAAGACCGTGATCGATTCCTGGGGTGAGGATCGATTTCCGCCGATCGAACATTTACAGTACCGATTGACCCAGTGATTGATTGACTGACTGACCAACGTGTTTGATCCAGAATTTCTTTTCGGAGTGACCCATGACCCGCTTGACCCTGTCGTGCCTGGCTGTTGTCCTGTTTGCGAATAGCCTGGTTCAGGCACAATCACCAAGAACGATCCCAGTGGGGAAGAATCCCGAGAGTGTTTGCCGTGGATTTGGGGGGAAGCTCTACGTCACGATGATCAACGAAGAAGTTCCGGGGGATGGGACGATTGTTTCGCTGGACGGCGACACGGTGACGACATTTGCCAAAGGTTTTCAGTCCCCCAAAGGGCTGGTCTTCGTGGGTGACTTTCTGGTGACGGCGGATGAAACCACCTTGTGGAAAATCGACAAGAATGGAGTCGCGACGAAGCTGGCCGAAGCGAAAGACTTTCCGCAGCCGATCGAGTTTCTGAACGATGTCGCGGTGGGAAAGGATGGAGCGAGCGTTTATGTCTCTGAGATGAGCACTCCAACCCCGATGTTTGATCCCAGCGGTGAGCGTAAGATGTGGGATCTTGACGGAAAAGAAGCCAAAAGCCTGCCGAACAAGGGGTGCATTTACAAGGTAACCTTGAAGGGTGAAGTGACGCTCGCCGTTCCTGCAGGCAATCCCGCGATTCGTTTTCCCAACGGTGTGACCCTCAGCGAAGTTGCGGGGGAAGAGGGTGTGTTTGTCGGTGATTTCTTCGCGGGGGATCTGATCCGTTATCACGAAGGGAAGTATGTGAAGCTGGCGGGTGGGATGCGTGGGATCGATGGCCTGACGGTGACCAAGGACCACTTCTATGCCTCAAGCTGGACTCAGGGAAAAGTCTGGAAAGTCGACCGCAAAACGGGTGAATCGAAAGTGATTCTCGATGGCCTGAAAACCGCTGCCGACTTTTTCTATGATGCCAAAAACAAGCAGTTGATTGTCCCCGATATGGTTGGTGGGACACTGACGTTTCTCCCTATCAACTAGCGTTTCATACCCCTCTTCGCCGTCATCTGGACGCTGTACCATCTTTATCTCGCTTCGCCGAATTCTTGAAGGACCAACGATGTCATTGCCACAGAAGGTTGCGATTGTCACAGGTGGTGGTACGGGTGTGGGTCGCGCGACATCGCTGGGCCTGGCACGGCTGGGCTACCACGTGATGATCAACTATTCACGTTCGCGCGACGAGGCCGAGCAGACCGTGGCGGAAATCGAAAAACTGGGCCAACAGGGACTCGCAGTGCTGGCTGACGTGGCTGAGGACGCCGCCTGCCGCCGGTTGGTGGCAGACACGGTCTCGGCCTGGGGGCGAGTTGATGTGCTGGTCAACTGTGCGGGGACGACCGAGTTTATTCCCTTTGACGATCTGGATCGCGTCACGGACGAGGTCTGGGATCGCCTGTATAAAGTGAATGTGGTCGGTGCTTTTCATTGTGCGCGGGCCGTCCGTGAACCGATGCAAAATGCCGGGGGCGGGATGATCGTGAACGTTTCGAGTGTCGCGGCGCAGTTGGGGCAGGGGAGTTCCATCCCGTATTGCTGCACGAAAGCAGCGCTGGATAATCTGACAGTTTCACTCGCTCGAACCCTGGCTCCGCAGATTCGGGTCAATGGGGTCGCCCCCGGTTTCATCGCCGGGCGTTGGACCGAGGCAGGTTTAGGGGCGAATTATGATCGGATCAAACAGTCGTATGAAAAATCACTGCCACTCGGCCGAGTCTGTGATCCGGAAGATGTCGCGGCGTGTATCCTCAGTCTGATCTCGGGAAGCCTGTTGGTGACCGGCCAGACACTGACGGTCGACAGTGGCATGATGATTTCCGGTTTTCATGTGAAGTTCAGCGAATAGCCTCACAGTCCGCTAAAAAAGGGGGACAGACACCTCGCACTGTGTATCATTCAAGTGGACTTTTTTTCCTCCCCGTTTTTCAACAGACTGCTAAGCGATTGTAGGGATCTCCTATGGGGATCGCT
The DNA here is from genome assembly GCA_945869955.1 of Schlesneria paludicola DSM 18645. GTDB lineage: Bacteria > Planctomycetota > Planctomycetia > Planctomycetales > Planctomycetaceae > Schlesneria > Schlesneria paludicola_B. The sequence goes on from CAMBQP010000141.1 coordinate 13,553, forward strand.
CCTGGGATCGAGTCCCCCTGAAGTCTGCTTACCAACCCCGGTCTTCGTAGCGAGGGGCGTATCGTCGCTCGGCGGGTGATGGGGGGGGAGCCAGCAATCCCAGCTTGTCCATCGCTGCCGTCATTCCCAATCCTGCGGCAAATCCGCCGACATGCGCCCACCAGGCGACTCCTGCCCCTCCCGATGAGGTATACAAACCAGAAAAGATCTGGATGGCAAACCAGATCCCCAGAAATAACGGAGCGGGGACTGGCATCAATCGAGTAAAAATTCCCAACGGAACCAGTGACATCACCGAGGCGTGAGGATAAAGCCATAGATAGGCCCCCATCACCCCCGCAATGGCACCACTCGCCCCGATCGTAGGGATGAACGAGGTCGAGTCGGCCATGATGTGCAACACCCCTGCGGCCAGTCCGCTCACCAGGTACATCACCGCGAATCCGAGTGATCCGAACCGATCTTCAACATTGTCACCAAAGATGAATAAGAACCAGAGATTGCCGAAGAGATGCATCAAGCCACCATGCAGAAACATGCAGGTGAACATCGTCATCAGCGGCGAGATGGGTGAGCTGAGGTCGAGCATCTCTCGTTGAGTAAAGCCTCGTTCATTGCGGGATTCGACGATGATCTGGCGTTCAGTGGGGTGGGTGACGCGAAAGGGAATCATGCCAAACTCGCGGACCAGTTGTTGGCCACCACCGGGGGCTTTCAGCTGGAAGAAAAACGCGAGAATACAGGTGGCAATGATCGCATAGTTCACAAACGGAATTCGTCGCGAAGGGACGTCGTCCCAAAGGGGGAACATGTTGAATTTCCTGTTATCGGTTCACGAACGATTCCAGCACGCGGGCAAATGCACCGTAAGTCCCGGCATCAAACAGCACGAATCGTACCATGAGTGGCGTGGTGAGTCCCGCAAAAAACGTGCGGACTTCGCCCAATGAGGATTCGGCAGCCAGATCGACGGGAAAACGGTAGGCCCCCGTACTGATCGCGGGAAAGGCGATCCCCTCACAGTTGTATTTGACCGCTAATTCTAAACAGCGGCGGACACACGACCGCAGCAACTCGGCCTCGCGCTGTTGCCCTCCTCGCCAAACGGGCCCAACCGCATGAAACAGGAACTTGGCTTTTGCCATTCCCGGTGCCGAAACAACGGCGTCACCAGCGGGACAACCGAGCGGATATCGAGCCCTGGTTTCTTCGAGCACGCTGGGGCCGGCGACACGGTGTATCGCACCGTCAACACCACCCCCACCCGACAACTCGGGGTTCGCCGCGTTGACGATTGCATCGATCTGTTGTTGTGAAATATCACCCTGGACGAGTTCCACCCGACTGATTCCGAATTGCACCTTCATAATCGTTTTCACGTACTCAAGAGACCAAATTCGGTGTCGCGCCACGATTAATGAGGAAGGTCGCGACTTCCGCTAAAAAGGATCGAATGATCGGCACCGACTCGGCAGGGAGATTCGCCTCGATGACCGCCTGATCCATCAGGGACACCCAGCGATCGCGGACGGTCGGGTTGATGGCAAACGGGGCATGTCGCATCCGCAACTGGGGATTCCCCCGCTCGTGCAGATAGTGGTCCGGACCACCGAACCGGAAGATGAGAAAACCACGCAACCGAGACTCGGCCCCCACCAGATCTTCCAGCGGATACAGGGGGCCAAGCAGATCATCGGTGGGGACACGACGATAAAAGGCCGCACACAAACGAGCGAAGCCCTCGGCACCGATCATTCCGTAAACACTCGAAATCGCAGC
>CAMBQP010000142.1 GCA_945869955.1 Schlesneria paludicola DSM 18645
ATGTCGGGGGCTCGCGAGATCAGTTTGTTCCCCAGGGAAGATGTCGGAATCGTCGTTGGGTGAACCGCTTCGAGCAACCGCAAGGTGTTGTATTGTTGTGCTGATAAATCAAATTGAGAAAACAGTTCATCTTCCAGCGATTTTAACCGATCGTACGTCCTCCAAAGACTCAAATAAGCCTCTTGCTGAAGCGAATCGAATCGAGACTTTTGGGCAGCGGAGTTCAACTCGGTATCTCTAGTCAAATGAGGGCATTCGAGGGCATTTCCGGGAATTGCGGTCAATAAATTGAGTCGAAATTCACTTCATGCTCGTTTGTTCAAGCCATCAGTTGCTTGATGAAGACTTCTTCGTCGTCCGATTCAATTTCGGCATGTACGTTCCCAGACACGTCGATATTGTAGCACTCTGAATTCATTCGTCAAGACAACATTCGTTTAAACAACTGTTTGGCTGGGGGCCGTTTTCCGCGTGAGGAGCAGAATTCCTGTTTCCGTGTCATGACATCAAATCTGAATGGGATGACCGATTCCTGGTGGTACCAGAAAAACAGCAGTCGATTCCGACCTGGACCTGTGTGCTACTGGGCCGGTGACCGCCACTGTCGGCCGTCGCTTCTCAGTAAATCGTCAGCGGCTCGCGGGCCCCAACTCCCGCTTCGATAGGGTTCTGGAACCGTTTTTTTCTGACTCCAAAAATTCAGGATTGGGGTGACGAACTGCCAGGCGGCTTCTAATTCATCGCTCCGCATAAACAGAGTCGAGTCGCCCCGCAACACATCCAATAACAGCCGTTCATACGCCTCTGGTAGTGGTTGAGTGAAAGTCTTGTAGTCGAAATCCATGGTGACGGGGTGGATTTGATACTGCATCCCCGGACGCTTGGTTGAGAACGACAGTTTGATCGATTCACTGGGCTGAATGCGAAACACCAGTTTATTGGGCTGGGCACCGACGAGGGCACAGATATCCCCATCACATTCGACGGTATTGAAGAGATTCAGCGGCGGATGCTTGAATTGAATGGCGATTTCCGAGACCCGTGACGGCAGCCGTTTTCCGGTTCTCAAATAGAACGGGACGCCGGCCCATCGCCAATTATCGACTTTCACTTTCATTGCCACAAAAGTCTCGGTGCGCGAGTCGGCAGGAATCCGCTCTTCGCTGAGGTAACTGATGGCTGGCTTGCCGTCGACGGTTCCGGCGGAATATTGGCCGGCGACCACCCAGTCGGTGATTTCACCTGAGTTCCCTGCGTTGATTGCCTTGAGAACTTTGAGTTTTTCCTCATGAAGATCATTGGAATTGAATAAGGCTGGCGGTTCCATGGCGATCAGACATAGCAGTTGCAGTACGTGATTCTGCAGCACGTCGCGCAGCGCTCCCGAATTGTCATAGTATCCGCCCCGTCCCCGTTCCAGTCCCTGCGATTCCGAGACCGTAATTTGAATATGGTCAACGTGATTTCGGTTCAAGAGCGGCTCAAAAATCGAATTCCCGAACCGAAACAACAAGATGTTTTGAACCGTCTCTTTGCCCAGGTAGTGATCGATCCGATAGATCTGTTGTTCGCGCAGCAACCGGCGCAAGTTACCGCTTAACTCTTGTGCAGAAGCCAAGTCGTGTCCAAACGGCTTTTCGAACACGACCCTTAACCATTCGGTCGCGTCACGATCCGGGATCATTTTGGCAAAACCGAGATGTTCGATCGCGGGAAGAAACAGATCTGGCGATGTGGCCATATAAACAATGCGATTGTGCCCTGTCCCCTGCCGATTCTCGATCGACTCCAACTCCTGCTTGAACGCGTAATAACCATCGGGAATGGCGATATCGAGCTGTCGATAGAACAGTCTCTGGGAAAACTGTTCCCACTTTTCCGGTGAAATCGGTCCACCACGGAACTGACCGTTCATGGCGGTATAAATTTCTTGACGGAAGCTTTCATCGGTTTTTTCCCGGCGGGCGACTCCGATGATCGGAGACTGATCAGAGAGGTAGCCATCGCTCCAGAGATCAAACAGCGCGGGAAGCAACTTTCTCGCGGTCAAGTCACCGGACGCACCGAAAATCACAACGCTCGCCGTTTCGGGGTGTGGACGAAGTCGAACTTCATTTTCATCGGCCGCAGGCGAGTCCGCCTTGGGATTCGACATCAGTTTTCCTTACGTGAACAAATCTCTGACCAGTTAGGCCCCTATTTCAATCGAGATGGCTCGCGAATCCAATCGCAATCGGCAGGGGGGCTAACATTACTCAATTTTTTCCATGATTTTGGGAATCAACCGACTCAGCTTTTCCGCACCAATTGCTGCATTGGCGAGAATTTTCGGAACTTCGGCCGGCTCCAGGTGGTCCGGGAGGCAAATGTCTGTGACGACAGAAAAGCCAAGGACTTTCATTCCGGCATGGATGGCGACCAGAACTTCAGGAACCGTCGACATCCCCACCACATCGGCCCCCATCTGTTTCAGCATCCGATATTCCGCGCGGGTTTCGAGATTAGGGCCGGCAACCGCTACGAATACACCTTTGTGCAGGTGGATACCCAGTTCCAATGCGGCAGTTCGCGTTAGCTGAATCAGCGATTTTGAATAGGGTTCGCATAAGTCCGGCCAGCGAGGACCCAACCGATCGTCGTTGACTCCGCGCAACGGATTTTCGGGAATCAGATTGATGTGATCTTCAATCACCACCAAATCCGCCAGATCCAGTTGCGGGTTAATTCCCCCCGCGGCATTGGTGACGAGCAGAATCTCTGCACCCAAGGCCCGCATCACCCGTACTGGGAAAGTGACCTGCTGCAGATTGTATCCCTCGTAATAGTGAAATCGCCCCTCCATCGCCACGATTGGCTGACCACGCAGCGTGCCACAAATCAGACGACCGGCGTGCGAGGGAGCGGTTGAGGCGGGGAAATGGGGAATCGAGCCATAGGGGATGCTCGCCTGTTGATCGATTTGTTCTACAAATCCTCCCAATCCCGTCCCCAATATCAAACCGACTTTCGGCTTCCCTTGCCAGGAAAGACGAATATGGTTGACGGCTTCCTCGATCTGCCCCCAAATCTTCAGCATGAGACTCTTTCAGTCAGATGTTTTCTTCAGTCAGATGTTTTCTTCAGTCAGTTTCTTCTAACGCGGTCTTCAGAATTCCGTCAGGAGTTCCGCTGCGGAAAATGCCCCGCCTGGGAATGGCATCACCGGTCGACAAACCTGCCGACCGGTGACGAATTGATAAAGCCCGGTGATGAATTCGGAAAGGATTTTCGAGGATCAATCCCTTATCAGCAAGGACTAGTAATCATCATCTTCATCATACTCGTCTTCATCTTCGTCTTCATCCTCATCATCGTCGAATTCATCGTCGTCATCTTCAAATTCATCATCATCGAATTCGTCGAATTCGTCTTCGAGATCTTCATCATCGTCGTCGAGTTCTTCGAGATCATCATCTTCATCTTCAAATTCGTCGTCTCCAAAGCCGTCTTCATCGTCGGCGGGAGCGGCGTCATCATCGCCAGCCATCAACGGATTAGGAACAACCTCAGAGAACGACTTGTTCCATTCCCCGACAGTCACGTTGGGGAACAGGACCGCCAGTTCATGTTCTTCTTCGAGCAAGACTCTGGTCATCGGAGCAAACCTCAAATACTCGGACTGATTGGGATTCATCAACTCAAAACAATTCTTGGACACCACAAATCTCAGGGATGAATCAAACCGAATCAAATCATCCCGCGCGAATTCTTGTCCAGCTTCTGCATTAGTCAACAGGAAATTCTTCCTGAGTTCCTCTTTTTTTCCAGATCGATTCGACCCGTATTGAGGCAACCATTAGTGAAGTTTCAGATTAATGTCAAGCATTACAATCGTTCAAAACTGTTTTCTGCCGGGATGATCGGAATTCTCTGTGTGATGGTCTGCAATAAAAACCCGGAATTTCGTGTTTTTTTTGCGTCTGGCAACAGGATTCCGCACAATCACTACAACCGTTTTGAGTCGCTGGCAGCCCGTGGGATTTTTCCCTTCGCAATTCTGGGAATTGTGTCGGTGGGACCGAATTTGAGTGATTCTCGTCGGCCTGCGACGAGAATCTGCAAAGTTCGAATCATTTCGTGCCGAACTCGGCGATTCAGCGTGACTCCCCTGGACCTTCAACCTGACTCTGCGGGAGACTCGATTCGACGCCCGCGTTGCTCGCAATGGGAACACGTGGAGGCCGGCGACAGCGGGGAGTTTTCATGGGGATGGAATCGAAGCCAAGTGATTTCAGTTCCGCCACAAACTCCTCAATATATCCGTGAGTCACCAGAACGCGTTCGGCCCCCGTGGCAATAATTGCCGAGAGAAGCTCCTGATGGTCGGCATGGTCCGACAACGCAAACCCCCGTTTGACTCGGCGGGCATCACATCCATTGGGCAGCACCATCCATCCGGATGCAAAGGATGTTGCAAAATGGCCGAGATGGGGAAAACCTTGTGTCCAACGCGCCGCGGGGGGCTGGAGAATCAACGATCGGCCCCATTCTTCCGTTGTCATTCCCGCATTCGGAGTTCGGGTTGCGGGGAGCGGTACACCACTTTGGCGATACAAATGATTCACAGACTCGATATCGCGATGCACGAAGACCGGTCCCAGCGAATGATCAATTCCGGCGACTAATCGTTGTGCCTTTCCCAAGGCGTAAGCAAACACGAAGCTGGCGTGGTTATTGGACTGGTTGATCCGCCACCAATCGTGAATTTCGGCAAAGGTTTTTTCCTGTGGTTCCCAATGATAGATTGGCTGGGCAAACGTCGACTCGGTGACAAAGGTATGACATCGAATGGGCTCGAACGCGGCACATGTCGAGTCTGCAGCGACTTTATAATCGCCTGAAATCACCCAGATTTCACCTTTGTACTCGGCTCGGACCTGTGCGGAACCCAGAATGTGTCCGGCAGGATGGAGTGAGACTTTGACTCCATTCAAGTCCACGGATTCCCCGAATGCCAACGATTGAATTTTGGCATGCTGCCCCATTCGTGACCACAAAACCCGATATCCGGGCTCGGCCGCGATGTACTGCCTTGAGCCCTTTACGGCATGATCCGCATGCGCGTGGGTAATCACGGCCGTGGCGACAGGACCCCAGGGATCGACATAGAAGGCACCTCGCGGGCAAAACAAACCCGCCTCGCTCAACTTGAAAAGAGGATCACGTGACATCGAGATACTTATTGCAATTCTGGTGGAGATGACGACGGAAATCGTCGGCAACGGAAACCCTGAATTGGAAGAGGATACCCGCCAGAACCAAAAGTCGAAATGATGTCGGCCCCGTGCATGTTCACTCCCGCTAGCGGAACAGCAGTCAAGTCAGTTGCGATGACTCACGACACGTGTTATGTCTGCTGTTTTCTTCCCATTCGCTTGTCGATGGCCGTCGGGGAAATGGGAAGCAAGCCTTCTTGACAGGATGTAAATCATGGCTGGACTTGATCATGGTGCCAATTTCCCCAAAGAGGTTGAAGATCCCGTACTTTCCGCACGGAATGCCCGCTATGGAATGATTCTGTTTCTGATTTACCTGGCGATCTATGGTGGGTTTGTCGGCTTGAATGCGTTTCGCCCCGACCTCATGGAACTGACGCCAGCCTGGGGATTGAATCTCGCGGTGATTTACGGATTTGCCCTGATTGTGATTGCGATGGCCTTGGCTCTGGTTTACTGCTGGCTCTGTCGTGCCAGACGCTGAAGTCAATTCCAGGTGTGTGCGGCCTGTTTTTCCTGTTCAAATCGTTTTTTATGGCTTCGATGACATGCTGGTTTGTCAATCGGGTCTCTCTGCGAAAGCGGCTTCATGATTCATAATCCGTCCTTTTTATCGGTGATGATTTTTGGTGGTTTCGTCGCGTTCACGCTGGCGCTGAGCTTCTATTTCGCTGCGAAAACCAAATCCGCTGCGGGATACTTTGCTGCTGGCGGGCAAATTCACTGGTTTGTGAACGGGGTTGCCTTTGCCGGAGATTACCTGTCCGCCGCTTCCTTTCTCGGGATCTGCGGTACGATCGCCTTCTACGGTTACGACGGATTTCTCTATTCGGTCGGATTTCTGGCGGGTTGGGTTGTCGCCTTGTTTGTCGTCGCAGAACCCCTGAAACGGCTCGGAAAGTATACGTTTGCCGATGCACTGAATAGTCAATTTCAATCGCGAGGGATCACGCTCGCCGCAGGGATCAGCACGCTGGTTGTGAGTGTCTTCTATTTGATTCCGCAGATGGTCGGTGCAGGTTCGCTGATCAAGCCCTTGCTCGGTTTTCCGCATGAGGTGGGGGTTGTGCTCGTCGGGGTCGTTGTGGTTTTGATTGTCGCCACGGCCGGGATGGTCAGTACGACTTATGTCCAATTTATCAAAGGTTCGCTGCTGGTTCTCTTCAGTGGAATTCTGACCGTCATGATTCTGAATCGGGGATTGACGGTCGATACCACTGAATTGGCGAATTCCCCCCAAACGATGGTCATTAAAAAGGATGGGACAAAGTTCATCAATGGAATACCCCAAGGCCAAAAAGAAGGTCAAGCGGATCTGCGATCTGTCGGCCATCTGAGCAAATTACCGGGTGGCAAAACCGAAACGGGGCCATTAGGGCCCGTCGCGTATCTGGCGGCGTTACAGAATAGTGAAGTGGTTCTGTGGTCGAAAAAAGAGACCACCAGTGCCGAAGGAGATAAAACGATGACCTGGACACCTCAGCCAACGTCAGGTGCCCAGGTTTTAAAGCCAGGAAACAGCCCGATTTTCAAGGGGCTCCAGAAGGATCAGTTATTTGCCCGTCTCGACTTTCTTTCGCTGATGCTCGCGTTGTTTTGCGGAACCGCGTCCTTGCCACACATCCTGATTCGCTATTACACCGTAAAAGATCAGACGGCGGCGCGCCTCAGCACCGTGGTAGGGATCGCCACGATTGGTGTCTTCTACGTCCTCACCCTGTTTCTGGGGCTGGGAGCGATGACCAGCGGTCGTTTGGACCTGACAGACTCGAACATGGCCGCCCCTTTACTCGCCAAAAGCTTTGGTGAGACACTCTTCGCGATCATTTCTGCCATTGCATTCACAACCGTGTTGGGGACGGTCAGTGGCCTGATTGTGGCTGCCAGCGGTGCGGTCGTGCATGATTTACTCACGAGCGTACTGCGGTGGGATCTGAATGACCACGAAAAAGTCCGCATCGGAAAAATCGCTTCGGTGGTCGTCGGGATTTTCGCGATTTTGCTGGGGATTCTGTTTAAAGATATGAATGCGGGATTTCTCGTCGGCTGGGCATTCAGTGTTGCCGCCTCGGCAAACCTCCCCTCTCTCGTCATGCTGCTGTTCTGGAAACGGACCACCAAGCAAGGGATTACCGCCGCGATTTTTGTCGGACTGATCAGCTCGATGGTCTGGATCTTGCTCAGTGCAGATACTTTTCAGAAGGTCTATGGCTACACGGCGGATCAGGCCGCCACGCTTGCCAAAGTCCCCTTCAGCCAACCAGGTCTGGTCACAATTCCACTCGGGTTTCTGACCCTGGTTCTGGTGTCGTTGATCACGACCGGGACGCGAACAAACCCCGCAAGCGAGCAGGATACCCACTGATCCTGCTCGCGATTGCCCCTGAATTTTCCTCGCTTCCCGGTTTTGCACGCCCCTCGGTTTTACACGCTACCGGTTGGGCGAGTGATGACCTCAACGGAAGAATCCCCTCAACGGAAGAATCCACCGCACAGCGATCCGGCGAATCAAATAAACGGTGTGACCCCGGGCCGTGCGAGGGGTGGGACCTCGACCTTGGTATCCCACCCTTTGATTTCGGGGATCAGCACCTGCTGCGAATTCATCGCCATTTCCCAAGTGACTTGTTTTCCCGTATAGCCTGCCATGCGTCCCATGATTCCGGCGAGCGTGCTGGTCACCATCCGGTCACCATTGTTGATGTGCTTGCCCGTCCGAATCGAGTCGAAAAATTCGTCATGTTCGACCTGGTACATATTCGGATTGGGACCTTCGTATTTCCAGGGGCTTGCACCGGTAATCCCGACTCCCCCCTTGATGAATCCGGTCCCTTTCGTCCCCATGATGAGCAGATTGTTTTCGTTATGGCATCCCACAATCTGCCGCTGGGCCAGAAACCCACGGGCTCCATTGGCCCATTCATAATTGACTTCAATATGGTCAAAAATGTTTCCCCCGTGTGCGGGAACCTGTCGACCACCGATGGCGGTACAGCTGACGGGAGGAACATCCTTCATCGCCCATTGCAGCCAGTCAACGGTGTGAATGGCCTGTTCGACTAAGCCATCGCCTGACAGGAACGTGAAGTTGTACCAGTTGCGAACCATCCACTCGAGGTCCGTGATTCCTTCCGGACGTGTACTCGCCGGAGGCATCGGTTTCACGGGACTGGTCAGGTAGGTGCCGTACACGGCAACGACCTCACCAATTTGGCCATCATGGATTCGCTGGAACAATTCGCGACGAGCCAAGTCATACCTCCAACAGTACCCCGCCACGACCGCCAGGTTTTTCTCTTTGGCGATCCGTACCGATTCGATGACCGAACGAACGCCAGGAGCATCGGTTGCCATCGGCTTTTCGGTAAAAATGTGTTTGCCCGCCTCGACGGCAGCCCGCAGGTGAACGGGTCGGAAGCCGGGAGGAGATGCGAGCAGTACCACGTCACACTGATCGATCACTTTCTGGAAGGCATCCAGTCCGACAAATTTGTTCGCGTCCGTGACGGCCACCTGTTGTTCAATCCGTTTATTGGCCTTCAGGTTTCCCAAACTCGAATCGATGGCATTGAGGCTGAGATCCGCCACGGCGACCAGTTTGCTTTGGGAATCGGCTTGCAGCGCTTCCCCTGCCGCACCGGTTCCGCGGCCGCCGCAGCCAACGAGACCGACCTTCAGTTGATCGCTTCCGGCCGCAAACAGCCCGGAACTGAGTCCCAGATTAAAACCGACAGCCCCTGCAACCGCCGATCCTGTTTTCAGAAAATCTCGTCGTGACGTGGCTGCTGCCGAAGTTGGTTGATTCATCGAATTGTCTTTCCCAAGAGTCCCCGGATCTGAAACGCGAACAGACTCTGTTCACGTCCGAAATGCTACAAATCGAAGCGGCTCGATGCGAGTAATCGCCGGTTTTTTTTCGGAAAATGCTGAGAAAACTCTCTCGACGTTCGGTTGGGGATCGATACCATCGGCGTGACGAAGCCGCTACACTGCGGACTTGATTCGCAGAGATTATCGAGGAGAAGAATCATGTCCAAAGTCAAAGTGCGTCGCGCAGACCTCAAGCCGGGCGAAGTGCTGTGTACGTATTGTACTGCCCGCTGCTGTCGGTATTTCGCGCTCCCCATCGAAACCCCCACCACCTGGGGGGACTTCGATCACATGCGCTGGTACATCATGCATGGGCGAACCGCCATTTTTGTTGACGGCGGGACTTGGTTTCTGCTGGTTTTTGGTGATTGCCAGAATCTGCTCGAAGACAATCGGTGCGGGATCTATCATACCCGTCCCGAAATCTGCGGTGCCTACTCGACGGACAACTGCGAATACGACAACGACGGTTGTTATGACAAATTCTTCGAGTCTCCCGATCAAATTTGGGAGTACGCTGAGGCGGTCCTGCCCCCAAAACCTCAACCCCGTAAAAAAGCTGGGGCCGCGAATTTGCCTGCGTTGCCGGTACTCAGTTAATCGCCCGCAGAGTTAATCGCCCGCAGAGTTAATCGCCTGCGGGCTCGGTGATCGAATGTTTCCGGCGGTGCAGCCTCATCGAAAGTGTCTGCGTCGTGCCGATTCGCTGATCAATTTTCTGGATCTCACAATTTTGCTGCGGATTCGCGACTGATCGGGCGGATTCCTTTTCCCGGTTCCCCTGTTTGAATGGAATTCATCGTGTCGGATTTAATTGAACCACGCACACTTCGAGGTTTTCGAGATTTTTTGCCAGAAGTGATGCTCGTTCGCGAGCGACTGATGGAGACGGCACGCGGGGTCTTTCGCAGCTATGGGTTTTCGCCGATCGATACCCCTGCCCTGGAATATGCCGAGATTCTGACCGGTAAGGGTGGGGATGAATCGGACAAGCAATTATTTCGTTTCAAGGATAGTGGTGATCGTGACGTGGCGATGCGGTTTGACCTGACCGTCCCCTTAGCCCGGTTTGCCGCACAGCACTCTTCGGCGCTCGGAATGCCTTTCAAGCGATATCACATCGCCCCGGTTTGGCGCGGCGAAAATACGCAGCGAGGTCGGTATCGCGAGTTCATCCAATGCGACTTTGACACGATTGGGACCGAGTCTAACGCGGCAGACATTGAAACGCTGCTGGTGATCCATGACCTGCTGATCGCGCTCGGGTTCGAGCGATTTACCATTCGAGTCAATCATCGATTGATTCTCAATGGGGTACTCGATGCACTCGGCCTTAAAGACAAGTCCGTCGGTGTACTGCGAACGATTGATAAGCTGCCGAAAATCGGTGAGGCCGCCGTGCTTGCCGAGTTGGTCGAAAAGATCGGTGCGACCGCAGAACAAGCCACGCAGATTTTGTTTACGGTGGGGCCGAAAACGGATCTGGATTCTCTGGCCTCCACGTTTGCCGGAAACGAATCCGTGATGCAGGGAGTTGGTCGGCTGCGTCAACTTTTTTCAGCCGCCCAGACCGCTGGGATCCCTCGTGATCGGATTGAACTGGATGTTTCCATCGCACGGGGACTCGACTATTACACCGGAACCATCTACGAAACCTTTTTGACCGACTTACCCTCGATTGGCAGTATTTGTTCGGGCGGCCGCTATGACAATCTGGCCGGACTGTTCACCAAAGAAAAACTTCCCGGCGTGGGAGCCAGTCTGGGTCTGGACCGCTTGATTGCTGCGATGGAAGAATTAAAACTGCTCGGAGCCTCGGCGACAGGAGCCCCCGTCTTGATGACCCAGTTCGATACCGAACGATTGGGTGACTATTTGCGGGTTGCCCGGCTGCTGCGCGCTGCGGGGATTGGAACCGAGGTCTTTCCCGATGCCAAAAAGCTGGGGAAACAGCTGCAGTATGCGGATCGTAAAGGGTTTCAAATTGCCTTAATCGCCGGTTCGGACGAGTTTGCCAAAGGTGTCTGGCAGATCAAGGTGCTCCAAGACGGCTCGACTTCGACCATCGCGGAAGCCGATCTGGTCGGGACACTCCGCAGCCTGCTGTCGGCGGCTGGCTGATCAAGTATTCTGTGGTTCGGCCCTGAAAAACAGATGAGCGGGATGAAAACTGGCGACAGTTGCATCCGGTCGCTTCCCTTGCGGTGGCCATGCCGGGAAGAGATCAACGCAAAGATGCCAAGTCGCAGGGACGCCAGGAACACAAAACGCCAATTCCGCTTTGTCTTACTGTCTGCTTTGCGACCCCCCCGTCCTCGCGTCCTGGCGTTAAAAAATTGCTGAATCCTCTCTGACACCCGAATGTGGGGCCAACGGCATACAGCATGATCGAAGTCGGAAAGTCTCCGTCCAATTTACGACCAGAACAGCGCGGAATTCAGTCGAGTGAAATCCATTCCCGGAAGCGTACTTCGTCCACATTACGGCCGCTGATCACGATCACCACGTCTCCGTCCCCTTCCAACGGGATTTTTCCGCTCATCGCGGCGGCGAGTGAAATCGCACCGGATGGTTCTGTTTTTAATCCATGACGATCATAGATCCACTTCATGGCTTGCCGCGTTTCCAGATCAGGAACCGCCACGGCCTCGGTGAGATGTTTTTGCAGGATCGGCCAGTTGTGAACGCCGACATCATACGAGAGAAGTCCATCACAAATACTTTTGGGGCGGTCGATACGAACACGCTCGCCCGCTTTGAGCGACTGGCCAAAATCATCGGCCCCTTCAGGCTCGACCCCGATAATCCGAGCGGAGGGAAAGCCGTCCGCAATCGCCAGTGCATGGCCCGCCATCAGTCCCCCGCCACTCACCTGGCAGAAGAAATGCGACAGCTTCCGTCCTTGACGACGTAACTCGTCGACAATTTCCAGCCCGCCGACCCCATTCCCCGCAATCACATCCGGGTCATCGTAAGGAGAAGCCTGAATCGCACGCTGCTCTTCCGCAAGTTTTCGGGTCAGTTCGTCTCGTTCTCCCGTTTCGTGATCGCGGGCGATGTTATAGGTCATGATTTCGGCACCGAACGATCGGGTGAGCTGAAATTTCACCTGGGGGGCCGAGTCCGGCATCACGACCAAGACTCGTTTGCCAAACCGCATCCCAGCAAAAGAAATTCCAGAGGCGAAGTTCCCGGAGGAATGAGCAGCAACGGGAAGGTCTCCGATGCGTGCACTGTGCCGCGACATCCAGTTCAGCGCACCGTACAACTTGAACGAACCAACGGGAGTCCAGCCGTAATCTTTGAACCAGATCCGTCGACTGACGGGAAAGCCCAGATGTTGTTCAAGTGCATAAGACCGAAACAACGGAACGGGTGAAAGGTGAGCCTGGATCACCGGCTCGGCGAGTCGCACATCCTCAATCGTCGTAATCTTCATCGCCATCATATTTCCCCTGGTCTGAGTCTTCATCAATGTCTGAATCGCCTGTGACAGACGCTGTCATCCCGGCCCGATTCGGGTCAATCGATTCGACGATCGCGTAGCGACCTTCACACCAGCGGATCAGATCCACTTCCTTGCAGCGACGACTGCAGAAGGGTGCATAGCTGGCATTCGGATCGGAAGCCGGTGCAACCGGATGATGGCAGATGGGACATTCGGGAAGGCGAATCATCTTCGAGCAATTTTCCTGAGGGGATTGATGTGTGAGGAGATTGACCTTTTGGGGCCATGCCTGTGATTCAATTCAGCCTATGCTGCGAGGGCTTTGGCCGAGTCCCCTGCGGCAGGTTTTCGGGGGGGAGCTGCTCAATGTCGTCTCCCCCCTGATGATGCACGGAGTGACTTACCCTTATTGCACTAGTCAGCTCCCTTGAGCAGATCGTGACCTGCTGCCGCTCATGCACCGTTTCCTCAAAACCTTAGCTCTTGTCGGAGTTCTTTTTGCCGGATTCCGGCTTAGGAGCCGAACCTCCGTCGCTTTTGGGGGCTGAATCACCTCCCGCTGAGGCCTTCTTGTCTGCTTCAGCGGCCTTTTTGTAGGAATCACTCCGGTAGTCGGTCAGGTAGAATCCCGATCCCTTGAAGATCAGCCCCGCTCCCCCACCAATTTGACGCCGGGCTTTCGATTTGCCACAACTCGGGCACTTCTTGATCGGATCTGCTTTAATCGACTGAAATTCTTCCCACAGATGATCGCAGGCATCGCACTTGTAGTCGTAGGTGGGCACGCAGCTGGCTCCTGAAATGCTGAAAAACAATGATTCTCTTGATAGATGAAAAACCATCTTGGCCTGAATCGCAAGGGTCAATCGTCCCGTTCCCGCGCATTTTCATGAACATTCACTGATTTCCCGAGAGAAAGGTCAAAATGAACCGACCGGAATTTGTTTTGATTGATTGGATTCGAGCCCAGGTTCGTGATCACGAACCTGTTCGGTTGGGGATCGGTGACGATGCCGCCAGCCTCAGACCTGCCTCCGATCGTGATACGCTCGTGGCCATCGATATGCTGATGGAGGGGGTTCACTTCACTTTTCCCTCGGCCACACCGGCCCAGGCCGGACGAAAGGGACTGGCGGTGAATCTCAGTGATATTGCCGCGATGGGGGGACGAGCGACTGCGGCGTTTGTTTCCGTGGCACTCCCCAACGAACGTGGGATGGAGTTCGCCAAAGAAGTTCACCGGGGTTTAATCGCGCTGGCGGAAGAATTCGAGGTGGTCCTCGCAGGGGGAGATACCAACAGCTGGAATGGGCCACTGGTCATCAGCGTCACAGTGGTTGGTGAGCCGCTGAAGCTTCAGCCTGTTTGTCGTCAGGGGGCCGTACCCGGAGACTGGTTATTTGTTACCGGAGCCTTGGGGGGGAGTTTGCCTTCCGGACGTCACCTCACGTTTACGCCTCGGCTGCGCGAAGTTCAGGCCCTGTCCCAAATGGTGGATTTGCATGCCATGATTGATGTCAGCGATGGCCTGGCGGCCGACTTGCATCACCTGCTCAGGGCGAGTGTTGTGGGGGCGATTCTCGATGCCGATTCGATCCCGCTGACAACCACCGCCCAGAATCTGCAGGATGGGCGATCCTCTTTGTTACATGGATTAAGTGATGGCGAAGATTTTGAATTGCTGTTCGCGGTGAGTCCCGCAGATGGCCGGTTGCTGATGTCGCAGTGGCAATACGAGACACCTGTGACAAAAATTGGCGAGGTGACCAGCGCGACCGGGTGCTGGTTGCGCGAGTCGACCGGAGTGGTCACCCCCCTCCTGCCGCTCGGCTGGACACATTCTCTCGGGTCGTAATGGAAGACCTCTTGGAGAAGTCCCACTGGATTGGTGCTCCGCCAGCTGCTCGCGCAACGGGATTGCGGCGTTGATCATGGTTTTGGAAAACTCAACTACGGTAAAGAATAACGGATGTCATCAAAACCCCGCTCGCGTGTATTGTTCGTGATTGGTTCCATGGGCGGAGGCGGGGCGGAACGACAGGTGCTCGAGATTCTCAAACGAATCGACCGCACCCGCTTCGAACCGCTGCTGTATCTGGCGGTGAAAAATGGAGAACTGCTCCCCGAAGTCCCCGCCGATGTCCCGATCTTTGCCTATTGGGATGGTTCACGAGAAACCTGGCCCCTGAAGATTTTGCGGTGGATGAAACTGACGCGACTGCTGCGTCAGTTGTATCTGGCGAAAGTTCTGTCCGCCGAGCGAATTGATGTGATCTACGACCGAACCTATCTGGCGACACTGGATGCCGCAGGAGGTTGTACCTTCCGGCCAACGCCGCGCGTCTCTTGCTGCGTTGCCGATCCCGGCCCCGAGCTCGAACTGCATGCCCGCGGGTCGATTCGCCTCTCAAAATGGTTCGCACGGCGGGCCTACCGTGCCGCCAGTGTGGTACTGGCCAATTCAGAGGGCTTGCGTCAGCGTGTGCTCGACTATTTCCAGCTCGATCCCAATCACGTCAAGGTCTATCAAAATCTGCTGTGTGATCTGCGAACGCAAGG
>CAMBQP010000143.1 GCA_945869955.1 Schlesneria paludicola DSM 18645
CATTGGGCGCCATGGTCAAAGGGAGCAGTGAGCGTTATCGGCAGTCGAATACCGATGACATTCGTGCAGCGGGACCCTCCAAGCTGGTCCCTGAAGGGGTCGAGGGGCGGGTCGCATATCGCGGTTCGTTACCGAGCGTTTTATATCAACTGATTGGTGGACTACGGGCTGGTATGGGCTATTGTGGCGTGCAGACGATTGCCGAATTGCGTACCGAAGCTCGTTTTATCCAGGTGACACCCGCCTCGGTGCGTGAAAGCCATCCACACAATATTTCGATCGTGGAAGAGTCGCCAAACTATTCTGCAGAACATTCGCCCATGGAATCGCACTAAAATAGAATCGCACTCAAATCAAATCACACCGATTTGACGTGATGATATGCTTGCAACAGAGATTTTTGTTTTTACCCATGACACGCTTTTCATCTGAGTGATCTCATGAGCTTTTTTCGTCCTGAACTTGACCGCATGGCCGGATACTTGCCGGGTGAACAACCGCAAGACTCGGGCTGGACCAAACTCAACACCAACGAGAACCCCTATCCTCCATCGCCGCGTGTGATCGAGGCCATTCAAGCGGCGGCACAAAGTCGCTTAAATCTTTATCCTGATCCGATGGGGACCCCGTTTCGCAAGGCGGCTGCCGAGGTCTGCGGGGTCGATCCCGACTGGATTTTGCCGGGGAATGGCAGCGATGAAATCCTGACCATTTTGACACGCTCGTTTGCTGGATCAAACGACCAGATCGCCTTTCCCTACCCCAGCTACATCCTGTACGAAACGCTCGCTGATTTGCAGGGGGCACGACATGTCCGGTTGCCACTTGAGCCAGATTGGTCTTGGGATTTTCACAAGGTGATGCCGATCGTTGAGCAAAGCAAATTGGTCTTTGTTCCGAATCCCAATTCCCCCTCGGGAAATCGCTGGACGTGGGATGATCTCGTCTCGTTGACACCCCCTCGCGGAGTGCTCGTGCTCGATGAAGCCTACGGTGACTTTGCCGACTTCCCTCATCGTGGCGAATTACTCAACAGCACGATCGGCAGCCAACTGATTATTACGCGGACCTTCAGCAAAAGTTACAGTCTGGCCGGGATTCGATTCGGCTTTGCCATCGCACACCCGTCAGTCATCGCCGGCCTGAGAAAGATGAAGGACAGCTACAACTGCGATTCGATTTCGCTCGCCGCAGCGACGGCGGCGATCCTGGATCAGGACTGGATGTTGTCTAATGTGCAGCGCATTCGGACCACGCGGGAACGGCTGGCTACCGGATTGAGTTCATTAGGATTTCACGTCGTTCCCAGCCAGACCAATTTTGTCTGGGCAACGCATCCTACCGGCGAACATCGCCTGCAGTACGAAGCGCTGAAAATGCGAAAAATCCTCGTTCGTTATATGAAATTTCCGAATGTCGACTGGGCTGTGAATGGAATTCTCGATGGCCTGAGAATTACCGTAGGGACCGACGAAGAGATCGATAAGTTCCTCGCCGCCATGAAAGAAATTGTTTAACGCTGCGGCTTCCCGCGAAGTCGTTGATGTCCGTCAGGTTGATGTCCGTCAGGTTGACACTCGTCATCGAGTCACAAAATCTTCAACAGGAACCCGCAAATGACACGAATTGCGACGATTCATCGGAAAACCGCCGAAACCGATATTCAACTCGTTTTCAACTTGAACGGGACTGGGATTGCCAAGGTCGCGACAGGTGTTGGCTTTCTGGATCACATGCTGACACTCTTCGCCAAACACGGAATGTTTGATCTCGAAGTGGCCGCGATCGGTGACTTGCATATTGACCAACACCATACCACAGAAGATGTTGGGATCTGTCTCGGGAAAGCGCTGGCACAAGCGGCCGGCGATAAACACGGGCTGAGCCGTTATGGATCAATGACACTCCCCATGGACGAGACGCTGGTGACCTCGGCACTGGATCTCAGTGGTCGAGTCAAATTCATTTATCAAGTCAAATTCCCCACCGAAAAAATTGGGCAATTCGATACGGAACTCGTCGAAGAATTCTGGCAAGCGTTCGCCGCGAATGCCCAGATGAATCTGCATTTAGTCCTGCACCACGGCACGAACAGCCATCATATTGCCGAGGGTTTGTTCAAGGCCACCGCCCGGGCACTGCGTCAAGCGACCACCATCGATCCCCGACAGACCGGTGTACCATCCTCCAAGGGGTCGCTCTAAAAAACGGGTTTCGATGCCTGTCATTCGGCCGATCGCCCCCCCCGAATTGCCGAATTCCCGAATTCCAAAACGCCCGAACCGGACATCGTGACGATGTCCGGTTCGGGTTCTGCAGTGGAAGAGATGGGGTCGAATGATGAACAATTTGACAGAGGCCACCTGTCTCTGATGGCACCGACAATCGCTTCTGTTCCGCCACGCACCTCAATTCCCTGAGAATCATGGTGAGTGGGGCAGTTGGCTTTCGAGAGAATTGACCTTCGACAGAGTCAAGGCACTCAGCACGACTGCGGCAACCACACCCGCCGTCAGCAAGGCAATGGTCGGATCAATACTGCGGAATCCACACCAGCCACCGGGAGGGCATTCGTCGCAATTCGAGTACTGACCTCGGGCACCGTTGTGGCCGAGCACGATCAAGGCGTTTTTGCGGGCCGATGGGGGAGCGGATTGCTCGCCCCAGACGCGAAACAAGCCTTCGGTCGTACCTGAACTCACTCGATACGTTCCCGGCTTAAGGTTAGGAACCGAATACAACCCTTCTTCATCGGTGCGGGTCCGGGCGATCTCGGTCTGCCCCTGGCGAATGACCACCTCGGCATTTTCCACAACCGCACCACTGTGATCAACCACCCGTCCGGCAAACTGGCCATCGGCCAGTTTCGCGACATCAGCCGCGATCGTTGCCACGGCAGAGCGTCTAACTTTTTGATGGGAATCAGCGGCCTGAATTGAGGGAAGCGGCATGACAACCCCGCAAGTGGCCAATACGATCGCCGCACCACGAACCAGCTTTAAAACAGGCATGTTTCCTCCTTGATTTTCAGTCGATTGACGGTGCTCGATTGACCCGATCCACCAGTCGTCCAGTTTCAATCGAAGACCGCTCGGGAAACCAACTGACCTCCGAGTGCGGCCTAAATTCATCTCGACTGAAATGTTATCGGCCTGAAACGTCGCTAAAATCATGCGAGTCGAACTCGACTGAAAAACATGCTCATTTTTTCCATTTCATCGAGACTGCCGTATTTGTCGGGAAGTTTGGCGAAAATGGCCGGTCGCGTTGTCGGTGAAGTAGAATCCGGTCGCGAGCGGATTTCAATCAGAAGTTCAACGGAAGTTTCACAGATTGCAGACGACAGGTTGCCGCTGGCAGGTTGCCGCGGGCAGATTGCTGCTGACAGACCGCAGCAGACCGAGTACAGAGTGACCGTGATCGGCATTTTGAAAAGGCCACTCAACCAGGCGGGGTCATCCAATCCTGTAACAAAAAACGGTTGATGTTTCTGACAGAAACAAAATTGCAAATTGAGATTAAGAGGGATAAGGGACATGACTGGTGATTCTGCTCAATATGTCTGGAAATTTCCAGGTTTTGATCGTCAATTGGGTGAACGCCCGCTGTTAATGGGCATCCTCAACACCACCCCAGATAGCTTTTCGGATGGGGGAAAATTCATGCTCACGGACCGGGCCGTCGAACACGGTCTTCAGTTGGTCGCTGAAGGGGCGGATATCCTGGACGTGGGTGGTGAATCGACTCGACCTGGAGCAACCCCTGTATCACTGGATGAGGAACTTCGGCGAGTGATTCCTGTGATCGAACGACTCGCAAGTCTGGTGAAGGTTCCGATTTCGATCGATACCTTCAAAGCGGAAGTGGCCGAGCGGGCGATCCGGTCAGGAGCCAGGATTGTCAATGACATCTCGGGACTGCGTTTCGACGAACGCATGGTCGAAGTTTGCGTGAAAAATCCGTGTGGGGTGATTTGCATGCACATTCAAGGGACCCCCCAGACCATGCAAATCGGACCGCATTATCACGATGTTGTGACCGAATTGTGTGAGGACTTCATGATTCGATTGCAGGCCCTCGAGCAAGCAGGGATTCCGCGTGAGCGGATCGTGATTGATCCTGGTGTTGGCTTTGGCAAGACGGCGCAGCACAACCTGGAGATCCTTTCGAATATTGCCCGATTCCGGCAACTGGGTCGGCCAGTCCTGATCGGTCACTCCCGAAAACGATTCCTGCAAAAGCTTTTGGGTGAAGCGATTGACGAACGTTTATTCGGGACCGTCGGTGTCTCGATCAGCCTTGCTCAGCAGCATGTCGACCTGCTCAGGATTCATGACGTCGCCGCCAACCGAGATGCTCTCTTGGCATGGCGTGCGACGCGGCCTCAACCTGCTTGATCGAATTCCACGCTGGTAACCTACACGCTGGTAACCTACACGATGGTAATCGTACTGGTCACGGGATTGCTGAACGCAGAGCCATCGTTCACACGGAATGTCACCGTTCGTTTAAATTGTGAGGGTATTGCACTCACGTTGTAATAGGTGACGGCTCTCATCGCCGCTTGGAAGTTGGCCAAAGTCGCTGTGGCCCCCGAAGAATTGAGGGTCAGCACACCGGTCGTATTATTGTAAATTCCGTTGATGTTCCCTGTCGATGCATTCCCAACAAATCCCAAAAAGTCTTCGAGCGGGAAGAAGTAATTCGACAGACTCACCGTCGCATACGACAGTGACGAGTTATTTGCATCCGCCACCGTGATCACCGGATTGATGACTGTCGGAAATTGGCTTGCCGAATAGGTAATCGCACTTCCCCCGGTCAAAATCGGTGCGGAATTGAAATAAATCGTACTCGGAAGTCCGTTACTGTATGCCAATCCATCGAACGCCTTGTAGATCACAGTCCGAGGTGCCGTTGTCGGAGTCGCACTGGAATTCCAGTACGAGACACTTCGTAGCGCCGATTGGAACTGCCCTACCGTCGCTGTCGCAAAGAGCGAGGAAAGCGTCAAGATTCCGGTCGTGGAATTAAAGCTTCCTGTAATGTTCCCCGTGGAGGTCGAGGGAGAAAATCCGAGTCCGTCCTGACTGGCATTGTAATTCCCCGCAATCTGGACGGTTGCTGAGGTCAGCCTCGTACTATCCAGGTCCGCGACGGTAATGCCGGTATTGACAAAAGCCGCACCCTGACCGGTTGTGTACATCAGCGTACTGGGGCTCGATAAAATGGGAGGATTATTGATCGGCGTATCGACGAGATCTGTCGGTGTGAGATCTTTGAGCTCGGCTGGTTGGCCCCATAACCAGTCTTGCCCAAGCCCCCCAGTGATCACATCAGGAACGGCATCATTAAAGACCGTCGAATCGGCCACCAGGATCGCATTCTTGTTGATTCCACCACCATTTCTCAGGTAATTCACACGCTGTTGAAACGTGTTCGTCGATTGCCATTCAGCAAGGATCGATCCCAGTGCTGCAAGATTCGTGTCGTAGCTGGTGAAGCTGCCGATCACGATGTCTTCGTTGCTTCCGCCAGTAACGGAATCGACTCCACTCCCCCCAATGATGAGGCTCTTTCCGGTTCCTCCGACAATGGTATCCGCTCCCTGACCTCCAATGAGCGCATTTCCTATCGAGTTACCGTTCAGCGTGTTAGCGCCGTTCGACCCAAGTACATTTTGAATATTGGTCACCTTGCCAAATCCGTCCGCAAGACCCGAATTCAAATTCGCGGTCACGGAAGTCTGACGTGCCGAGTAATCGATCCAATCGCCACCAGCCAGTTGCTCGGTGAGGTACGGCCAGCCATTCGCGGTCCCCGTGATCGCTCCCCCCGGAAGCATACGGAAGACATCAACGGCATTTCCTCCCGTCAAACTTTCAATCCCCTGAAAATTAAAATTCCCATTAACGTTACCCAAGTTGTTACCCGTGACATCCCAGCGATTCGCCTGATTGGCCCCGACCAGCGTGTCGACATCGGATGATCCGATCAGGTTCGTGATGTAGGCGTAACCCCCTCCAATGGCGGTCGCCGGAGATGTGTAGAGATTCGCGACTGGATTCAGGGTGGATTGGAGTCCGACCAGCACCCCATTATTACGGGTGGAATAGTCCAGAGAATTGATGCCCAACCCGGCATTCACAACACCCGAAACAAATCCGGCTGGCAGGAAGCGGTAGGTATCAGCGAGTTTTCCGCCCAACAGATTTTCGATCGAGCTGAAGTAGAAGGCCCCGTTCAGATTTCCGGTATTACCCGCGGTGACATTCCAATCATTGATCGTCTCCGTGGCGATCAGGTTGTCATAGTTCGCACTATTCGTGCTGCTACCGCCGATCAGATTCTGGATCTGCGAAAACACCGAGCCAATTCCCGTTGCGGTCCGTGCCTGAAGATTCACCACAATCCCGTCGAATCGTTGGGAATAATCCAGAGTGTTATTCCCTAAGCCACCATTGATGCTTCCCGAAACGACGCCGGCCGGCCCGATCTTGAACGAGTCGCTTGCCGTGCCCCCAACCAGCGATTCATACCCGGAAAAGCTCATGCCAGACAGAACGCTCTGAACAAAACCGGAATTCGCGGCCGTAATACTCCACGTGTTGGTGTCGTTGATGCCGGTTAACGCGTCTGTGTTCGCACTGCTGCCAATCACCATGCCGATTTGACTAAATGAACTCCCAATCGCTGTGGAGGAATTGGTTTGCAGGTTCGTCACAGCCCCCACAGATTTCAGCGAATAATCCAGCGAATTGACTCCGCCCCCCCCCACGATATTCCCAGAGATATAACCGGCAACACCAAACTGAAACGAATCGTTCTCGGCACCACCCGTGATGTTCTCAATGCCATAGAAAAATTGCAGCTGATTGATGTAACCGGTATCCCCACTGGTGAGACGCCAGACATTCGTTTCGCTGGGGCCAACCAAAATGTCCGTATTGTCCGAGCTGCCGACAAAATCGCTGATTTTGACAAAACCAGCACCGATCGCTGTGGCACTCGCGGAACTCAGATTGATCACCACACCGTTTGAGCGCGACGCGTAATCAAGCGCGTCGACTCCTCCCCCACCATCAATCTTTCCACCGACAAAACCAGTGGACTGGAAACGGAAGGTGTCGTTGAACGCACCACCGCTCAAATTCTGAATGTTCGTGAACGCGTTTCCGTTGCAGGTCCCCGAATTCGGACCAGAAATCGTCCAATTATTCGCGCCGCTCAGCATGAGCAACGAATTGAAACCGCTTCCTCCGTCCACAGTGAGCGACGTGGAATTAAAGAGGCCGTTGATCGTGATTTGATCGTCACCCGCATTGCCGAAAATCTTGATGGAATTAATCGTCGAGGCGGAACTGAAAACCGTATCGACACCATTTTCGGTCACCTTGACACCCGTGGCATCCTGCCGAATCCCGATGATATCGGGACCGGGAGTCGAATCGACCGTCAGAACGGTCCCGATGAGCACCGCAGAGAGCATGCGCCGCGATTCCAACTCTTCTGATCGGAAAATTCCCTTGCGACGCCGTGGGCGTAAACGGGAGTCAACTTTTTTTTGCCATTCACGAAACAGGTCGAGCATACCCATTGGAATTTTCCTCGAATGTGCAGCAAGGCGTATCCGCCAGCCACCACCAGTTTTCAACGATAACGATCCAAAACAATGTGACACAGTAAAATCAAAATTGACTCGTAATCACCCCGAGTCGTCCAACAACAACCGGGGCCTCTGAACGTGTCATCATTGTCGACCCAAACCTGAGAGTTTCCCAACAGATTCTTCTGCGTGCGTCATATCCAGAAAAACTTGAGAAAAGCTAAACCTTTACCCATTGGGAAGTCTGGTGAATATAGATTGAATAAGTGGAGTTTCCTTGCAGAATATATTCCCCTGGAGAAAAGAGTCCGAAAAACCGGCACGTAATCCGTTCTTTACCCAAAAATTCGATTCTGCTGATTTTTAAGGGTAGACATCTGTCTGGTTGGCGAAAACCAGGAAAAAACGAGTTGAGCGAGAAAAAACGCGTCCTGGCGACTGATATCCGCTGTTCTTCAGGGTTTAAGAGCGGTTTCAACGGCAAGAATCCATTTTTTGCCATTTTCCGACGTTTCCCAGATGGCGAAGTTTGACAGAAGTTTGACAATGAGATGACGGAGGGCTGACACACGATTTTCGATATTGGATTAAGATGCGTTTCGTTATCGGGGGGTGTGGCTTGAGTCTCATTTCCTGGAAATGCGAATGGATTCGCTGCGATTGCTTTTTTTAAATCAATGATTTGGAGGAACTCGTGTCAACCGTCTCTCCTGAACGTACCACATCGGAAAAACTGAAGTCTGTTCGTTCCCATCACAAAACACCCCACTTTGCGAGTGGTGCCAATGGTGAAAATGTCTCTTCGACTTCGGCAGAGCACCCTGCCTGGGAGCCATGGCTTCCCGAGCGATTGACGCTTGGCCGCATCGACTGGGTCGTATTGGCTTGGATGGTGGGAATGCACGCCGGAGCGCTTGCCGCTCCTTTCTTCTTCAACTGGGAGTCTCTGGCAACTTGCGTTGTCTTGCATTGGTTTACGGCAAGCATCGGAATCTGCCTGGGTTACCACCGATTCCTTTCGCACAAATCATTCAAGCTGGTCAGCCCAATCCGGTTTGTCACGCTGCTTGCCGGGGCACTTTCGGGAGAAGGCTCACCCTTGGCTTGGACTGCCACGCATCGCCTGCATCACCATCGTTCTGATCAAGCGGGTGATCCCCATTCGCCGCTGATCAGCGCCATCTGGTCTCATTTAACCTGGATGTTTATCCGTCGAACCAAAGAGGAGCAGGAAACACTCTACAAAAAGTACACTCCTGATCTGCTCAATGATCCCATGATTCAATTCTTCGAGAAAACCTATTTCCTTTGGTTGGTTGCGTCCGGTATTGCCCTCTATGCGATTGGGGGTCCAGCCATGCTGTTGTGGGGACTGTGTGTACGAATGGTCATGGTTTACCATGGAACTTGGTTCGTGAATTCTGCCACGCACCTCTGGGGTTATCGCAACTACGATGTGCGCGATGAAAGCCGCAATTTGTGGTGGGTCGCAATCTGGGCATACGGTGAAGGCTGGCATAACAATCACCACGCTCACCCCCATGTCGCTCTCGCAGGGCATCGCTGGTGGGAACTCGACCCAACATGGTGGTCGATTAAAACACTCCGTTTCTTCGGTTTGGCTTATGAAGTCGACGACCGGATTCCCACGACACGCGAACCTGCCGCCGAAGCCTGAACAGCGGAAAGCGTGCATGCCAAACTATAAAAGTCAGGCCAGGAGGGGAATGTTTTCCCCTCCCGGCCTTTGGTTTTTTTGCTGCCAAAACCTGTTTTTCGTCGCCAATCGTGGCACAATCCGTCCAGACGGATCGCTTTCCTATTCGCCTGCGAATCGATTCAGATTGTCTTGGAAAACAATTCCGCGAAATCCTTTTTCACCGAATTGACGCCCGCTACGGCAATTCGAACATCATTTGTCGGTGAAAGCATTCTGCAGCCTTTTTCCATCAGCATTGCGGCATGCTCGGGATTAAACGTGACGGCGGCCCAAGGTTTTCCCGTATTCCGACAAGCGAGGGCAACCTGATCAATGGCCGCCAGACATTTTTCATGAAAGAATTGTCCCGTCACGCCGAGACTCTGACTCAAATCCGAAGGGCCTACAAACAACGCATCCACACCGTCTATGGCGGCGATGGCTTCACATTGATCCACTGACGAGAGTGTTTCGATCTGGATCGCGACAAATGTTTCTTCATTGGCCTTCCGCGTGTACTCGGCGGCTGGAATGAGGGTGAACTTGGCATCCCAACCCCCTGTATTCAGGCCCCGCCAACCCCGTGGGGCGAATTTTGACCAGCGCACAAATTCTTCCGCCTGCGCGGCAGTGAAGATTTGTGCCGCCATGACACCACTGGATCCCGCCTCGAGGCACCGGGTCACAGTCGCATAGTCGGTCGGCGCAACGCGGCAGAATGTGTCGAGACCATGTTCGCGAGCGGCCATGGTGGCGATTTCCAATTCCTGAGACGAAAACCCAACGTGTTCTAAATCAAACCAAAGGCCATGAAATCCGCCGTTCATGCCGAGGACATGAATCAGGTTGTGATGACACATTCTGCCAACTCCACAAATCCGGACAAACTCGCCGGAATTCAGTCGCTGTTTCAGTGTCGGCATGATGAGATTTCCTGCTTCTTGAATGGTGGTGAGGCGACAGGTTGTCGCTGTCATTTAACAAAATGAGAATAACGAATTGCTGCTGACACTTCACGCGGATGGTATTGAACCGTATCCTCTTTTTGAATCCTTGAAGGGGCGTCTGAAAGTGGAATGCCAAGAAGCGTTTGTTTGCGATTTTCCAGAAACTCCCGATCTCTAAGTCCATGAACGAGAATCTCAGATGACGACCATCCTTGTGGTTGACGATTCGTACGTCGACAGAAAGCTGGTAATCGGGTTGTTGAAACAGGAACCCGGTTGGGTCGTGGTCGAAGCCTGTGACGGCAAAACAGCATTGGTGGAAATGAAAACTTCGTCGCCGCATGTCGTCATTACCGATTTACAAATGCCGGAAATGAATGGGTTCGAATTGATCGAATCGCTCAGAAAAAGCGATTCTCACGTCCCCATCATCATGATGACTTCGAAAGGGAGCGAGGAAATCGCGGTGCAAGCCCTGCAATCGGGGGCTTCAAGCTATGTTCCGAAACGGTCGTTGACCCCCATGCTGGTGGAAACCGTTCACCGAGTGCTGAACTCGCTGCAGGAAAATCGCCGCCACTCAGAACTGATGAATCAGCTCGTCGACCATTCCGAAGAGTTCGTGCTCGAAAACCAGGTCCCGTTGCTGATGGCCGCCTCGCGTCATCTACAAGCGATTCTCTCGAATGCCTGGGGACTCAACCGATCCGAACGAATGCGGGCCGGAACCGCGTTTGAAGAGGCGTTATTGAATGCGATGTACCACGGGAATCTGGAAGTCAGCTCAGAATTAAAAGAAAGCGACCATCAAGCATTCTATGATCTGGCGGAATATCGGCGCTCAACAAGTCCGTGGATCGAGCGACGAATTTTTCTCAGCATTCGATTGAATTCCCAGGAAGTCACCGTCGTGATTCGTGATGAAGGAAAGGGATTTGACCCGCAGACCCTTCCCGACCCAACGGACCCGGAAAATCTCGCTCGACCATTTGGTCGAGGAATCATGTTAATGCGAGCATTCATGGATGATGTCCACTACAACCCCCATGGAAATGAGGTTTCCTTGTACCGCAAACGAGTTCGCCCTTGATCATGGCCGACTTTCATAGCCGACTTTCTCAGTGGAATTTTGCAGCGGAATTTCCGCGTCCCGACAAAGCGGCAGCGAGTGTGATGAACTGTGCTTTCCTTTCCGGTGATTCGCACCTAGAATCATTCAGGTTTGACTTCCCTTTTCCCTCCAGATTCACGTGTCAGTCATGAAATGCGGACGTTGTTCCAAACCAGCAGTGTTGCACATTACCGAATTACGCCAAGGCGAGGTCCAGGCAATCCACCTCTGCGAGGGGTGTGCGAAAGACTATCTGAGCCATTCTCAAGCAAGCAAGGGGGACGGAAATCCTTTGCTCGAGAACGAGACTGAAGAAGCCTCGCTGGAAGAGCTTGATCAAAAGACGTGCCCGAACTGCGGTATCGCGTTTAAAGAGTTTCGATCGCAGGGACGCTTGGGGTGCCCTCATGACTATGTTGTGTTTGAAGAAGAAATTTTACCGTTACTTGAAAATATTCACGGCGACACCACGCATTTGGGCAAGGTTCCCGTCAGGTCACCCCAGGCCAGCCAATTGCAGTTTCAGTTAATCAAACTCCGCAATGAATTGCGGCTCTGTATCGAAGAAGAACGTTACGAAGATGCGGCTCGTGTGCGTGACTCGATCCGCGAAATGGAAGAAATGGAACATCAAACCGCTCCCCCAACCCAGGCGGATGACACCCCCTGATCACGTTGCCTCGCGGTCATCCCCGAGAGTCACAAGCCTCAGGCTCGGCCGAACATATCTGGTTTCATCCCGCAAGTATTTTTTCATCCCGCAAGTATTTCTGAGAAGGAATTGATGTGGACCTCGAGTCCTTGACACGCACGAGTGGTGAATGGCTGAAAGCGACGGGTCCTGATTCGGACATCGTCATGTCCAGCCGCATTCGACTGGCACGCAACTTAGCGCAATTCCCATTCCCCAGCCGGGCTGACGACAGCGTACGGGCCGAAGTGGATGAACTGCTCAAAACTCAACTGGCAAAACATCCCGCAGGGCGAAAGCTGAATTACATCGTTGTCAGTGGATTAGAGTTGCTCGATCGGCAAATGCTGGTCGAGCGACAACTCATCAGCCGAGAACATTCCGAAAGCCATGGCCAACGAGGAGTCGGAATCAGCGACGAAGAAAATGTCAGCATCATGGTCAACGAAGAAGATCATCTGCGCATTCAAGTCCTGAGAAGTGGTTTCGCACTCGATGATTGCTGGCAGGAAATCAATGCCATTGACGACGCAATCGAAGCAGATCGAACCTACGCCTTCAGCGACCGACTCGGATACCTGACCGCTTGTCCAACGAATTGCGGCACAGGGATTCGCGTCAGCGTTCTCATGCATCTCCCCGGCCTGGTGCATACCAAGGAAATCACAAAAGTCTTTCAAGCCCTGCAGAAAATCAACCTCGCCGTACGCGGATTGTATGGCGAGGGAAGCCAGGCGATGGGAGACTTTTACCAAATTTCCAATCAGGTCACCCTGGGAAAAAGTGAAGAACAGTTGATTCGGACCATTAAAGATGTCGTTCCCAATATCGTCTCGTACGAACGACGCGTGCGACAGGAACTCGTCAGCAAAAATCGTCGAGGTCTGCACGACCAGGTGTCACGCGCTTACGGAATCTTGAAAACCGCCCGGACAATCAGTTCGGAAGAAACCATGGATTTGCTGTCGAGTGTACGACTCGGAATCAATCTCGGTTTAATCGACGACATGGAAATCCCACTGATCAACGAACTGTTCGTGCATACACAGCCTGCACACCTGCAAAAAATTCGTCATGAAAAACTGGAAACGGTGGATCGAAATGTCGCTCGGGCTGACTACATTCGCCAACGGCTGAACGAACGCCGCTGACGACCGCTCGTCATCTGGGGCGTCCGACGAACTCGACCGGCGTTTCGTCAAAAACGGATGCAGTGATGGTTGTCAGGCCCGAAACTCCGATCCCCTGAAACTCAGGCTTGAAATCAACGTCACCGGAAAAAAACTGGAACTCAACGTGGTCCGAATCTTTTTGCCTCTGGCGTTTCTCAGTGCCGCATCGCTCCTGATTGCGATGGGGTTGGGACTTGTCATCGATGACCCAAAGGTCCGTTCTGAAGCGGTTCAAACGGGTGTACAATATCATTTTCTGGCGGCACTCGCCGCTTTGGTCTTCGCGACACTTGTCCACGCGATTGTGCTCACCTATTTCATGGGAACAGGGCGCTGGATCGAAGAAACCTCTGCCGCATACCGTCTTGATCCCGCCCTGCATACGAGAAGTCAGCAGATCAAGTATCGCACCATCCCCTTCATGGTCCTCTGTTTTGCGATGCTCATTTTCACCGGGGCCTTCGGTGCCGCCGCCGATCCCGCGTCCCCCATGCTCTCAAAAGGCTGGGGAGGATTTTCTGCAAGTACCATCCACCTCCTGTTTGCACTCTTCACGATTGCCACAAATCTGTTTGTGACCTGGCTGGAGTTTCGCGCCCTCGAACAAAATGGGGAACTGATCGATCAGGCCCTGGCCGAAGTCCGACGAATCCGACTGGAAAAAGGGCTGGCCGTTGACGGCTGACCCGCTCAGATCTCAATCGGATTGACGATGGACCGCTGCGACCAAGCTGCGAACCCGATCGATGTCGACCGAATTTTTGGCAAGTCCCTCTCGCTTCAGGCTGGAACCGACAATCAATCCCTCCGCAAACGGAACCAGCGGGCCAAGACTTTCTGCCATCACCCCACTCCCAATCAGCACCGGAGTCCCCCTCGCGGCGTCTCGAACGGTTCGAAGTGTTTCCAGATCAATCGGGGACCCCGTCGCTGCCCCCGAAACAATCACCGCATCGGCCATCCCCCGTTCAATCAAGTCCCGTACCTCATCCCGAAGCGACCTCGCGGCGAGTGCCGCCGAATGTTTGACATCGACATCCGCCCAGATCTGGATCCCACGGGCCTGTAACGAGGCGCGATCACGCAACAATTCATGAGCAATTCCCTGTAGCAATCCCTGATCAGCCACCCGTGCCCCACACAGAATATTCACCCGAATAAACGAGGCTCCACACGCCACGGCGACCGCCAGTGCGCTGCGGCCATCGTTTCTCAGCACATTAATCCCCAAGGGAACAGGGAAACAACGCCGGACTTCTGTCGCCAGTGCGGTGAGGGCCGCCACGGTCATCGCTGGAACTCGGTCGGGATAAAAGGGTGAGTCCCCAAAATTTTCCAGCATCAACCCATCCACACCCCCAGCGACCAACGCTTCCGCGTCGGCCAGCAAGGCTTTTCTCACCCGTGCCAAGTCGCCACCATAAGTCGGGGCTCCTGGTAAGGCCATGGCATGCAGCATGCCAATCACAGGGGACCTTCGCTCGGACCATTCAGGAAGCAGCATCGGTAAAGTCTCTTTCAATACGTCTTGCGATCTGGATTCAACCCGTCAATACTGATCTGCGGTTACGGAATTTCGATCGATCACCAATTTATCACATCTCGACCGAGGGAACGACATGGCGCGCAAATCGAGTTCAGCAAAATCAGAAGCCAAGCCCATCACGAAAACCGCCCCCGATTTGACCATCGGCAGCTATCTGATTCAACGACTGCAGGACTATGGCCTGACGGACATTTTCGGGATCCCCGGCGACTTCGTGCTTCAGTTCTATGGAATGCTCGAGGATAGCCCGATCCGGGTCATTGGCTGTACGCGAGAAGACTGTGCGGGCTATGCCGCTGACGGGTATGCGCGCATCCAGGGAATGGGTGCCGTCTG
>CAMBQP010000144.1 GCA_945869955.1 Schlesneria paludicola DSM 18645
ACTTTTATGGCCAACGGCATACGTGTACGCACCGCAGTCTCTTTTCCCGTTTGCCTGCTGGCGGGGCTCGCATTATTTCTGGGGTTCTCGGAGCGTGTTTACGCTCAAGGTCTCGAGTTCGTCAAAGCGAACTACACCAAATACGAGTATCGCATCCCGATGCGTGATGGGGTTCGACTCTTTACAACGGTTTATGTGCCAAAAGAGGCAACAAAAACCTATCCAATGATGATGACTCGAACCCCTTATAGTGTGAAACCTTATGGGGTGGACCAATATCGGGAAAATCTGGGGCCTTCCCCGCAGTTCGCCAAATCCGGCTACATTTTTGTTTACCAAGACGTTCGGGGTCGATGGATGTCCGAGGGGGAATTCGTGGAAATGCGGCCACAGCTGGGGAATGGTGGCAAACCCGGCGAAATCGATGAGAGTCGCGATACCTGGGACTCGATCGAGTGGTTGATCAAAAATATTCCTAACCACAACGGCAAAGTGGGGATGGCGGGGATTTCCTATCCCGGATTTTATACCAGTGCGGGGATGATCAATGCGCATCCTGCGCTCGTCGCCTGTTCGCCACAGGCCCCGCTGATTGACTGGTTCATTGGGGATGACTGGCATCATCACGGAGCGTTACAGTTGCCGCATGCCTTCAATTTTATGGCGACGCAGGGTCACCGGCGTCCCGAACCGACCAAAAAGATCGACAAAAAATTTGATCACGAGACACCGGACGGATACGACTTCTTTTTGCGAATGGGTCCACTCTCGAACGCGGACTTACAGCACTACAAAGGGAACGTCCCCTTCTGGAATGAAGTGATGAGTCATGGGACTTATGACGAGTTCTGGAAAACGCGTAACCTTCGTCCGCACCTGAGAGAAATTCAGCCTGCGGTCATGACCGTGGGTGGGTGGTTCGACGCAGAAAATCTGTTTGGAGCGCTCGAAACCTACAAGCAAATTGAAGCGAATAGTCCCAAAACCAACAATATGTTGGTCATGGGACCGTGGAGTCATGGCGGCTGGTCTGGTGGCGACGGCGAAACGCTGGGACATGTGTCATTCAATGCCAAGACGGCGGTCTTTTATCGTGAGCAGATCGAATTTCCGTTTTTTGAGTTTCATCTGAAGGGGGAAGGGAAGCTCAATCATCCCGAAGCCTGGATTTTCGAGACGGGAACGAATCGTTGGAGACGTTTTGATGCGTGGCCACCGAAAGGTTTCGTGGCCGAGTCGTTCTATTTTCAGTCGGGGGGTCGGCTCGAGTCAAAGCCCCCCACGGAAAATGAGGCCGCTCATGGATTTGATGAATATCCCAGTGATCCGGCCAAACCGGTCCCGTATCTGGAAAAAACTACGATTGGTATGTCGGCGGATTACATGACGGCCGACCAGCGGCATGCCTCACGCCGACCGGATGTGCTGGTTTATCAAACCGAAATCTTTGAGCAGGATCGGGTACTGGGCGGACCCATTGAAGTCGAATTGCATGTATCGACTTCGGGGACGGATTCGGACTGGGTGGTGAAATTGATCGACGTTTACCCCAATGATTATCCAGATCCCAAAGAAAATCCCACGGGCGTTCGCATGGGGGGATACCAGCAGTTGATTCGAGGGGATGTTTTTCGGGGAAAATTTCGCAAGAGCTTTGAAAAGCCCGAGCCATTCATTCCCAACCGTCCCGAAACGGTTCGGTTTACGATGCAAGATATTTCGCATGTCATTCGTCCTGGACATCGTCTGATGGTACAGGTCCAGAGCAGCTGGTTTCCCTTGATTGACCGCAATCCGCAGACATTTGTTGATATCTACAAGGCCAGTCCAGCCGATTTTCAGAAAGCGACTCAGCGTCTTTACCGGACGGCGGGGATGCCCTCGCGGATCACAATTCCTGTTGAGAAACCGATCCCATCCGGGCCCTGAAACAGAGCCCTGAAAAACCCCGGTAAGTATTGATGCCGGTTAGTATGATTTTTCATCGATCTGTTTGAAGTGAATCTGTAGCCAGTTACCTGATCTTGTGATTGGATTTTTGGAAAGCTCTTATGAACGTACCTCGATTGTTTTCTTCCGTTTTCACGTTGGTGTTTTTGCTCACTTCCGCACAATTGGCGATGGCCGAGCTGGTGGTCACTCGCGTTTTTGGGCCAGAAACGCCTGGTGGCCGGTATAAACATCCTGCGAGTCTCGAAGAATTGACGAATGGCGATCTCTACATTGCCTATTATGGTGGCGAGGGTGAATATCAGGGGGATACCGCCGTTTATGGCGCCCGACTTGCCAAGGGAAAGACCGAATGGGCGTTACCCAAAAGGATTGCGGATACGCCGGATCGAGCAGATGGAAATGGGGTCATCTGGCAGGAACCGGGTGCCGCGACCTGGCTGTTTTATGTCGTCCGTTATGGTGAGACCTGGTCTGACTCGGTGATCAAATACAAATACTCGCTCGATAACGCACAGACCTGGACCGATTCGGAAATCCTCACGTTTGAAAAAGGGATGATGGTCAGATCGCAGCCGATTCCACTGCTCAATGGGGATTTCCTGCTGCCGATTTACCATGAAACGGGAAACGACAAGGAAGCCGTGGGGGCGGAAAGTGCTTCCCTGTTTGCTCGCTTTCATCAACAAACCAAAACGTGGAGCTTTACCAATCTGGTTCATTCACGAATTGGAAATATTCAGCCGTCTGTTGTTCAGTTGGATGATCAAAAATTGCTGGCATTCTGCCGTCGAGGGGGTGGATATGGACCGCAGGCGGACGGATTTATCGTGAAGACCGAATCGCATGATGGAGGCTTCACCTGGTTGCCGGGTGTCGATACCGAGTTTCCGAACCCCAATGCGGCGGTCGATTTGATTCGGCTGAAGAATGGCCACTTGGTGATGATCTACAACAATAATAACCAGGGAGAACGCAATCCACTGACGATGCGAGTGTCGACAGACCGGGGGGCATCCTGGTCAGCGCCTCGCAATATTATCGATAATCCCCAAGACGAAGCGGCCTACCCCTACATCATTCAGGCTGCAGATGGACGAATTCAAGGGGTTTTTACTTCGAGTAAACGGTCCGTGGTGAATCACTTTATTTTGGACGAGTCTGACATTACGAACCCCGTCCGCAAATAAAAGCAATCCGCTGGAAGCATTTGGGATTCGGTGGGAACGCCGAATCCCAAAAAGCGGGTGGCGGCGGATTGGTGAAATTCTGTCAGATGCGAACACCCAACGATGGTTATTTGCCAATACAAAACTTGCTGAAAACGCGATCCAGAATGTCATCGGTGTAAATCACGCCGAGAATCACCCCCACTTGATCCAGTGCCTCACGCAAATCGACTGCGATCAATTCGTCTCCGGTATTGATCTCTCGTGCTGCAGACTCAGCCCGATCGAGAGCCCGAACGACGCATTCGAGTGTTTCCTGACAACGGGCAGCAGTCATCCCGAGCCATTGGCCAGCGCGAAGGGGGGGCGAACCAAGATGATGCCGAATCGCTTGTTCGAGTTTATCGAATCCCGTTTCGGCCAGGACGCTGACCCCCACCATCTGGAATTGGGAAGGGGAATCTGGAGCGGTCTGCGCAAAGATTTTGTGGACGGGGCGAGAGTCGGGTCTGAGATCGGTTTTGGTCACGAGACGAATGCTCGTTGAGGCTTGTGCTGACGCGGTCGCGAACAGGTTCTGGTCCGATTGGGCGTCAAGCTGATCGAGTCCCTCAGCGGTACACCAGATCAACAAGTCAGCACGCTGCAATTGCTCCACTCGCTGCTGTTGCGCCGCAGCGGCGATGCCGCTCGCCGCATTTTCCCATCCAGCGGTATCGATGAGATCAAATGTGAGTTGATTCCAATGGACGGTTTGAGTGAGAAAATCTCGGGTTGTCCCTTGTTCGGGGGAAACGAGTGCCTTAGCGGCTTGGGCTAAGCGATTAAACAGGGTGCTTTTCCCCGCGTTTGGCAATCCGGCAAGGACAACCTGGGAGCGAACTCGGGCTTGCATCCGTTCGCCCGCCTGGGCTAGGAGGTCGCTGACAAGTTCCCGAGCGTCGCTGAGACGATCGATCAAATTTTGTCGACTGATAAACTCAATATCCTCTTCGATAAAATCGAGCCCGGCTTCCAAATCGGCCAGGAGTTCAAGCAAATCATGCCGCAGCAGGGTCAGTTTGTGCGAGATCCCACCGGCCAGTTGTCCGAGCGCGGTTTGCAGTTCCTGGTGATCCCGCGCATCGATGACTCCTAAAACCGCTTCTGCTTGCAGGAGATCAAGCTTTCCGGCAAGAAAGGCGCGCAGCGTAAATTCGCCTGGCCGTGCTGGCCGGGCACCTCGTCGGTAGACTTCGCCGAGGACCGCTTCGAGCAAGCAGGGGGAACCGGGGAGATGCAACTCGATGAGTGGCTGCCCGGTATAACTTCGACGATGGGGCCAGAAAAGGACTTGGACGGAAATCGATAAATCGCCGGCCCCGTCGACGAGACGAAGTAACCCTGGATGCATTGTCGCGGTACGACCCTTGTTCCAGCGCTCGGGATCGTCTGGATGAAACCAGTGATCGAGAACATGTCGGACCTGAGTTCCGGAAATTCTCACCATTCCCCGCGCCGCTCCGCCGGGTGGCGAAGCGAGCGCTGCAATCGGTTGATCAACAGAAAAATCAACAGACATAAAGTGATCCGAAACAAGGCTCAGAACATTGATGAGAAGTCAGTGGTCATACCCAAGATTCGGAGCGAGCCATCGTTCCAGCTCCGCGACCGATACCTGTTTCCGTCGAGCGTAGTCTTCGACCTGATCTTTCGTAATTTTGTCGACGCTGAAATAGCGGGCTTCCGGATGGGCGAAGTACAGGCCGCTGACGCTGGATGCGGGATGCATGGCGAAGCTCTCTGTCAGTCGGATACCTGTTTGTCGTTCTGCATCCAGCAACTGGAACAATTTGGTTTTCTCGGTGTGATCTGGACAGGCAGGATAGCCGTGAGCCGGCCGAATTCCTCGATACTTTTCGTCGATCAAATCATCAACTGTCAATCGCTGCTGTAAACCGAATCCCCAGTCTTTACGAGCTTGCTCGTGCAGGTATTCAGCAAAGGCTTCGGCCAGTCGATCCGCGAGTGCCTTGGTCATGATCGACAGGTAGTCATCATTCAATTCATTTTGGAATTTGTCTGCCAGTTCATCGCAACCGATGCCAGTCGTGACCGCAAACGCACCGAGATAATCGTTCCGGCCTGCACTGGCGGGGGCGATATAGTCGGCGAGTGACCGGAAATCGCTTTGTCCAGGGCGTTCCCACTGTTGACGGAGCATCGAAAAACGGATTTTTGCTCCCGCTTCGTCAACGGAACCGTTGGACACGGCAGAGACCACGAGATCGTCTCCTTCCGAGACCGCCGGCCAGAATCCATACACGCCACGGGCGGTGAGCAGTTTTTCGTCAACAATCCGCCGCAACAGATCCTGAGCGTCTTCAAAGACCTTCCGAGCCTGCTCACCGACGACCGGATCCGTAAAGATTTTCGGGTACTTCCCTTTCAGCTCCCATGTTTGGAAGAACGGTGACCAGTCGATGTAGGGAACAAGTTCACTAAGCGGAACATCATTCAACGGTCGGATTCCCAGGAAGCTCGGGGTATCGATCTGGACCTGAGTCCAATCCGTGGCAAAACGACGAGCGAGCGCTTCCGCATAAGGAACCAGTTTGCGGTTCGACTGCATCGCTTCGTAGTTTGAGCGATCACGAAGTTGATGGGCCAGATTCTTCTCGATGAAGTCGGCCCGACGATCGGAATCGAGCAGATTTTCGACGACCGGAACGGAAAGTGAGGCGTCTCCGACATGGATGATGGGATGACTGTAATGCTGGGCAATCTTGACCGCCGTATGTTTCGCTGACGTTGTGGCGCCACCGATCAACAGAGGGATGGTAAAACCCTGTCGCTGCATCTCTTTTGCGACGTGGACCATTTCATCCAGTGACGGGGTAATAAGACCGCTGAGGCCAATCACATCGGCACCCTTCGCTTTCGCTGCTTCAAGAATCTTATCACACGAAATCATGACGCCGAGGTCGATGACATCGAAGCTGTTGCAACGGAGAACGACGCCAACGATGTTTTTGCCGATGTCATGGACATCCCCTTTGACGGTTGCCAACACCACACGACCACGACCACGAGTCGCATCCACGGCCACAGCAATTTCACCGGGAGCCAATGCGGCTTCGGCAGCAACCCGCTCGGCTTCCATGAACGGTTCCAGGTATGCGACCGCCTTTTTCATGACGCGAGCACTTTTCACGACCTGTGGCAAAAACATCTTGCCAGCACCGAACAATTCGCCGACGACATTCATTCCATCCATTAACGGTCCCTGGATGATGTCGAGTGGTTTACCATATTTCAGGCGAGCCTCTTCGGTATCTGTATCGATAAAGTCGGTAATTCCCTTCAGTAAAGCATGCTTCAGTCGATCTTCGACGGGGTTCAATCGCCATTCTTCGATCGCGTCTTCGGTCGCCTCTTTCGAGCCCCCTTTAAATTTTTCCGAAAACGCAATCAGACGTTCGGTGGCATCGGGACGACGATTCAGGAGCACATCTTCGATCTGAACCAGCAAGTCTTTATCGATCTCTTCGTAGACTTCGAGTTGTCCCGCATTCACGATCCCCATGTCGAGCCCTGCCCGGATCGCATGGTAAAGAAACGCAGCGTTCA
This sequence comes from Schlesneria paludicola DSM 18645, assembly GCA_945869955.1. Lineage (GTDB taxonomy): Bacteria > Planctomycetota > Planctomycetia > Planctomycetales > Planctomycetaceae > Schlesneria > Schlesneria paludicola_B. The sequence goes on from CAMBQP010000144.1 coordinate 6,729, forward strand.
TCGCTTCGCGAACAACATCATTGCCACGGAAGGAAAAGGAAACGTTGCTGACCCCTCCCGAAGTACGAGCTCCAGGGCATTCTGCTTTGATCCGACGCAAAGCTTCAATAAATTCGACGGCGTAATTGGAATGTTCTTCCATCCCCGTCCCCACCGTCAGAATGTTCGCATCAAAAATGATGTCTTCGGGGGGAAAACCTGCTTGGGTGGTGAGCAGGTGATAGGCTCGTTTGCAGATTCGGACTTTGTTTTCACAGTCGGTCGCTTGCCCTTGCTCATCGAAGGCCATGACAACAACGGCGGCACCATAGCGCCGAATTCGTCGGGCCTGGGTCAGAAAAGCCTCTTCCCCCTCTTTCATGCTGATCGAGTTGACGACCCCTTTGCCATCCAGGCATTTTAAACCGGCTTCAATCACGCTGAATTTGGAACTATCGACCATCACGGGGACTTTATTGACATCGGGATCATCCGAAATCAAATTGACGAACGTTGTCATGGCGGCTTGGCTATCAAGTAGCCCTTCGTCCATGTTGACATCGATCATGTTTGCCCCACCCTCAACCTGCTCGCGGGCGACAGCAAGGGCGTCGTCAAATTTTCCCTCTTTGATCAGTCGGGCAAACTTACGTGAGCCCGTCACGTTGGTCCGTTCACCGATCATCATGAAATTGACGGCCGGACCCAGATCGATTCGTTCTTTTCCACAATACGCGGAAATCCCGGGGATCTCGGGAATGCGACGTGGAGCGACTCCATCCACCGCTTGAGCAATCGCCTTAATGAAATCGGGATTGGTTCCGCAACAGCCCCCCACAATGTTGACCCAACCGTTTAGGGCAAATTCACGCAAATTGGAAGCAACCTCGGCGGGATTGGAATCGAAACCTCCAAACCCATCCGGCATTCCGGCATTGGGATAACAACTGATGTATTTTGGAGCAAGGTTCGCCAGTGTCTCGACGTAGGGGCGCATTTGCTTCGGTCCCAAGGCACAGTTTAAACCGATGGTCAACATCGGGGCGTGGGAAACCGAAGTCCAGAAGGCCTCTACCGATTGACCGGTGAGAGTCCGTCCACCATTGAAAATGGTTCCCGAGACCATGACTGGGAGGCGGACTCCTAATTCGGTGAAGACCTCTTCGATTGCGAACAAACAAGCCTTGATATTGAGGGTGTCAAAGGACGTCTCGGGTAGCAGCAGATCGATTCCCCCCTCGATGAGGCCTCGAATTTGCACGGCGTACGAGGCAACCATCTGGTCGAATGTGACTGGGCGAAAACCGGGTTTGTCAGCATTAAATGAAAGCAGAACCTTGGTTGGTCCGATGCTTCCGGCCACGAATCGGGGTTTGTTCGGATTGGATGCGGTAAACTCGTCACAGGCAGCACGCGCCAGCCGGGCCGCGGCCACATTGATCTCGTAGGTTTGTTCCGCCAGACCAAATTCTTCCATCGAGATGATATTGGCGTTAAACGAATCGGTTTCAATGATGTCAGCGCCAGCAGCCAGATACTGTCGATGGATCTCGCCAATCATTTTTGGCTGGGTCAGCACCAGCACATCCCCGGCATTTTTCAAATCAATGGGATGTTTTCGGAAACGCTCACCCCGATAGTCCGCTTCGCTGGGGGAATACCTTTGGATCATCGTCCCCATGGCACCATCAAGGACAAGAATTCGTTCGGCGAGAAGTTCTTCAAAGTAGCATTCGGGGCGGGTGGACATCGGTTCAAAGCTCAAAAAGATGGTGGAATGTGCTTCAGTGACGGCAATGGATAAGAAATTTTTTAATTCAAAAAGCCACTTCGGGGCTTTTGACTCGCACACGAAGTCTGGTCAAAACTCAATCCTCACAAATGGTCTCAGCGATATTCGCTCGTCGCGTTTCTCGAAAGAAACTGTGGGTTGATCATTCGCAGACACACGACCGGCAACGTCACCTCGACAAACGCCTTACGAATGATAGTCAATTTGAGCCGTGTGAACCATCGTCGCAATGGTGGCCCGGCGAACATCGAAATTTTGACTCGGTGGAACGACATTCAGGAGGAATCGACTTCAGCAACGACAAATGGGACCATGCCGATTTTGCGGAAAAACAAGAGATTATTCCGACATTTCCTGGCCGAAAGCCAATCGCATTTGTGGGTCTTTCGCGGGGGCTTGTAATTCTTTGAATAGCAAGCTGGGTTGAATGTCCTGATTATCCTGATACTTTCCCCGACGATATTCGGAAATTTCACCGACAATCGTGTGGTAAATGATCTGGCAAATGGGGAGGCCCGGATAAATGCGAATCGGGTGGATCGCGTACAGTTCGAGCGTCCAAAACCCACAAAAGCCGATGTCACCAAATCCGGCCGTCACGTGCACAAAAAGCCCCAGTCGACCGATCGACGAGCGTCCTTCAAGCATCGGTACCAGATTATGTGTTTCGGTTCGTTCAACGGTTCGGCCGAGATACAACTGGCCTGGTTGCAGCACAAAACCTTCTGGTGGAATCACATGTCGCCGGTAGCGATTCGGGCGGCGAACATCGAGCACAATTTCCTCATAGACGAGCAGTTCATCGTGCAGTCTGAGGTTGTAGCTGTTGGGATTGAGCATCGCAGCATCGAACGGATCGATGATGATGTTCTTTCCTAACTGAGCTTTAATTTCGTCGCCGGTGAGAATCATCAGCTATAACAGTGCAGGAGAGATCGGGAATAATGAGCGACAAGACTGCCTCACACGGTACGGGGGAGACGCGACAGATTCAACCGAAGCATTGATTTTGTCGGAATTCAAGAATTCACCGCAGGGGAATTGTTTCCATTCGTGAATCGGCTTAGAACGGATGATCCGTGTTCCTCGCGGATTGATTTTTCAGAATACTTGACCGATTGTCTGTAGCTGACTTCTGGATTGTGCATGGATTCCACTGACTATTCTTCATTCCGCCGTAAACTGTTGAAATGGTATGGCAACGATGCTCGGGACTTACCTTGGCGTCGGACCGCTGATCCGTATCAAATCTGGATCAGCGAAATCATGCTGCAGCAGACGACCGTTGCAGCAGTGATTCCGTATTTCGAACGGTTTTTAGACCGATTCCCGACCGTTGCCGCTCTGGCTGCGGGACCGGAAAACGAAGTTCTCCGTCTCTGGGAAGGGCTCGGCTACTATAGCCGTGCTCGCAATTTGCATCGAGCGGCGAAGGTGATCGTCGAAGAGTATGCGGGTTTGTTTCCCTCGGAATTGAATCTGCTACAAGCCTTACCGGGGATCGGACGGTATACCGCAGGGGCGATTGCTTCCTTCGCATTCGATCAACGTGCCCCGATTGTGGAAGCAAACACGTTGCGATTGTATTGTCGATTGATCGGTTTTGAAGGAGATCCTCGGTCCCGAGCCGGTCAGGAGGTTCTCTGGTCTTTCGCGGAATCGATTTTGCCCCGAGTCCATCCCGGCCGGTTCAATCAGGCGCTGATGGAACTCGGGGCGCTGATCTGTGCGCCTCGCGAACCCGATTGTGCGGCGTGTCCCGCGAGGGTTTTTTGCCGGGCGCACCGGGAGGGAAGTCAATTGCGAATCCCACAACCCAAACAGAAGGTCGTGATCACCCATCAGACGGAAGCCTCGATTGCGATTCGCAAGGGGGCTCAGTATCTGCTCAGAGAGCGAAAGGCGGGCGAGCGTTGGGCAGGACTGTGGGATTTTGTGCGCTTTGAAATCGAACCCGATGAGGCAGGCAGTGCTCTTCCTGGGATGATCGAAATCGTGGCGGAGAAAACGGGATTCCTCGTTGAACTCGAACCTCAAATCCTCGAGTTGACGCACTCGGTGACCCGTTATCGGATCACATTAAAATGTTATGTTGCGAAGCTGATTCAGGGAAAATTAACAACGGGTCAAAAATGGAAATGGGTTCCGCCAGCCCAGTTTGATCAATACCCACTTTCGGTCACTGCGCGTCAGTTCGCCAAAAGGTTGCAGCAATTTTCGATCAGTGACTTACCATAACACCTGATAACACCTAATTCGGGAAGCATGAGCATGGAATGGGGAGCGATCTGGCTCACGATTCGATTGGCGACGGCCACAACCGTGATTTTGGGGATTGCGGGGATCCCGCTGGCCTACTGGCTGGCGATGACCCGTTGGCGTGGTCGTTTTTTCTTGGAAACACTGGTGGCATTACCGCTGGTCTTGCCACCGACAGTGCTCGGGTATTACCTGCTGGTGTTGCTGGGTCCCCGTGGCTTTGTGGGGGGGATTTCGGAAACGATTTTTGGTACCAGATTGCCCTTTTCGTTTGCTGGGATCCTGATTGGCTCGATTCTTTTTAATCTTCCCTTTGCCATACGCCCGTTCGTGGCAGCGTTCAGAGCGATGGATCGTCGGCTGGTCGAGGCTTCCTGGTGTTTGGGTGAGACGCGGATCGCGACGTTTTTTCGAGTGACGTTGCCGATCTGCTGGCCGGGAATCCTGGCGGGACTCGTCCTGACGTTTGCCCATAGTGTTGGAGAATTTGGCGTGGTCTTAATGATCGGAGGGAATCGCCCCCAGGTCACTCGAACCCTGTCGATCTCGATCTATGACCAAGTCCAGGAAATGAGAATGGAAGCGGCCGGACAAACCGCGTTGGTGTTACTGATGTTCTCGTTTCTCGTCTTATCGCTGACGCAATGGATTGGTCGCCGCGAGGTGGGTGTATGAACTCGGACCTCTCGGCGCATTTTGAGAAGGACTTCCAGCGGGGGCCAACGATTGCAGTCGATTTCGCTCAGTCAACTCAGGGATTTTCCGTCACCGCACTGATTGGTCCCTCGGGCTGTGGAAAAACAACGATGCTCAGATCGCTGGCCGGGTTGACCCATCCCGACCGAGGCGAGATCACCTTTCGTGATCAAATCTGGTTTGACTGCGAGCAGCGAATCAACCTGTCCCCACAACAACGGGACATTGGATTTCTGTTTCAGGATTATGCACTGTTCCCTCATTTATCCGTCCGTGAAAACCTTGGTTACGGATTACGGAAACATTCCGCAGCAGAACGACAACGTCGCGTCAGCGAGATTTTGACCCTCTTTGATTTACAACGACTCGAACGCCGATTCCCTGCGGAATTATCCGGCGGTCAGCAGCAACGAGTCGCTTTGGGTCGCGTACTGGCCCGTCGGCCCCAGTTACTGTTACTCGACGAGCCTTTGTCGGCGCTGGATCCCTTGTTGCGGGAACAATTGCGAATCGAGTTGCGGCAGATGCTGGCCCAATTCCAGACGCCCGTGATTTTCGTGACCCATGATCGCATTGAAGCGATTTCTTTGGCAGATCGAGTCGCGGTCATGGATCAAGGGCGGATTCAACAGGTCGGTACCGTGAATGAGGTCTTCACACGACCCAAAAATGCAACTCTCGCTCGACTGGTTGGTATCGAAACGGTGGTTCCCGGAGAAATCCTGCAGACGGATCGGGGATTGGTCACCGTCTGCGTCGGGCAAACTCGGTTATTAGCAGTGGCCCCGTCGACACCGACGCGGCTGGTTCACGTTTGCATCAAAGGAGAAGATGTGGCGCTCAGCAAAGGGGGTGATCGGGCCATCAGTATCCGAAACCAATTACCCGCCACGATTCTCTCGCTGACTCCTGAGGGGCCACTGGTGCGCGTCGCACTGGAATGTGGATTTGAAATCACCGCACTGGTAACACGTCCTGCGAGCGATGAATTGCAGCTTCAGTGCGGCGATACCGTCACCGCGATGCTCAAAACTCCCGCCATTCATCTGATTCCCAGGTCCGTTTGATGGGGGGGGGCTCGCCGCGAAATTTGGTCCTGTCAGGGACAAGTCCGTGATCGTTTTCCGGACGGATTGAGCCACTCTTGTGTTCGGTCCATACAGTGTGTTCGGTCCATCCAGGGGTGTTCGGTCTATACAGGGGTGGGGCAGGGGGAGTGAAACTCTTGCCGAATCGGCAAACTCGACCAGTCAACGTCATTTCGGCAGGTGCGATTTCCGAATCTCGGACGATCTTTCCAGAGATTCCATCATGCTCATCCCGTGGTGTCTTCGATGATAAGAGTGTACGTTCAGGTCCTCGCGACACTCGCTCGATTGGATGTCGGAGTAATAATGACTACCAGTAACCCACTGCGAACTTTATTTTCCAGGGATGATTCCCGGCACGAAAGTTTCGATGATGTCTTGGTGGCGCTTTGCCTGAATGATGATTCCGTTGTGATGACTCATGATGGTTTTTTGATCGGATCGAGTCCTCGCTGTGATCTCACGCTGAACTCTCATTCGGTCTCACCCGTGCATGCCATTATCCACCAGCAACAAGGGTCGATCTGGGTTGAGGCGGCTTCGGAAGAGCAGATCTTATTGGTGAATCAGCAGCAATGCCGGCGGATGACCCTGCGTCATGCCGACCAACTCCAAATTGGCCCCGTTTTGTTGTCCATCAAGCTGGAAATCGTCGCTGCCGCAGATTTTCCGTACTCGGCCAATCTGGCGGATGGGAATGGGTTGTCATCGCTTTCTGCCGCAGAGTTATGCGACAAGATTCAGCGGGAACAATCGAGGGTCACAGAGCTTTCTCAGAGCGAATCCCGTGGATGGGAAGGACTATTGAGTGCGATCGAGTCGGTACACCAAGAGCGATTCGTAGCCGCAGAAAACAAGCAAGCTTCCGCAATTTCCTGGGTTCCTCAATCCGTCTCGAACGAGGCACTCGCCCGGCAGATTCATGAGATCCAGGTCGCGATGGCCGAGCGAACAAAGGAATTGAGTCAGCTGACGACCGAAACGATTTTTGCCTCGGCGCAGCTGCATGAATCCCAGCAGCGAGCCTTACAGCGACTCAACGAAATCCTCGATCAACTGTCGAACACCGAAGAGCCGAATCAGTTTCGGGCCAGTGCCTGAATTTTACGGCTCAGAGGTTTGAGGTTAATGCGTGATACGCTCGCTCGTTTCCCTCCCCTGGAAATATCTCCCGAACGCAAAAAACGCGAGCGCCATCAGCAGATACCCCAGTGCGGTGTTCCATGAACGATAAATGGTGGCGGATTCCAGTGAGGGCTGGGCAAACGCAAACAGGAAATCGACGATATTACCATTCAATTGATACGCGTGCGTCAGGCCGATGCCGGCGCAGATCGCACCAATCAGTGACCATGCTCCGGCAGCATAAAACTTGCGGTCAATCAAAAAGGCCGAGATCGCGGCCAGAATCATGCAGGTGAAGATATAGCCTTGCTGCAGCGAGATCATCCCATGCAACAGGAAATCATTCACATTGGCCAAGGGATCCGCGATCAGTAACTCTTGCAGGGTTTTTCCGCCGGACTTGAAGAAGGCCCCTTGCGTAACGGTGAAACCCCAGGCGGCAATCGCCGGGAATAAGCCGACCGCCACGGCCGGGGCATGCTCGGGCGGAACGGCCGAGAAGGCTTGAGCGGTGATGATAATTCCGATCCACAGCACGATCGCAATCCCCGACTCCATGGGAATCAGGCTCTCAATCAGGCTAACGGCCCCCGTGAGACAGATAAGTGTGACCACCAACCCATTCAGTGTCGAGTAACCGGCTCGTGCCCCCAATCCCTTCCAGCCTGGGTGACCAATATAAATCGTGGTGGGAAAGCAGCTGCCAAACAGGGCGGCACAAATCGATCCCACTCCGTTGGCTGCCAACGACGAGCGGGCATCATATCGATCCCCTGCCGCCTCTGCGGATTCGATGTTTTGCAAGCTTCCGATCAGATTAAATAATCCCATCGGGATGATGACCGACAGAAAACCAATCCACTGGGACGGGTCTGCCAGTCGTGCCACGATCAGCCCGCCGGCAAACTGCGGCCAGTAAAAACTCAATTGATTGGCCGCAGTTCGCACCCCCACCAGGCTTAATGTGGATTCCGTTAACCAGGGGGCCAACCCCGGAAACGCGGCCGCGATTCCGGACATCAACCAGGCGATCGTCGTTCCGAGCACGACTGCCACCATCCCTCCCGGTAAATGCCAGGGAAAAGGGGCTTGAGCGAAGTAGGTGATCAGAACGATTGCCAGCGGTAGCATCGCGATGAGCGGTTTCTGGAAAATTTGCAGCGCAAAACTCATTGAAATGAATCCAATCGCAATTCCCGCGAGTGTTGATAGCAGGGCCGCACGAGGGGTTCGCCGACGGATCGCCTCGGCAATAAATGCCCCAAAAAACTCGATCAGTCCGCTCCCAATACAAGCGACCAAACCCA
>CAMBQP010000145.1 GCA_945869955.1 Schlesneria paludicola DSM 18645
TGCCGTAACGACCACGCGAGTTAAGTTTAACATTTACGGAGACAGCAATAATGTATGGAGTGATGACACATGACGACGCGGTGACTTTGCATTAGGGTGGTTGAGATATAAAAAAAGATTTCGGATCGCGAAAGGGGTTGACGACAAACAAACGGCGGTTTCCGCCGAATTTGTGATCAGGTTTTTGCACCTCGTCCGTCGTGCTCCGCAAAGACGGAAAACTTGGTATACCTCGTGAGTTTGTGCAGATTTTTCAAGGAATCGTGGCGTGGCATTAATCGAGATTCGTGATGTCTGCAAGGTTTACAATCTGGGAGAGATCCAGGTCCATGCACTCAAGGATGCACAGCTCACGATTGAACAGGGAGAATACGTCGCATTGATTGGTCCTTCCGGATCGGGCAAAAGTACGTTGATGAACACTCTGGGATGTCTCGATCGACCAACTTCGGGAAGTTACAAGCTCGCGGGCGAAGAAATCGCCACGATGTCCAACGATGATCGAGCCCGGATTCGCAACCATCGAATCGGATTTGTCTTTCAAAATTTTAATTTGCTCAATCGAACATCTGCGCTCGAAAACGTCGAATTACCTCTGCTGTATGCAAAAGGGATTACGTCCGTTGAACGTCACCGTCGCGCGGTCGAAAAACTGACGCTGGTCGGCCTGGGAAATCGACTGGACCATCACCCGAGTCAACTTTCAGGGGGGCAGCAGCAACGGGTGGCGATTGCTCGGGCGCTGGTCAATGAACCTGCAATTCTCATGGGTGACGAACCGACGGGAAACCTTGACTCAAAAACCAGTCGCGAGGTGATTTCTCTCTTTCGGGAACTGAATGAAATTGCGGGGATTACGGTCATCCTCGTGACACATGATGCGAATGTCGCCAAAAATGCCAAAAGAGTCGTGGTTTTAAGGGACGGTGGGATTGTCTGTGACACAACCGACTTTCGCCAGGCGTTACAAATCCTACAGTCCGGACTTGATGAGTAATCCTCGTTTTGTCAGCACCTTTTCGACGATCTGGTAACGGAACAGCCCGTCCTTTAGAGTGAGTGCTTTGGTATGGATGCCAATCACCGATCTCGTACTTTCGCCGTCATGGCGATGGCGTTGATCATTTCCGCAAAAACGGCAGTCGCACAACGACCTTTGCCAACCTTGCTTCCTGGTCAGCGGACAGTCCAGGTTCGTGATCCGTCACAACTGGTGAAATATCGGATTCAAGATTCTGCTCCCCCCCCGACCGTTTCGAGTAAGGGGGAGTTGGAGGCGGTTCCTGTCTCACTCGATGAAGTCATCCGGATCTCACTCGATCGGACCGATGTCGTCCGGATTCTGGCCGGAACCATGGCCGTTTCCAGTGGCCGGTCCATTTATGACGCCGCGATCATCAATACGACCATCGATCAAAGCAATGCCCGGTTTGACCCCGTGCTGTCGTCTTCCAATACTTTTAATACGTTGGAAAGTCCACAAGCGATATTTAATCCGCTGGTTCCTGGGCAAACCTTAATTAACGGAATTCGGACTGATGGTTTCACGAATTCCACGAATTTGACAAAGTTAAATGCTTTAGGGGGAACAGCCGGACTTGGATTTGGCTCGATTGGCCGAGATTTTTCGCCGGGAATCTACGCACTCAATCCACAAACCGCAACCGCAACCACGCTGAATTACACACAACCGCTGCTTCGCGGTGCGGGGTTCGGTCCGAACATGGCCCCGATTGTGATTGCCCGCATCAATACCGAGCTTTCGTTTTTTCAACTGAAAGACTCGGTTCAAGAGATGGTTCGGGGAGTCATGGAGGCGTATTGGTCGCTGGTCGCCGCGCGAACCGATGTCTGGTCCAAGCAACAGCAAATTGAGCAACTTGAAGAAGTGGTTCGACGGATCAAGACCCGGGTCAAAGTGGATCTCGATAATCGCGCAGATCTGTCGCAGGTTCAAGTGACGCTGGCGAATACGCGGGCGGCTTTGATTACGTCACGGGCCAATATGATTCAGCGAGAAGATGCCCTGCGGAATCTGATCGGTATGCCCCCCTCGGACGGCAAGCGACTGGTTCCTCATACACCCCCAACGGACGAGCGATTCGAGCCAGATTGGTCACGGATTCTCGAGATCGCCTCGGAAAGACGACCGGATCTGATCGAATTAAAATTGATCATTGAAGCGGATGAGCAGCAGATTGTGATTGCTAAGAATTCCGCGCTTCCCCAGTTGGATGGTGTTGCGCTCTATCGATGGAATGGACTGGAAGGGACGACACCAGCCGGTGCACAACTTCAATCCGGTGCAGGAGCCAACACCGACTGGACGTTGGGAGTCAATTTCTCGGTTCCGTTGGGGTTGAGGCAGTCACGAGCCGGATTGCGGCAGCGCGAGCTTACCATTGTCCGGGATCGAATTAATTTGCAGCAAGGACTCCATCAGGCCTCACATCTCTTGGCGACGAATCTTCGAACGCTTGACCAAAGTTATGAACTCTATCTCGCCTTTCGTGAAGTTCGTGAAGCCGCAAAAACCAATCTCGATTATCAATTAGCCAAGTATCGGACGGGAACGGGGATCTTGATCAACGTCCTGCAGGGGGTCACGGATTGGGGGAATGCCATCTCGAACGAGGCCAATTCGCTGGCAAACTACAACACGACGTTGGCCACACTCGAACGTCAGACGGGAACGATTCTCGAGACGCACGGGGTCTATTTTTACGAAGAACGCTACGGTTCGATTGGCCCCTTGGGCTGTTTTGTTGCGGATGTCTGTTACACCAGCGACACCCGTCCCACGACCAATGAAGATCGTTATCTGAAGTCCAATCGTCCGGCTGAGGAAAAGTTTGAATTAGAGCAACCGTTCGACTTGAAAAAGAAACCTGCAAACATCGATTACGACAACATCGACTTGCCAACCTTGGAAGAAAGTTTGGATTCCGTCCCACCGGAACCGGACAGGAATCCGACGGACGTCCCCCCGAATCCGTCGCCAGACAAAACCTCACGCAGGGATCGTGTCGACTCGGAAGAATTGACCGCGAGTTCTCGAATCGTCACACTTCCTTTGTCTAGGGACGTTGTTCCTGCAAACCCGAAACCCAAATCGCTGAGGCAACGAGTCTCGGCCTGGTTTCCTCGCTGACGAATGAATACCACACCAACGCGGTTTGTCGCATGACGGGTCGATGAATCATGAAGATCAGGATGAGGATCAAGACACCTCGCCGCGACGGGAACGGATTCGGACTGCGATTCGCGGGTCTCTTGGTCCTCCTGTGCGGGATTGAGACCTTATCGGTCTTTGCTGACGATTCACCCGCCACCGGCGAGACGATTTATCAGACCAAATGTGCGGTTTGCCATGGACCGAAGGGGGAAGGAAAAACTGCCGTTTATCCCCATCCCTTGGTCGGCGATCGTTCGATCGGAGAACTGACTGAATACATCAGCCGATCCATGCCCGAGGACAAACCGGGAACGTGTGTGGGTGACGAAGCTCAGCGGGTGGCCACCTTTATTCACGAGGGATTCTATTCGGCAACCGCTCAGGCACGAAATCAATCGGCGCGTGTCGAGCTTTCTCGTTTGACCGTTCGTCAATATCGTCACGCGGTGGCGGATCTGATTGCGCCGTTCCGTCGAGCGGGGGAGGTGGATGAGCGTCATGGTTTGCTCGGCGAGTATTTCAAATCGCGGAATCTTGGCAGGAATGATCGCGTTTATGAACAACTGGATCCTGTCGTGGATTACGATTTTCGTGATCAGAGCCCGATGACGGATCATCCGGATGGGGCTCAGGTTGAGCCACACGAATTTGCCATCCGCTGGCGGGGCTCAGTGATCGCCCCGGATACGGGGGAATACGAATTTCTTGTCCGCACAGACCAGGCAACGCGATTATGGGTCAATGATTTGCAGCATCCGCTGATTGATGCTTATGTCAAATCCGGAACGGATACCGAGCATCGTGGCACCTTATTTCTGTTGGGAGGGCGGTCCTATCCGCTGCGCCTGGAATTTTCCAAAGCCTCGCAGGGGGTGAAGGACGAAAAGGCGAAGGAAAAACCTCCTGCAAAAGCGGTGGTATCGCTCGAATGGAAACGTCCGCAACAAATCGGGGAAGTGATTCCAAACCGGTTTTTGACGCCAGGTCGTGCCGCCGAAGTCTGTGTCGTGAAGTCTCCATTCCCCCCTGATGACCGTAGTCTCGGTTGGGAGCGAGCCACTTCCATTTCCAAAGACTGGGACCAGGCCACAACCGAAGCGGCGATGGAAGTGGCGGAATACGTCACGATCCATCTGGATGAACTCGCAGGAACCAAAGCGGATGCCGCTGATCGTCCCGCGAAACTGAAAGAGTTTTGTGACCGGTTGGCCGAGCGAGCCTTTCGGCGACCTTTGAATCCCGAGCAGCAACAGCGGTATCTCGAACGTCAGTTTGCCGGTGCCAGCGATCAGGAAAACGGCGTTAATCGCGTGGTGTTATTGCTGCTGAAATCGCCCCGTTTTCTCTATCGAGAACTCGGGTCCACCGATATGAACTCGAATGATCCCTACCACGTTGCGTCACGAATTTCGTTTGGGTTATGGGATTCGATACCCGATGCGACATTATTGAACGCCGCCGAGCAGGGTGAGCTTGCCACACGACAACAAGTGGCTGTTCAGGCGGAGAGAATGATGAGCGATGCTCGTTTTCGCTCGAAACTCCGCGAGTTTCTTTTGCGCTGGCTGAAGGTCGACCGCATTCCGGATCTGGGAAAAGACACCGCTTTGTTTCCGGAGTTCAACGAAGTGCTGGCGCAGGATCTACGTCATTCGCTGGAATTGTTTCTCGACGAATTGATTGCGAGCGATACGAGCGATTTTCGGCAACTGCTGCTCTCGGATCAAATGTATCTCAATGGCCGACTGTCTCAGTTTTACGGAGCGGACCTGCCTCGGGATGCCCCCTTTCAAAAGGTGTCGTTCGAACCCAGTCAGCGGGCAGGTCTCCTTTCCCATCCCTATTTGATGGCTGACTTTGCCTACTCGTCGACCAGCTCCCCAATTCATCGTGGAGTCTTCATCGCCCGGAGTCTGTTGGGTCGCATGCTTCGTCCGCCACCCGAAGCGGTCACGCCCCTTGCACCGCAATTCGAACCCGACCTGACCACGCGCGAGCGGGTCGCGCTGCAGACGCGCCCCGAATCGTGTCAGTCGTGCCACGCGTTGATCAACCCGTTAGGTTTTCCGTTCGAGCACTTTGATGCGACGGGACGCTTTCGGAGAGAGGAACTGGGGCATCCGATCCTCGCCAACGGGCATTATGTGACGCGACAGGGGGAAACGGTGGGGTTTGATGGTGTCCGTCAATTGGCGAGCTTTCTGGCGGAAAGCTCTGAAACACATTCGGCTTTCGTGGGTCAGTTGTTTCATGGGATGATCAAGCAGCCAATCCGGGCCTATGGTGCGGGGACAAATGAGGCCTTGCGAGTCGAGTTTGTCCGCGAAAATTTCAGCCTCAGGAGACTCATCCGTGAAATGATTGCCACTTCCGCCTTGACGACTCTCCCGCCGCAAACGCAAACTACCACTGAGACGAAGTGACCTTGATCAAGAAGAGGATCGGAAATGACTCAACCCACCCGCCGAGAATTCCTGCGTGATCTGGGGCTCAGTGCTGCGGCACTCCCTTTCATTCTCAATTTGCCCAGTCTCGGATTCGCCAACCAGACCGCTCGCAAGCAGCGGCTGGTCATTATTTTCAGTCCGAATGGTGTTGTTCCCAAGACGTTCTGGCCGGACGAAAAGGGGGCTGATTTTGCTCTCAAAGAAAGCCTTGCTCCGCTCGAGCCGTTCAAAAACAAGCTGCTGACGCTGCACGGAGTCTGCGACAAAATTCGGGGCGATGGTGACAGCCATATGCGGGGGATTGGCTGTTTGTTGACCGGGGTTGAACTGTTCCCGGGTAATATTCAGGGAGGATCCGACACCCCTGCTGGCTGGTCTACCGGATTGTCGATTGATCAAGAAATCAAGAACTTTTTGCAGTCGGATCCCGCGACGCGGACTCGCTTCGGTTCGCTGGAATTTGGTGTCATGGTCCCTGATCGTGCCGATACCTGGACCCGCATGTCCTATGCCGGGCCCAATAAGCCGATCACTCCGATCGATGACCCATACCAAATGTTTTCCAAGTTGTATGGACGACTCAAGGGGCAGGAAAACCTGAAAACCATCTTGGATGACCTGCAAGACGATCTCCGGAAACTCTCGGCGAGCATTAATCCGGCAGATCGTCAACTTCTCGAAGAGCAAACCACCTTTGTTCAGGAGATGGAACAAGAGCTGAAATCGACTGCGGCTGTCGCCTCCGTCGGACATGCTGTTCCGGATTTGGAGCCGGGGGTCAAAGAGGCTGCTGAAAATATGCCTCGACTCAGCAAGATGCAGATTGAACTGATGGTGAATAGCTTTGCCGCCGATTTTTCGCGGGTTGCGACCCTGCAGTACACGAATTCGGTGGGGGATGCCAAAATGCGGTTCTTGGGGGTTGATCAAGGGCACCATGAGTTATCTCATAACGCCGACGACGATGAAGCCTCGCAAGAAAAGCTAACGCGAATTAACAAGTGGTACGCCGAACAGGTTGCCTATCTGGCCAAACGGCTCGCCGAAACGCCGGAACCGGGTGGCTCGGGGTCACTGCTTGATAATACGTTGATTGTCTGGACCAATGAATTGGGAAAAGGGAACTCTCATACGCTCGATAACATCCCGTTTGTCCTGGTTGGCAACGGGCTGGATTTCAAGATGGGACGAGCGATGGACTTTGGGAAAATTCCACACAATCGGCTGTTGATTTCGTTGGCACATGGCTTTGGGCACCGGATTGAGCGATTCGGAAACCCCGACTACTGTTCTCCCGGCGTGCTCACCGATTTGACTTGATCGTCCCGGCTCGAGCAGTCTGTTGAAAAACGGGGACTGTCTCTGAGCGAAATCAAAAATCGAGTTGAATGAGACGAAATGTGAGGTGTCAGTCCCCGTTTTTCAACAGACTGCGAGCTACCCAGTTTACTTACATACCCAAGCTGCTCACTTGATGGATTCGTTCGTATCGAAAGAGTTCGTACCCCGCCGGGTGAAAGCACGAGTGTATCAAACCGCATCTTGCTGAAATTGCCGATTCTCGACTACATTCCGGTTTCGTGTGCAGGCAGCGAATGAATTTCGTCTGTACACGAAGCGAATGCCGTTGACAAAGGTGGATGCACGGATGCTGAATCGTCTGAGACGCTGGTTGAGTCCCGACTTGGCTATTGACATGGGGACGGCGAACACCCTCGTCGCCATTCAAGGCGAGGGGGTCGTTTTGGACGAACCATCCGTGGTTGCGTTGCAACAGGGAAGCCGGAAGGTGCTTGGTCGTGGCACGGCGGTCGGGAAATTGGCGAAACAGATGCTCGGACGGACCCCGGATTCGATCACAACAGTGCGTCCCATTCAGGACGGGGTGATTACTGATTTCGAATTATGTGAGGCGATGCTGCGGTATTTCATTCAAAAGGCCGCCCGGACGACTCCTGGATTCAAGCCCAACGTGGTGATTGCTGTTCCTGGCGGAATTACCAATGTCGAAAAACGAGCCGTATTCAACAGTGCGGAACGTGCGGGGGCGGGAAAAGTCTATTTGATTCATGAATGTCAGGCGGCCAGTATCGGAGCTGGTCTGCCAATTTCGGAACCACTGGCCAGTATGATTTGTGATATCGGGGGCGGAACCACGGAGGTGGCGGTGCTCAGCCTTTCCGAAATCGTCGTCAGTAAATCATTGCGGGTTGCCGGTGATGAAATCGATCAGGCGATCATGGAATACATGAAGCAGCATTTTGCCTTACGGATCGGGGATCAGACGGCCGAGCAACTGAAAATCAAAATTGGTTGTGCCTATCCTCTTGATCAAGAGCAAACGTGCGAGGTTCGTGGTCTCGACATCGTCAGCGGTATCCCCCGCAAGGCGACCGTCACCAGCGAACAGATCCGCGAAGCACTCCGCAGTCCGCTCGATGCGATCCTGAATTGTGTCAAAAATGTGATTGAGCAATGTGATCCCGAACTGGTCGCCGATCTGTCAGACACGGGTATGGTTCTTTCGGGAGGAAGTGCCTTATTGCCCGGTTTACCGCTGTTTTTTCAAGAGCAGTTAGGGATTCCGGTTCGTGTCGCCAGTGACCCATTGCGATCCGTGGTTTTGGGGGCTGCAATCTGTATCGAGCATCTTTCGCAATGGAAGAATTGCCTCGAAACCAACAACCGTAACCTGTAACGTTCGTTCCATCACAGCTTCAGTCAGGGAATGGAACCCGTCATGAACTCCCGAATGATTTTGATCAGCTGTTGTCTCTTCCTGGTGGGGGGAGGCTTAATCGTTGCACCTGCCGGAGTCACTGCGCGTCTCCGCAGTGAAATCACGGATGCCCTTCGTCCTGCCCAAATTCTGATCCGTCAGCTTCACCTCCCGTATGCCGCGACTCTGTCAGAGGCCGATGCAACGCTCGTGGCAGACGCTCAAAGGATCGCAACGTTGCAAAAAGAGTTAGAGTTTGAACGCAACCGCAACCGGGCGATGCAGACTCGACTTGCTCAAGCGGCCGAACAGCAATTCACCGAACAGGGAATCTCGACAGTACTCACACGCTCTCGGCGGTTGGTGCTTCCCCAATTGACGGATGCTGCGGTACTCGGCGAAATCACTGCCGAGCAATGGCGAGCGGGAAAGCTGCTGGATCATGGTGCCAAGCATGGCTTGCGCGAAGACGAGTTAGTCCTGTCACCGCGAAAGCCACTTCGACCACTCATTGACCTTGGGGCCGAAGCCGAGATTTCGACGGAAGACGCCATGTTGCTGGGGCGGTGTGTGATCGGCAAGATCGAGCACGTCGGTCGTTGGACCAGCACGTTTCAGCTCGTGACGGACTTACGTTACCGGGGCCGCGCGCAAATCATTCGCGAAACAGACTCGGGATTTGTTTTTGAAACACAGGGCATTCTTAAAGGACAGGGAAGTCCGCTTTGCCGGCTGGAGGGGATTCCCGCAGAAAAATCGGTACGCGTGAACGATGCCGTTTACACGGCAGAACGAGACGGAATCCTGCCAACCCCTTTGTACTACGGTCAGGTTGTCGAGGCCGTTCTTGGACCGGATGACCGCGAGTGGACCGTGTTCGTCAAACCCGCACCATTACCAAGCCATTTGACTCACGTTCAGATATTGCGAACGATCCTCAATCCTGAACGGCTGGCGGTGAAATAATGGGACGTCATTTGCTGGCCGCTGGCCTGATTTATCTGTCGCTGGCGTTGCAATCCAGTCTTGCCGGGGAGCTGTCGCTGAGTCACTCCCAGCCCTGGTTTCCGGGAATCATGCTGGTGTTCTGCGTCAGGCTTCATCCGGGTTCCGCCGGACTGATGTGGGGAGCGCTGCTTGGCCTGGGGGTGGATTGTTTCTCGAACGAACGTATGGGTGTGCAGGTGATCCTTGTCACTCTCGTGGGGCTCATGCTCAGGTCCTGCGCTCGTGAAGGGGCGACCTTTGGTTCCTTGCGAACGGGGGCATTGATTTTTCTGGCAACCCTGTGCTGGAAAGGGCTTTCTGCCACCACGCTGGGGTTACTGGAAAACCAGTCATTCCGCAGCGAGTGGTGGCTCGCGGGATGCAAGGATGGAGTCTATTCTGCGACCTTGGTCACCAGCGTTTTGCTGTTCATGAATCTCTTAAAAAATGGTATCAAACGCCGCGACGAAACCCGTCGAACGGTTCTGACGAACCAGTGGTCCATGCTGTCGCCCTAGCAGAGCGATTTCTCCATCGCGCAATGATTCCGTATTTTGTTTCCAGATTGTCGAATGGACCGCTGGCGATCATGTTAAATAGCCCTCGATCATTGTTCGTCGATAAAACCGAGGGGGCTGGCCCCGCGTGGAATGTGGATCGAAATCCGCAGTTTCGCTTGATGTTGCTCTGGCTGGTGATGCTGGTCCCCATCTTGGCCATTATTGTTCGCATCGGACAATTGCAACTGGGATTGCGGGACGAGTTTGCCTCGGCCTTCCTTCAGACCTGGGAAACTCTCGAAGAGCTTCCCGCCCGAGATGGTCGTATTCTTGCGGCCGATGGCAGCGTGCTGGCGGGTGATCTCGAACGGTATGACCTGGCCGTTTACTATCCGGCAATCCAAGACCCACCCGATGACGAATGGATCAAGGCCAAGGCCAAACCACGTCTCAGTAAGCTCGATCGCAAAGACAAAAACAAACTCGCTGCGGAAAAAAAGAAAGTCCTTCACGAGCGTGATGTGCTGTGGCAGCAACTTGCCGATCTGGCGGAATGTCCGTTAAATCAATTGCTCGAGGCGCGGCAGCAGGAACAGGCTCGAGTCGAACGAAAGAAAGCGGACGTGCTTCGTCGTTATCGAGAACGTCATTCACGTCCTGCACTCACCTCGTCAAACAGCAATCTGGCTGCTGATTCGTTATGGAGCGTGGCGTGGGGGCGAGTGCAGCAATACTTCGCGGAACCGGCGGAAGACCTGCGGGGTCCTCGTCTGATTCGCGAGGAATTGGACTACCACGTAGTCATGACCGATATCAATACCGAGATGAAGGCCGAACTCGAAGCACACCCCGAGCGTTATCCGTATACACGCGTGCTGATTCAGTCGCGCAGATCCTATCCACAGGGAGCGCTCGCGTCACACCTGATCGGAATGCGAAAACCACTCACCAACGAACAATGGCATGCTCGAAAGCAGAAGTTTCCTGATGGTGATCCACTCGAATATCGTGTGGGTGATCCGTGTGGAATGAGTGGTCTGGAATTGAGTTATGATTCGCAGTTGAAAGGGGTTCGCGGCAGGCAGGTCCTGGTGAAGAATCGCCGTGGCGAAATTCTGGAAACACGGCTGGTTCGCCCTCCGCAGCACGGGCGGGATCTTGTCCTGACCCTCGATACCGAGGTGCAGGAGCGGGCTGAACAGCTGCTCGACGCGGCGCTAACCAAAGTCACACGCACGGGCTCGGTTGATTTGGAAACCAGCGCCGGACGCTCACCAGATGTCACCTGCCCACAGGGGGGGTGTGTCATCGCGTTGGATGTTCATACCGGTGCGATTCTGGCAGCCGCCTCGGCACCTCGATTTGATCTGAATCTGCTGGTCAATTCCGAATTCGAAACGTGGGATGAAGCGATGGCTGATCCGCGAAGCCCCTTTTTGTCTCGTGCAACTCAAATGGCAATTCCCCCTGGTTCGGTGTTTAAAATCATTTCTGCGGTCGCTTCGATTGAAACCGGCAAGATGCCCCCTGACTCGCCGTTTCCATGCCAGGGTTATCTGGATCGGCCTGACAAACACCGCTGCCTGCCATTTCGACATCAGGGTGTTGGACATGGAGACGTCACTCTCGCCGATGCACTTTGTCGGTCCTGTAACGTCTATTTCTATACTGCTGCCCGGCGGATGGGGCCTCAGTCACTGGTCGACTGGGCAAGAAAATTTGGGATTGGTCAAGCAACGGGAATCGATCTTCCGTCTGAGTCGGGCGGGCACCTCCCCGCCCCTGATGTTCCATTGACTGCCGAGGTTCGACGCCCCCCATGGCGTTCTGGTGATGAGCTCGGTTTGGCGATTGGACAAGGTTCGCTCTTAGTGACTCCACTGCAAATGGCTCGTGCCATGGCGGCGGTGGCCAACGACGGCAGTCTGGTGACACCCCATCTTGCCGCCGATTCTGCCCCGGTATCACTGGATCATTCCAGCGCGACGCAGGATCTGTTGCGGTCCAGGGAATCCCAACCGATCCAGGGACTTCATCAAGAGACGCTCGATCGAGTCCGTGAAGGGCTTACCATGGTCGTGCATCATCCCCGCGGAACCGGTTACAAGACAGTCAGAATGAAAGAGGTGACTATCGCAGGCAAAACAGGAACGGCCGAAACAAATGGTGTCGATCACGCCTGGTTCGCAGGTTACGTTCCGGCCGAAAAACCACGGATTGCTTTTGTGGTTGTCATTCAAAACGGGGGTGGTGGGGGTTCAGTCGCCGGTCCCGTCGCCCATCAATTCGTCAAGAAACTGGTTGAGCTGGGACTCGTCACGAAGTCGACCGAACTGGTCAGTGACCGTGTACAAAGAAAATAATCCCAAGAATCGTCAGCGGTGGTTGGCGTGTGCCAAATCGGAATTCATTGCGAATTGAAAGACATTTTTACAAATTGAAAAAAATCAAGAAAGCGCTGTTGACCGAAAAATCATAAGCCAATATGTTCCGCCCGCTGGACACGGGACAGATGCAAACGCGGAATCCAGCCCCTGAAGAATACGGGTTTCTTCGTGGTTTTTTTGCGGAAATCAAGACCCAGCGCTTGCGGCAACAATTCAAAAATTCGTGATCAATATCAGATAAACACCATCCACTCACTTCAGCCCCTTAGTTGAACGGCATTTGTTTTTGCGGCATGGATGCTGCGGGCCAAGTGACGACGAGTGGATTCGGGATGCTTCACAAGGATGTGGCGTATCCCGTACCTATTGACGAGTCCGATCGCCCCGGAAGCAACTGATGTCCTTCGCCCCCCTTGGACCGGTTGCTTCCGGGCTTTTTTTATGACCACGATCGGAATCGCAACCGGTTCCGCCCCCGGAGCATTATTTCGACGTGACGCCGTTGACGACACTCGGCAGCGGTTCTCCTTTCAGAGCCATCACGGCCAGATTGGCGGCTGTCTGACGCAACTTGCGTACGGCCGGGACACTGCACGAGGCAATGTGGGACGAGATGATCACGTTGTCCATTTTCAGAATCGGATGATC
Organism: Schlesneria paludicola DSM 18645; assembly: GCA_945869955.1. Classification (GTDB taxonomy): domain Bacteria; phylum Planctomycetota; class Planctomycetia; order Planctomycetales; family Planctomycetaceae; genus Schlesneria; species Schlesneria paludicola_B. The sequence continues at coordinate 12,864 of CAMBQP010000145.1, forward strand.
TGACGGGATCGGTTCCGGAGCAAAAACATCCAGGGCTGCAGCCGAAACATGACCACTCTGCAGTGCTTCGGTCAAGGCGTCCGAATCGACCAGGTCGCCGCGAGAAAGGTTGATCAGAATGACGCCGGGCTTGGTGGTCGACAACGACTGACGACTAATCATCCCGCGAGTTTGTGCGAGCGAAGGACAGTGCAGGGTGATCACATCCGACTGGGAAATCAAGTCGTTCAGCGCCACGGGAACACAACCCGCTCGTTCCACATCCGCCGCAGCGGCGACCGGATCAGAAACGAGGACACGGCATTTAAAGGATCGAAGCCGGGCGGCGACTTCCCGGCCAATCCGACCGAACCCGACGACTCCTACTGTCAGATCGCGCAGTGCATGCATCTGATCCAAAGTTGTCGCCAGACCCCATTTGCCACCGTGAACCAGATTGCTGTTGGTGACAACCTGTCGCGTACTCCCGAGGATGAAGGCGAGAGTATGGTCGGCGACTTCATCGATGCAGTAGTCGGGAACGTTACAAACCGGAATCCCCTGTTTTTTGGCGGCGTCGAGATCGACGTTATCCACCCCGATCCCGTACCGGACAATCACCTTCGCCTGACGCATGCTTGCGATCACTTCCGCCGTGACGGGGGCAAATTGCGTGATGACCGCGTCCGCATCGGCGACCAAATTCGCAATCTCGGCAGCGGAACGTTTTTCTTTCAGCGAAATCAACTCATAACCAAGGGGGCGAAGAATTCCTTCTTCCACATCCAGATTGGCAAACGAGTAATCGGTCACGGCGATTTTCATCTTGAATGCACTTTCACAGGAGAACGACGAAGAGACGAGCACAAATCCTCCGGATCGTCAGCCGATCGAAGGGGCGTTATTATGCACAGAGTTCGATGCGTATTCATCACTGGCCACGAAAATTCTCGCCGGTTGACGCGCGACTCGGGTATGGGTCGGAAGCGAATAGCCATTTATTTGGCCGCCTGACATAATCTGGGGATTGAATTTCTGATTTGTTGACGAGGCGAAAAATGCGGGCTTATTTGCAATTACTGCGACTTCCGACGGTCTTCACTGCCATGGCGGATATTGTGCTGGGATTCGTGCTCACCCATCAATTCCTGTATGGGCCGGTCGCTCTGGCGGTGGGGGAGCCGTTCGAACAATCCGCTCGCTGGACTTATCCAGGGGAATTTGCCGGTTTATTGATCGCTTCCTGCTGCCTGTATCTCGCGGGCATGGTGTTTAATGATGTATTTGATGTCGAACAAGATACAGCTGAACGGCCCGGACGACCAATTCCTTCCGGGCGTGTTTCGCTCAAATCGGCTACGGGTTTGGGAATGATTCTCATGGTTGCGGGGATTGTCGCGGCGGGGATGGTGAGTCGTGTGAGCCTGCAAGTTGCCCTACTGCTGATAGTGGCGATTCTTGGTTATGACCGAATCCTGAAGCGGACTTGGCTCGGCCCGCTGGCGATGGGGAGCTGCCGATTCCTGAATGTGATGCTGGGGGGCAGTCTGCAGACCGAATGGATCCCGAACATGGTTTCGCTACCTCTGTTTCCCGCAGCGCTCGGCTTGGGGTTGTACATCACGGGGGTGACGGTGTTCGCCCGGACCGAAGCACGCGTCAGCAATCGTTGGCAGTTGGCTTTGGCGCAGGGGATTATCAATTTGGGCTTTGTGGTCCTGGCGTGGCTCATGATCAATATGCCGGAGCGGTCACCCGTCGGGGTTGCGCTGGCGATGCTGATGGTAGTTGCCTTTACGATCAATCGTCGGGCGATTGAGGCCTTACGGAATCCCTCACCCGCGACGGTTCAGGGGAGTATCAAGGTGATGTTGTTATCGCTGGTGATTCTGGATTCGACGCTGATCTATTGGTTTCTCAATACGCCTGATGCAGCGAGTTACGGCGCGGTTCATGCACTGGCAACTTCAGCGCTGGTGATTCCCGCCATGCTGTTAAGTCGATTTATCC
>CAMBQP010000146.1 GCA_945869955.1 Schlesneria paludicola DSM 18645
CTTAATCTTTTGCTGGTGTTAGCCGTTTTTAATCGTCTATTCATCTACATCGGTTTTAACGGAATGACTCGCATGCGCGTGGTCGGATTGCTGGGGGTCGCCTCGGTCTTCGGTGGGTTTCTGTTAGTTCTGAGAAAGATCGGACGGCAACACGACTTCACTTGGCTCATCCGGCACCAATTATGGACGGTCGCCTTTGCAGGGTATTTGTATGTGGTGTTGCCTGTCGACGCCTTTGTGAACCAGTACAACGTTAACCGGATCCTCGCAGGGGATCCGCGCCCGTCGGTCCAGATCGCGGCCCATCCCACCAGTGATGAAGGCTGGCTATGCCTGAAACCATTGATGAACTGTACTGATCCGGTGATTCAAGCGGGTGTGCGAGGAATGCTCGACCTGAAGCGTGAGTCGCTCGAAAACCAGCTGCTGAAGGATCAGCAGCATGGCTGGACAACCCGACAAATCGCCACGGATCGTCTTGTTTCACAACTTCGAGCCTCGAAAGGGATTTGGACCAGTGAACCCTGGTCGAATGAGAGGGGTGGGCCAAGTCGGCAGAGCGTGATCGATCAGTTTCAGCGTTATTCGTATCAGTGGTACTAAGCCAACGGACGAATTGGTGTCCCTACATCGACGCTGCTCTTGCAGAAGAGCGGGGGTGGCGTTCTTCTGCAAGAACTCTGGAACAACCCCGTTTGTTCCAAAGCTCGACATCGAGTCACTCTGCGTCACCAATTTAGGGTGAACCGAGGCAATAGAGTGATTCCTGGCGTTTTCCGTCGATGGTATTCGCCCCCCGCAGATAGATTCGGCTGTGACAAATTGTCGGTGTGGCAAAGACCTCTTCGGCCAGCTTGTTTTCAGCGACTTGTTCAAATCCCGCTGGCGAGGCCTTAAACACCCAAGTGGTTCCCGTTTCGTTTGTGGCAAAAATCTGGTCACCTACCAGCACAGGAGATGCCGTGAATGTTCCTTCCAGTCGTTGCTTCCATTGTTCCACACCCGTATCAGACTTCCAGCAGGTTGCGACGCCGGCATCCAGTACGGCATACAAGTAACCGGCTTTCATCAGCATCGAAGGGACATACACGCGTGTTCCATTCTCCCAAGCTACTTTCCCCGTGCCGTCGGCGTGGATGGCACTCAGGTGGTTGCGGGGATAGCCACCGCTGGTGTAGATCAATTCTCCATCGGTAACGGTGGAGGTGACACACTCTTCCGTCGAACCTTTGATTTCCCAGTTCTTCTTTCCCGTCAGCGGCTCAAAACTGGTGACGAGATCACAACCGCTGAAAAAAAGCTGCTCTTTGCCAGCGACCGTCAGAATAATCGGCGAAGTATAATTAGGAAGCTTCGGTCGGTCTTGTTTCCAAACGATTTTTCCGGTGGTTCGTTCCAGCCCGGCAATCGCACCGGTCCCCTTATTATCTGCCGAGACAATCACCAGCGGACCATAGACCGTTGGCGACGAACCAAATCCCTGATGCAGGATATAATCGGTGATCTTTGTCTGCCAAAGCTGCTTTCCTTCGAGATCCAGTGCCGTCGTCAAAATGGCACCGTCATGCAGGAACGTCGCAAACACTCGTTCGCCATCGCAGGCAACGGTGGAATTGGCGAGCGTACTTTTCGCATTTCCTTTTACGTTTAAATCCCCTTGGTGGAGATCCGTCTGCCAAAGTTGTTCACCCGTTTTGCGATGAATGCAGATGACAGACTGGACCTGGCGATCATGCTCTGCCGTCAACAGGAAAATTCGGTTACCAACCAGAATCGGCGAACCATGACCACGGCCCGGAATCGGTGTTTTCCAGATGACGTTCTCTTTTTCACTCCAGTTCAACGGGGGCTTTTGATCGGCAACGGCATCGCCGTTGCGATGCGGTCCACGCCACCAGGGCCAGTCGGCAGCGGTCAACGTGGTTGCCGTATCATCCACCTCATTGTTTTTCTCGTTCGCGGCAGAATTCACCGCGAAGGCCACTGGAGTAAGCAGCAATAGAAAAAGCGTCGTCCGAGCCTGGCGTAAGGACATAAAGTCAATCTTTCTTGTACCGGTTTGATTCGTCGAAACAACAAAACTATCGTGAACCGAAATAAAACAACATGAACCCAAGGGCAATCCGATAGAATTCCGAAGGCATGGCATTCGAGAGATCGAGAAATTCGGGAACGGCGACCACCAGCACGGCACCTAATGCCGCGAGTGCCTTGAGATCGCCCCAGGTTCCGGATTTGGTAGGAGCGGCTTTCGGCTGCCACCAATGACTGATATTACGCACCACGCTCCCCAACAGGAACGCCCCCATCATGGCCAGTAACGAACCCGCATGGTGCTCGTAAATTCGATTGTTGCTGTACAGATAGTACGCCAACCAGACGAATGAACCCACGATGATGATGCGGATCGAGTTCCGTGGCAGAAAGAGGGGATGCCGTTCGCGATCAATCACGCCGTCTTCTTCGAGTTGCTGACGGACCTGCGGAGTTAACGAAACAAACCTGCGAGACGTAAAATAATGTGCGAGCGAAATGAGCAGCGTTTCGACCCAAAGCAGGTCGTGTTCATCGTGAAACGCGTCGCCGCGAGCCATCTTAGTAACGACAACCGCCACCACCATCAGGGCCAGCAATGCCCGGACACTGCCCGTTGGCATGCCGAGTGGTGGCCACGTTTTGGGAGAACCCGCAAATTCATCAGCATCCATGATTCCGCTTTCAAAAAAACACGTCTGGGATGATCGACCGGCTGGTCGTTCATCCCCATGAAACGGCAGCCAAACAGGCCGTCTCTTGCCTGTCTCGTTGTATTACTCAACGGAAAACAGGCCAACTCGGATCAAACAATCGGTTCCCAACCAGGGCGATATTCGCGTCCCCAAAGGGCGGTGGCGTCGCGATCACCGACAATCGAGCGGGTTTCCGGATCGAATCGGACCATTCGTCCGAGCTTATACGAGATATTTCCCAGGTGACACAGCAGGGTGCTTTTTTGACCCTCTTCAATCTCGGAATTGAGGGGTTCGCCTGTTTTAATCGCATTCAAGAAATTTTGAATGTGATCCTGCTCACCTCCAGCTCCCGATCCCTTCCCGATTTCTTCACCTTTCGAATTCAGGATTTTGTACCCCGGATCAATGATATGCAGCGTCCCTTCTGTCCCGTAGAAAATCACCTGACTATGTTTTTCCTCTTTTCGTGTGAGGCAACTGCTCACTTCCCAGCTACAGCCTTTGTCCCCAAAGTGAAAGACTGCGACTCCGGTATCCGGAGTTTCCTGGTCGTCATCAAAATGGTATCGCCCCCCCAGAAAACTGATTTGAGTTGGATAATCGACCCCGAGTCCCCAGCGCGCCACATCCAGCGTGTGGATTCCATTGTTGGCGAGTTCGCCCCCACCCCAATGCCACCGCCAGTGCCAGTTGTAGTGGACGAGATTGTCGACGTAGGGACGCTCGGGAGCGGGGCCCTGCCAGATCGAATAATCCAGATTTTCGGGGACGGGAACCGGTTTCCCTTTGCCAATCGATTTTCGATCCGCATCGTACCAGCAACGGGCATACAAGACTTTTCCGATCACACCCTCTTTCAATTTTCCGATCGCTTCGCGAATTGCCGGCCATGTGCGGCGCTGGTTACCCATTTGTACCATCCGCCGATTTTTCCTGGCGGCTTGCACCATCAACTCCCCTTCGCGAGCGTTGTGGCTTCCCGGCTTTTCCACGTAAACATGTTTTCCTGCAGAACAGGCCAGAATTGTGGCGGGGGCATGCCAGTGATTGCACGTCGCGATAAAGACCGCGTCGAGTTTGGGGTCATCCAGCATTCGCCGAAAATCCGACACCCCCTTGGCTTTGGCTCCCCGGCCCTCGACCGTTTTCATGGCGAGTGCCAGGCGGTTCGAGTCAATGTCACAGACATAATCCAGCAAAACCCCCTTCGCATTCAATGCCGCATTGGCATGAGCCATTCCCCGTCCCGTTCCGATGATCCCCACTCGCAGATCCCGGTCGCTGCTTTCTTGTGCCGAGACGGCATTGAACATCCAGGGAGCCAGTGTGGCAGCGGTCGCCACCGTCGACGACGATTTGAGGAACTCACGACGATTTGTGGAATGCATGGTCGAGCCCTTGTGAAGAATCCGGTGACAACGAGACTGCGTGATTTTCAACTACGTGGTTTACAACATTAAACGACGACAACACAATTGTGACAACCAACGAGACCATTCGGCGGAAAAAAAGCGGGAATGAGCTTCCCGCTTTCAGGGATGCCGCCACGGCTTATTCCCGCGAAAACCGCCGACCCATCTGGATACTTTGGGCCGGGTTTTGGCGGGTTGGGTCTCAGGGGGTTAGGGTTTCTCGGGATCAACGGCAGGAATCAACTGACCGGTAACCGCGTGATTCGGTAGCCGGGATGATCCGGCGTAAACAGATCATCCAGCAGTCGAACACCTAATCCAGGGCGAGTGGTGAGTGCAATCTGGCCCCGAATGACCTGAGGGGGTTCATCAATCAGCAGCGGATACAGGGTCCGAATATGTGCCCGGACCGTTTCCTGGTACGTGACATTCGCACATGCGGCAGTCACATTCAGTCCCGCAAACAGCGTCAGTGGACCCGTGCAATCATGCATCAGCACCGGAATATTAAAGGCCTGTGCCAACTCGGCAGCCCGACGGGTTTCGCTGATCCCTCCCACCCAGGTTGGATCGATCATCGCGTAATCCGCCGCGTGCCGCTGCAGCACCAGACGATATTCTTCACGACTGACCAGCATCTCGCTGACCGCAATCGGAACGCCAGCCCGGTCGCGGAAGTCAGCAATCGTATCCACGCAGTCGGGTCTGATGACATCTTCCAGCCAAAGCGGTTTCAATTCCCGCATCGCTTCGGCAATGCGCAGCGCGGCAGGAAGCGTAAAGAACCCATGACCATCCAGCATCACCTCCATCTTCATTCCGACCCGTTCACGAATTGCACGAAACGGAGCCAGGCCCTCGTCAAGGTCGGACCAGCTGACGCGATGACCACCACTTTGTTTATAGACGCGGTCGAAGGACCACAGTTTCATGGCGGTGTAACCTTCCGACAACAATTCTTCGGCGAGATCACCGGGGTGATAAACGCTGTTGTAATTGTCTTCCAGCGGGCCAGGTCGACCAATGTCTCCGTGGCCCGGCCATCCGGATGTGGGAGGGTCACTCAGAATCCCCTCGTTCGCGCTTCCTGAGGAATAAGGTCGTCGGCCGTAACTGGGGCCACCGCAACTATTGTACACCGGAATCGAATCACGCACCGGCCCCCCCAGCAATTTCCAGACGGGTTGTTGAGTGAGCTGCCCAAGGATATCCCACAATGCCAAGTCGATCGCACTGATCGCCCGGAGCTCACAGCCACGAACTCCGAACGCCGTTCCTCGTTCGTACAGGAAACGCCAATGACTTTCGATCGCGGTGGCATCAGCCCCCAAGAGACGACGAGACATCCAGTCGTGCAATGTCGCTGCGACGGCATGCGGTACGTAGTATGTCTCACCATGACCAACTACGGGTTCGCCACCGACCGTTCCGGCGTCGGTATGAATTCGTAACAACATCAGCCCCCCCATGATGTCATGAGGGATCAGGGTCTCGAGCGCCGTGATCCGTGGTCCGCCGCGAAACGCATGTTCCTGCGTCGGGCTCGATGCACGGAATGATTGATCGATCGAAGGGCTCATGAAATTTCACCTTAAAGGAATCACGTTGTCTTGGTCGCCGAAAACTTGTGAATCGGCTGTCATCGATTTTTACGCAGGGCTGGATGTTGTGACGGAAACGATTTCCGCAATCGAGGGCGAACTGAGTCGAGAATCAATTGAATCAAGAACGAAATTCTCACACCTTTCGCAGACGGATCATCACAGGTTCACCCGTCGATCTTGTCAATCTTGCCAGCAGCAACACCGAACCGCGAGTCGCTGTATTGTGTCGCTGTATTGTGTCGCCTTTGTTTGGCAATGCCTCCGTTTGGCAATGCACGGTGTGCCGATTTTTCAGTGTGCCGATTTTGGTCGGGGAATTTCCACCTGTACATCCGTTCCTACGATCCGCACGGCGTACGAGTCCGTGCGAACTTTGGATTTTGGATTATCCATCCAGATTCCATCTTTCACACAAAACTTCCAGGCGTGCCAAGGGCAGATCACGTCACAGCCCTCAAGATACCCTGAAGCGAGCGAGGCTCCCATGTGCGGACAGGAATCATTGATCGCAAAGTACTCACCCTCCCGCCGGAACACGGCGACCAACGTTCCGTTGAGCGGAAATGCGCGACCTTCCCCCTCCGGAATCTCATCCGCCTGACAAAGGGTCTGAAACTGTCTCTCTTCGTCGCTCATCGTCAATCTGCCTTGCCAAAAAATGACGCCACGCCAAAAATCTCCCCAGAATTTGATCCACAGTGACTCTTTTAGCGTATTTCCCCTGGTCTGGGAAAACGAATGAGAGCCTGATTCTGAACCTCGACGTTAAAAATCGTCACAATCACCCTGCTTGCATCCTGCGGCTCTTGTCGTTTTACTGCGAGCCATGCAAACAATCGAGTCCTGCAACCGGAGCCGTGAAAGATGAGTCCCGTGGAAGCCGCCTGGTACTATGCAAGGGGAGAAGATTCCGTTGGTCCGATGACGTTGGCGGAATTGAAATCGGTCTTACCCAAAGTGGGTGGCAAAGAAACGCTGGTATTTGGCCCCGGACTCGTGCAATGGACCGAAGCGAAACACGTGGATGAAATCATGCAGCGGGTGGCTCCACCGACCGCCCCGCCCGCCCCCCGGTCCAGCCGTTCCGCTGATGAGATTGATTACGAGATCTTTGGCGAAGAGATGCAGTACGTCGTGATCGAACTCGACCCAGGCGAAATGGTCATCGCGGAAGCGGGGGCCATGATGTTCATGACCAGCAAAATCAAAATGGAGACCCGTTTTGGCGATCCCTCGAAAGAAGGGTCCAGTTTGCTGGGCAAGCTGATGACGGCAGGTAAACGAGTCATGACGGGTGAGTCGATGTTCGTCACCGCGTTTACTCAAACCGGAAAGGGAAAGGGCCAGGTCGGTTTTGCCGCCCCCTATCCGGGAAAGATCCTGGCGGTCGATTTGTACCAATTGGGTGGGGAGCTGATCTGCCAGAAGAGTGCTTTCATTTGTGCCGCGCGTGGTATCGAAATTGGTATCGTTTTTCAGAAAAAAATTGGTGTCGGCTTGTTCGGTGGCGAAGGCTTTGTCATGCAACGACTCAGCGGCGACGGTGTGGCGATGATCCATGCGGGCGGAACTCTGATGCGACGGAAGCTAAAAGCCGGCGAATCGCTGCTGCTCGATACGGGGTGTCTCGTCGCGCTCCAGCCCTCCGTCACCTATGATATTCAGCTCGTCGGGGGTATCAAAAACACTTTGTTTGGCGGTGAGGGATTGTTCCTGGCCACCGTGACCGGCCCTGGCGAAGTTTGGTTGCAGTCGCTCCCATTTTCGCGTCTGGCTGGTCGAGTTCTCTCCGCAGGTGTCGGGGCGACCCGCAAAGACGAAGGAAGTCTGCTCGGTGGACTGGGAAATATGCTCATGGGGGGAAGTGAGTGACTCACGGTTAACCCGACCTATGTGGCTCTCCGCTCGGTATCTGCAGAATCTTGGTATCTGCAGAATACAGTCAGGGCTAGCTGACCACCACTAATCGGGGTTCAAATCGCTCAAAGGCATCGGCCAGTAATGGGACGAGCAGGCCCACCTGTATTAATAGCACGGTCCCCGCACAAATCACCGCGAGCAGCGGGGACTGTAATAAAAAGGCGACGGGAAGGGACGCCACTAATGTCAACAGCGCAGCAGCCCCGAGTATCAGCATCTTGAATGCCATGAAAATCATCTGCTTACCCGCATTTTGAAAGTCACCAGGAGCCCCTTTGGCCATACGAGTGGGATAAATGTAAAACACCAGTTTATCAACGCCAAATAACACCAGATTGATTGGCAAGACGAGTAAGGCGCCCATCAACAGCCACCCAGCAGTGGTGGGAAAAAAAACAACCAATCCCACAATAAATAGCATTTGCACCAACGAAAGCAGGATCGGAAAACCGACCAAATCACCGATCACAATCGAAGTCGAGGAAATCGGCAATGACTTCAAAAAACCGACGTGTTCAATATCGTTTTGCAGCGTCAGGCAAATGAGAAAGCTCATATATCCCAAGACACACAGGCCAGCGATCGGAGCGCCGATGGTCGCCGTCGATTGCTCTTTAAGATGAGCAACCAGATAAACCAGTCCGCCGGCAATCGCGAGCGCCGTTGTAGTGACCCAAATCAGTTTTGGCGATGATCGAAACGTCGTCGTTGTTCGTTGCCAAAGTATGGGGCCAATTCCATTCCAAAACGGGAGTTGTGGTACGTGTCTCTGGGCAATGGCCGACGTGTTCGGGCTGAATGCCGACCAGATTCCTTTGGATTGTAGACGCTTCAACCGCAACGCACGTTTTTCGCTATAACCGAGGGCCGCTTCTAACGAAAGGGCATCCAGTCGATAAGCCAACTGCAACAACACCCCATCGACAAGCAGCAGGACCGCTCCATACGGAAGGAAGGTCGCCCAGTCGGTAGCCTGCAATCCCTTCACGATCAACGCAAATGGGAACAGAAGCCACCGCGCAGTCGCCGACGATTTCCAAGCGGAAAAACCCGCCTCAAAATCCAATCCAAAATCGGCCCCCTGAACTGCGTCACCCATCTGCTTGAATGTCAGCACCAACAGGACCGCGATCACAGCACCGCAGCCACGGCGAATCAGCAAGTGCATTTTTTCCTGTAAGACATGTCGCAAAAAAGAGATCGTCATGGTCAACAGTTGCAGGAAGGTCAAGATCAGGACAATCCCAAGCCAGCGAGGGATCACCATGCTGATGCTCGGCGACAGATAGAGCGAGAAAAAGAGTGCCACCCCTGCCATCCCCCCCAGGCTTTTGGCAAGAATGTACGACAGCAATTGCTTGCGAGTAATCGGTGCTGGAAACAAAAAGGCCGCTTCACTCGGCGTAAAATAAACCGTCGATTCGCCGGTGGAGAAGAGAATAATGTAGATCAGGGTCCCCAATAAACCGAGCGGTATAAAGTCGTCTTGTAACTTAGCAATGGCCCCTGTGAACTGCGGCGATTGCGCCGTAATTCTGCTGGCAAAATAGAGTGATCCCAGGCCATACACCATCATCACCAGGATAAAAACCAGGAAGAAAATCCCCCGAATCGTGGTGAGGCTTTGACACATTTGACGGACTGCACCTCGCCATTGTAATCGCATTAATTTCCATAGCGCGGGATGAAACATGATTTGCCATTTCTGAAAAGCGGCAGCAGCCACCAATTGACCGCAAAAAGCGGATCGCTTGCTACGGGAAAAAAACGCACTTCACTGAGCCGGCTGACGCGGCGTCTCGTGTTTGTTCGTCTCGGTGAACTGGAAAAAGATCTCTTCGAGCGAGGCATCCTCAGAAACCGACTCCAACCGACTTTTCGCCTCGGCAATCGGACCTTGAAACAGAGACGCGCCGCGATGCAAAATCAATAAATGGCTGCAGAGATCACCAATCAAATCCAAGAGATGCGAACTGACCATTACCGCCGCCCCAGCAGCGGCCCGCTCACGGATCGAAGCCTTCAGGGTCCGGATCCCACGCGGGTCAAGCCCCGTAAGTGGTTCGTCGAAAATGATCGCCTTGGGTTGATGAAGGTACCCACAACAGATCGCCACCTTCTGACGCATCCCGCGTGAGAGTTCCTGGGCAATCGTATTACGCTTGTCCGTCAATTCGAATTTTTCGAGCAGTTCGTTCGCCGCCTGAGAAAAATTGTCGACTCGATACACCGAGGCGGTGAATTCCAAGTGTTCCCAGACGGTCAGCACATCAAACAGCTGAGGTTCATCCGGGATAAAGGCGAGCTGATTTTTAGCCGCGATCGGATCGGCGACAATATCATGCCCGGCAATCGTCAGACGCCCTTTCGTGGGGGGAATGATCCCCGCGAGTGCACGCATAGTGGTCGTTTTACCCGCCCCATTCGGACCGACGACCCCCAAGACGGACCCGGCAGCCACCTCAAAGCTGATGCCGCGAACCGCAACCGTATCGCGATACGATTTTTCGTAATTCTGCACTTGAATCATCAGAAACTCGTCATTCGTTGAAAAACAGACAGGAAGTCAGGCCAGGATTTCCCGTACGACACGGGCATCCGTCACGCGCGAGTCGGTGAGTGTCTCGTCATTGCCGTGATGGGGATACGTCAATTTGTTGTGATCCATCCCCAACTGGTGCAGCAGCGTTGCGTGCAGGTCGGGAACCGACACGCGGTTGACGACCGAGCGATAGCCCACCTCGTCGGTGGCCCCATAAACCTCACCGGCCCGAAATCCTCCCCCCGCCAGAATGGTACTGAAGGCATTTCGATTATGATCGCGCCCCAGCCCATTCTGCGAAACCGGCAGACGGCCAAATTCGCCGGACCAGATGACAATTGTTGAATCGAGTAACCCACGCTGCTTCAGATCCTGAATCAACGCCCCCGAGGGCTGGTCACATCTCCGGCAGATCGCTTCGTTTTCCGTTTTGGTATTACTGTGTGCATCCCACGGCTGGAACTGAGGCTTCACCGGAGGAAACACCTGCACGAACCGCACTCCGTTTTCAATCAATCGCCGCGCCATCAGGCATCGCGTCCCGTAGCCTGCGCTCTCGGGTTGATCGAGTCCATACATCCGTTGTGTTTCGGCCGTTTCGTTCGAGAGATTCAATAATTCACCGGTTGCCAATTGCATTCGTGCGGCGAGTTCATAATTGCTGATTCGTGCTTCCAGATCGGTATCCAGGGGATACTGTTGTTGATGCTGTCGATTCAACTGCGAAAGCAAGTCCAGTTGATTTCGTCGCAGTCGATCGGGGACCGGCGTGGCGGGCTGCAAGTTCAGCACGGGTGTTCCCGATGTCGCAATTTCGGTCCCCCGGTGCAACGCGGGAAGCCAGCCATTTTGCCAAAGGAGTGTCCCACTGGTGTTGTAACCTTCCGAGTCACGCAACACGAGATAGGCGGGAAGGTTTTCGTTTTCGGATCCCAGTCCATAGCTGACCCATGAGCCGAGTGCCGGTCGTCCGGGAAAGATCTTTCCCGTATTCAGCATCACCAGCCCTTCCGTATGGTTATTGTGTTCAGAATACATCGATCGGACCAGACAGAAGTCGTCAGCCGCTCCCCCAAGATGCGGCAGCAACGTCGAAATTTCGGTGCCACACTGGCCGTACCGCCGAAACTCGAGCGGACAAGCCATCAGTTTATCGGTGTTGCCGGCCTGAAACGTTTCGACCGCCATCGTCTGTCCCGCACGACGAGTCAATTCCGGTTTGGGGTCAAAGAGATCCATATGGCTGGGGCCACCATTCTGCACCAGCATAATCACCGCTTTGGCACGCGGCGCAAAATGAGTTCGTCTGCGGTGATCCCGCTGACCAACGGTTTCCGTCGCCCGAGCGGAACTCTGCTGAGCGAGCGCAGCCAATGCCAGCGATCCGAATCCGAGTGCCGAAGTCTGCAGCATCTCGCGGCGGCTCATCGCGATCATGAAAACGCTCCTGGAGAGACAATTGTACAGGTCACGGAATCACCAAAAATTCACTGGTGTTTAACAAGGTATGACAGATGCGAATCATCGCCCGGTTTTCTGCCTCGACGTCGGTGCAGGCAGGATTTGTTTGACGATGAAATTCGACTTCACGGTTCATCGCGGCGGCACACCATTCCGCCTCGTTTGTTGTGGGTTGCCGAGAAAATGCCAGCTCGAAAGCGGACGCGATACGCACGTCTCTGGCGTCGCCGTTTTTCAGGACTCGATCACCAAATGCGTCCGCCTGCTCTAGAACGAATGCGTCATTCAGCATCGTTAACGACTGCAGAACCACTGCCGAAATTGAACGCTCTGAACAATTGGTCGCCAGATTGGGCTGATCAAAAACGTTTAAAAGAGTCGGGTGATAATTACGTCGAGACAAAAGATAAACGGTTCGACGGAATGCCGACGTCGGGGTGGCAAGCCCCTCTTTCTTCACCACGAACGATCCATCGGGGCGTGGTTCAACCGGAACAGGAACTCCCCCCACAGACCGATCCAGCTTTCCCGAAACCGCCAGCAGGGAATCGCGAACCGCTTCGGATTCCAGTCGGCGAACCCGCTGCTTCCAGAGCAGACGGTTATCGGGGTCGACTTGCTGGGAGTGCTCATCGTTTCTTACCGACGACTGGCGATAAGTCGATGAACTCATGATCCGTTTCAAAAACGGTTTGAGTCGCTCACCATCCGCCACGAAGGCCCGACCGAGCCATTCCAGTAATTCCGGATGGGTCGGTTGGGCACCCGTCACCCCAAAGTTATCGGTAGTGGAAACAATCCCCCGCCCGAAAAGCTGCTGCCAAATCCGATTGACCCGCACGCGGATCACCAGCGAGCCTGCAGCCGATTCGGGATTCGTCAGCCACTTCGCCAACGCCCGCCGCCGACCACTCGAATCACCCACAGCCACCAGATCGGCTGGGTTGTTGGCCAGATGATTCTCCAGGACTGACAACATTCCGGGTGAAACTTCCTGACCCGGCAACAGCGGGTCACCGCGATTCAACACGAGGGTCGGCGTAACCGGCCCCGCGTCATACACCGCCTGCCAGTGTTGAAATGTTCGCTTCTGTCCTGCATATGTCGCGATTTGTGATTCTCGTTCGGTGATCTGATGCTTGTCGTCCTCAGACAATATCGCCGTCACTTCCTCGGGCTTGACCTTCAAGCTTTCTTCAAACTTGCTCGCCAAATATTTCTGAATCTCATTACGCTGATTGGCGGGTGCCTGAACTGCTGCCAAAGTATCGGCGCGGATCGGTTCGGGAAGTTGCGACAGCTTCAATTCTTTCAGTCGTTGCTCGTAGGGCAGCTTCGTCGCGGCGATCTGACTGCGAACCGCCGCAATCTGCTGATCCCGCTCAGAATTATGAGCTTCAATCCGTTTTTTCTCGGCAGCAGAAACATTCGGAAGTTGACGCGCTGCCGGTTGCAGCCATTTGTCCGGATTGAATGCGGGCTGAAAGAACGCCTGCCAGCGGTAATAGTCGGTCTGCGGAATTGGTTCATACTTATGGTCGTGGCACTTGCAACACTGCAGGGTAAGTCCCAACAGATTATTCGCGACAACCTCGTGAGTCCGCTCCAGGATTTGATGATGAACATCGCGCCGATTCAATTCATTGGCACTTGTGTCGTCGGCACTGTTCCGCAAAAATCCGGTCGCCACGAGCAGTCGTTGCGTCTCATCGGTGTACTGGTCGACATTCCGCCAGTCGATGCATTCGTCTCCAGCCAGTTGTTCCAGCAGAAAACGGTCAAATGGCAGGTCGCGATTCAATGCCGAGATTACATAGTCGCGGTAAAGCCATTTATTTTCCGTATTACTGATGATCGCGGCATCGTTATCCAAGCCTTGGACGTCGACATATCCCGCATTATCCAGCCAGTGACGGCCCCAACGTTCGCCGAAATGAGGTGACTCCAACAGGCGATTCAGTAGCGCTTCATCTGCCTGGGGCGAATTGTCCAGCACATAACTTTGTGTCTCTTCAGGTGAAGGTGGTAACCCCGTCAAGTCAAAAAAAACGCGTCTCACGAAAGCGGTTCGGGTCGCTTCGGCCGAAAGTGTTAGCCCTTTCTCTTCCAGACGCTGCAGGATAAACCGGTCAATTTCTCCCCGAACTCGGTCTGCCGTTTTGACTTCGGGGACAGTGACTTGATCGAGTGGTAAAAACGCCCAATGGGTACGGGGTTCAGCCCCCATCACGCTCGATTGGGGCCATCCGAGTCCGATTGTCATCAGTAATAACACTCTGCGCATGAGCGGGTGTTTAAGCATGTCTGTCCCTTACCAAGGTCTGAACCCCTGTCTGTAATCAGCTCAACTTAAGAGGTCTTTGACCACGTGTCCGTGAACGTCGGTCAGGCGATAGTCGCGACCACCATGGCGATAGGTCAGTTTCGTGTGGTCGATTCCCATCAAATGCAGGATGGTTGCATGAAAGTCATGTACATGAACCGGTTTTTCCACCGCACGAATACCATGCTCATCCGTCGCCCCGTACACCGAACCTCGCTTGACCCCTGCTCCCGCCAACCACGAGGTGAACGCCCAGTTGTGATGTTCGCGCCCCGGTGCGTCGGCGGTATTGTTGAAGGGGGTCCTTCCAAATTCGGTGGTCCAGACGACCAGCACGTCATCCATCATTCCCCGCTGCTTCAGGTCCTGCAACAACCCGGCAATCGGCTGATCGACCTGAGGTGCCAGTCGGCCGTGGTCCGCCATTGTTCCGTGCGAGTCCCAGTTGGCGCTGGAGCCCGTGTGAATCAACTCGACGAACCGAACACCCCGTTCGACCAACCGCCGTGCGGCCAGACACTGCCATCCAAAGCCCTCTGTCGTCCCGCGTTTCATCCCATACAACGACAAAGTCTCGTCGGTTTCACCCGAAAGGTCCAGCGCCGCCGGCATTTCCGTCTGCATCCCATGTGCTGTCTCAAACGCCTTGATGCGAGCTGCAAGTTGCGGGTCGTCGGCTCGGGTCGATTGATGGGCTTCGTTAAAGGTTCTGAGTGCCGCCAACTCTAATTCCTGCCGCCGTTCGGACGGAACACGACGGGTGAGATTCGCCACCGGCTCGGCACCCGGAAGAACCCGTGTCCCCTGATGCGCCCC
>CAMBQP010000147.1 GCA_945869955.1 Schlesneria paludicola DSM 18645
CTTGCTATTCGTGCGATTCGTTTTATTCGTGGTTCAAAATCTTCGCATTTTTTGACAAGGATGTGATTCACAAATCAAATGGTGTATTCCATGGATTGGCCTGAACGCTGCTGTGAGAAGCGGATTACGATGCTGGTCGAGACCGAGCCGTCCGATCCTCATGGCCGTCGAAGGGAACGGATCAAGGACCGAAGTCGTCCTGTTTGCTACTCGTCCTGTTTACTGCAAAGTCAAGGATTTGTACCTCGCGCACTGGGTTTGTGGTTGAACCGGTCTTCTCACTGGAAATCTCCCTGGAGAGACGATGAACGGCGGTCACCGCGGATGCTCAGTTCGAGCTCGCCACCCGTTCGCTCGATGACTTACGAACCAACCCAGGCTTCACATCCAGATCCAGCGGAGCAAGCATTCCCCGCTCCCACAACTCCCAGCCAAGTGCTCCCATCGCCGCATTATCGGTACAAAATTCACGCTCGGCGATCACCAATTCGATTTTTCGCCGGCTGGCCAGTTCACCAAGCTGTTGGCGAAAAAGGGTATTGGCCGCGACACCGCCCCCCACGAGTAAGGTGCGACGACCGGTTTGTTTCAGGGCTTGATCACATTTTCCAATCAATGAATCCACGACCGCTGCTTGAAAGCTGGCGGCCAGATCCGCCACACGTTGAGGCGTCAGCGGAAGTGGCTGGGCTCGTGCCCCTGGCGTCCCCTTCGCCGCATACAGCACCGCCGTCTTCAGCCCACTGAAGCTGAAATCCAGCCGGGCATCATGCAAAAACGCTCTGGGAAACTTCACCGCTTGCGGGTCACCGTTTCTCGCCACAACTTCGATTTGTGGACCACCGGGATAATCCAGCCCCAGAATTTGAGCGACCTTATCAAACGCCTCACCTGCAGCATCGTCGGTTGTTGAACCGAGTAACTCAAAATCGACTGGTGAGCGGCAGTCATAAAGATTCGAATGCCCGCCGCTGACGACAAAACCGACCGCGGGAAACAGGTCGCGTCCGGCGGCCATACGACAGGCATAGATATGCGCTTCAATATGATTGATGGAAATCAGCGGAATCCCCAGCACCAGGGCGAGTGTTTTGGCGCTGGTGAGTCCGACCAGCAATGAGCCGACCAATCCAGGATGAGTCGCAACCGCAATCGCCCCCAAATCGGATAGCGCCGCATTGGCCTGTCGGAGCGCCTCATCAATGACCGGGAGAATCCGTTCGAGATGAGCGCGTGAGGCGATCTCGGGAACAACCCCCCCAAAACGCTCATGCAACTCGTGCTGAGTGGCAACAACGTTCGAGAGGACTTGCCGATTGCGATTGATCACCGCTGCGGCCGTTTCGTCACAGGACGATTCGATCGCTAAAAGGAGTTTGCCTGCTGGTGGTTCCACGCTTATTTTGCCGGTACTTTAAAGAGACGCGCATTGATGGACTTGACCGGCTCTCCGCGAGCAGCGATCGCCAGCTTTCCATTGAGCTTAATCGTTTTGGGAGGAAGGCAAACCGTTTCGTTACAGGCCTGATAATTGATGGTGATTTCCATGTCATCAATCTGCCCTCCTGTCCCTTCAGGAATCATCAGAGTTCCCCGAATGGTGACTTGTCCTTCATACACGGACGCTTCGACATCTTCCCCCGCCATTTTCAATCCGTTTCCTGTGGGGTAGACCGCATCCGTGAGCTTGATACCGGCCTTGGATTTGAAGGAAACTTTGGTTGGAATGAGATGATCAGGGCTGGGAGGATTGGCATTGATGTGCCACGCCTCTTTCACGTCCAGCAAGATGACAATCCGGCAAGTCCCCCCTGCCGGAAGTTTGTCGACGGACAGGTAGGCTCGCCCCTTCACCAGTTCGTCCTTTTTGGGGCGTTCCTCTTTTTGGTCCGCCAATAAGATCAGGGGATCCTCGGCCGTGGTTTTCGTTACGGTACCACCGACCGGAATGACTTGATCCTTCGGCTTCTCAATGGCCCCTTGTCCGGGTCCTTCCGCATCCAGCAATTCGAGCGTCGCCAAGGCGAGGTTACACATGCCCCGTGGCGTCTGCTCGATGTTGGGAGCAAATAATTCAATCGTCGCCCGCGCCTCGTCTCGATAGGCCTGGTTCCCCGTTTTTTTGGACAGCTTGATGAGATTGCGGGCACTGAGACTATTTCCGGCGGGAAGAACACCATCGTACGAGTTCTTGGTTCTGGCAATCAATTCTTCATGGTGATGCGACGTGAAATAAAATCCACCATTGGTTTCATCCAGGAACAGCCGCAGTTGTTCATCCTGGAGTTGTTTGGCGGCCTTTAACCATTTCGGATCGTCCGTCGCGTCGTGAAGTGCCAGTAGACCATCAATCAGAAAGGCATAATCATCAAGATACGCATTCAGCTTGGCTTGCCCAGAGGTATGGACATGGAGCAGTCGCCCCTGAGGATCTCGCAGATTCGCCAGCAAAAAATTGGCAGCGAGTTCCGCCGTTCTGACATATTCCGGGTGCTGCAATGACGAAGCGGCGCGGGCATAAGCCCCGATCATCAGTCCATTCCAGCAGGTCAAGACTTTCTCGTCCCGCAAGGGTTTTTTTCGCTTGTTACGAACATCCCGCAGTTTTTTTCTCGCAGAACTGAATTCATCGCGCTCGGAACCCGCCAGTGATCCATCGAGGATCAGTGATTCGGTTGTTGCGGGGAGGGGAAGTCGTTTGGGAGAAAGCCTGAGCACATTGCCGTGCTCAAAATCCGACAAATCCTTGACACGATAACCGTTTCGAAATGCGGCTGCGTTCGCACCGAGGATGTTGTCGATTTCGTCCGCGTTCCAGACGTAAAACTCTCCTTCGATCCCATCGGTTTCGGCATCCAATGCCGAATAGAATCCCCCTTCCGGTGATGTCATTTCAGTGGCAATGAATTCGAAGAGCTCTTCAGCGACCTGTTTGTACAGGGGTTTTTGCGTTGCGCGATACGCCTCGACATAGACATCTGCGAGTTGTGCCTGGTCGTAGAGCATTTTTTCGAAGTGCGGAACATCCCAGCGACGATCGACCGAATAGCGATGGAATCCACCGCCAACGTGATCACGAATTCCGCCACAAGCCATTTGCATCAAAGTCAGGTCCAGCAGTTTGGAGATCTCGGGTTTGGGAGTTCGCCGCAATGACTGCTGAATAAAAATCAGTTTGGCCGGAGTCGGAAATTTGGGACCCTCGGCCCGTTGGGAATGGAAATCGATTCCCCCAAATTCCGGGTCAAAACTGGATGACGTGGCGAGAAACGCGGTCTCTGCCAACTGGGGCGAGATCGCCACAGGTTTGAGAGACATCTTGGGACGCATCAGGCGCCGCGTTTCATTGGCAATGATGTCCGCATTGGCCTCCATCTGCTCCCGTTTGTTTTTCCAGATGTCGATCAACTTTTCCAGAATCGTGGGAAACCCCTGATTACCATCCGTGTCCTCAGGGGGAAAATACGTTCCTCCCGCCACAGGTTTTCCCTCGGCAGTCAAAAACATCGACAGCGGCCATCCCCCATTCGACGGCGAGCCAATCATCTGGTAGTAGACCTGCAGGGCGGTCATGTAGATATCATCCACGTCCGGGCGTTCTTCTCGATCCACCTTGATGCAAACAAAATGGTCGTTCAGGGTTTTCGCAATCGCTTGATTGGTGAAAACCTTGCGTTCCATCACATGGCACCAGTAGCAACTGCTGTAGCCCACCGACAGGAAGATCAGTTTGCCCTCTTTTTTTGCCTTTTCAAAGGCTTCCGGCCCCCAAGGGTACCATTCGACAGGGTTATGAGCATGCAAGAGCAGATAGGGGCTGCTCTCTTTTGCGAGTCGATTGGCGGGGAGTTTTGACTTCCCTGGCGTCTCTTGCGCGGAAATTCCCCGTGCGAAACCGGCCTCGAACAGAACCAGTGCCATGACGAGCATGACGCTAACACGGGTGAAGGAGATGAAATGCATATCGCGTCCTGCCTTATACCAAGTCCTTTTGTGCCCACGGAATCAATCAGACGCCAGTCGGCTCGCCCCGATTCTAATTTCTTGGGGAGATCGCCGAAAGGGGAACGACCGAAAAGGTGAATTCTGTCGTAAAAGCCGAATAAAAACCCAGAGCCATCTCGACCCGACTCCCCCAAACTCCGTAGAAAATAGTTTGGGGAAGACCCGATTCGATCATGGCGTTCAACGAGCAGCTTCCAATTCTGTTAGCCGTGGCCCAAAACTCGACACAAAAACCCTGATCGCCATTTCCTTCAAAGTCGCAATTCGGCAGAATAGAAAGTATGACAAATGCGACATCCAACCTCATTCAGCATCCCCGGCCGATCCAGACGCGAACCAACCCCACGACCGTGACGGGCCCGCTACCGATCTTGAAAATTGGTCACGTTCCGATTGGCTTCCCGGTTGTCCAGGCGGCTCTCAGCGGCTATAGCGACGGGCCGATGCGAATTATCGCTCGACGTTTGGGGGCCAGTTACACCGTTGCCGAGGTAATGATTGACCGGTTTGTCCTCGACCTGAAACAGCGACACCGGACTCGAAGGCATCTCCACGTGACCGACGAAGAGCACCCGGTGGGTGGCCAATTAATGGGTTCAGACCCAGCCAGCTTCGGGCCTGCGGCACAAAAACTGGTTGAAGTCGGGTTTGATGTCATCGACATCAATTTTGGCTGCCCCGTAAAATCCACAGCCGGTTCCTGCCGGGGAGGCTATTTGTTAAGTGAACCGGAGGTTGCGATGGAAATCGTCAGCCGCACACGGGAAGCGGTTCCAAGCGAAATCCCGGTCACGTTGAAAATGCGGCGGGGGTTGGATGATTCCGCCAAAAGTCTGGACGATTTTTATCGGATTCTGGATGGTGCATTCGCGCGGGGCGTGGCCGCGATTACGGTGCATGGCCGGACGGTCCAGCAAAAATACATTGGCCCAAGCAACTGGGACTTTTTATTTGATGTGAAAAAACATGCGGGATCTCGCACGATTCTGGGGAGCGGTGATTTGTTTACCGCCGAGGCTTGCCTGGAGATGCTGCGAGCGACCGGGGTAGACGGCGTTTCCGTGGCGCGAGGGGCGATTGGCAATCCGTGGATTTTTTCGCAAGCTCGTGCACTGGCTGAGGGCCTGTCGTTGCCGCAGCCTGGTATTGCAGAGCAGCGCCGGGTGATGGAAATGCAATTTGAACTCTGCCTGCAATCCAGCGACCTTGCGCAAACGCTGGCCACCATGCGAACCTTCGGAATCAAATTCGCTCAGCAACAATCCCATTCGGAAGAGACGCGCAACGCGTTTGCTCGGATTCAAACGATTGAAGACTGGCAAGCAGTGCTCGATCGCTGGTATCCGATCGACGAATGCACGGCCAGCAATCGATAATCGCGGGGAAATGGAGGCGGGAAAACGGAAATCGGAAACGACGACCTTAATCCAAGTCTGGCAAAATCCGACGAACTCAGTCATGGAATCGGGGGGACCGGATTGATTGAGTCAGGCGTACTCAATTGCGCGCGGCTGAGAGCGTGCTTTTTTGCGGAAATCTGCCGCCAGAGGAGAAAAACAAGCCAAACTTGATGAATTTTCCGGTTTCTGAACGATTTTTGTTCACTCGATCGAATTGATCGGGCGAGTTTTCAGAAGAAATTCCGATTGTTTTCCCGATTTTTGAGACGATTTTCAGAACGGGACGAAGAGATTGAGGCGATTGCGTTGCAGGCGAATCGTTGCTTCGTTAAACTTCTTGGTCCTCACGTCGGCCGTCACCGATGAGCGCAGTTTTCATGGTGAAACGGCTCCGAGTTTGAAATTATCTTCAAGGTACGTGTTTTCATGTCGAAGGAAGCAAAACTGGTCGTCAGATTGCGTGCGGAACAAGGTTCTGCAGCGTGCCGGCGATTGCGATGGAGTGGGCAGGTTCCGGGCAATATCTATGGCCACAACGCGCCACCGGTCTCGGTGGTTATCGGTTCTGATCAATTGACCCCGGTGCTGATGTCCGGTGCGAAGGTGGTCGATGTCGAGCTTGATGGCAAGATTGACAAGGCTGTTGTTCGGGAAATTCAATGGGACACATTTGGGCGTACGATTAATCACTTTGACTTACTTCGGGTCGACCCGAATGAGCGAGTGAACATCGTTGTTCCGCTCGAACTCAAGGGAACAGCTCCCGGTGTCGTCATGGGTGGTGTGCTCGAGCACGTCATGCACTCGATCACCATTGACTGCCTCGCCTACCAGATTCCCGATTCCATCGCGGTTCGAATTGGTTCACTCGGCTTGGGTAAATCGATTCATGTTTCGGATTTGGTGCTCCCGGAAGGCTCGCATGCCCATGCGGCTCCTGATGCAATCGTGGTACACGTTGTTACCGCGAAGATGCAAGAAGAGACCGCCGGTGCCTCGCCTCTGGAGCCAGAAGTGGTTGGCAAGAAGGTTGCCGCTGATGCAGCTGACGGAAAAGATGACAAGAAGGATGCGAAGAAGAAATAATCAGCGGATTGTTGTCGCCGCCAGCACCCTTCCGAGTGTTATGTGGGTCAACAGCAATTTGATGGTCATAATTTTTTCGCTGGAGCTGGAGTCTCTTCATGAAGTTGATCGTCGGGTTAGGGAACCCGGGATCCTCTTACGAGGGGACGCGGCACAATGTTGGTTTCGAGGTCCTGGCCGAGTTGGGAATGCGGTGGCGAGTTGCGAGGCCAAAGCGTAAGTTTGAGGCCGAGTTGCAAGATGCGGTGTTTCAAGATCAGAAAATTGTGTTGGCTGCCCCACAAACGTTTATGAATTTGAGTGGACGCAGCATCCAGCAGGTCGTTCAGTTTTACCAAATTCCATTTGGTGATATTCTGGTGGTCTGTGACGATATGAATTTGAAGCTGGGCCAATTACGATTGCGGCCGACGGGCTCGGCAGGTGGACAGAAGGGTTTGCAGAGTATTTTACAGGTTTGTGGTACCGAAGGGATCCCCAGACTCAGAATCGGGGTTGGCAGGCCACCTGAGCAGATGGATGTCTCTGCTTATGTGTTGTCAAAGTTTCGGAAAGACGAAGTTCCGCAAATCGATAACTCCATCAGAAACGCAGCAAGTGGCATCGAGATTTGGATACGGGACGGGACGGCGGCAGCCATGAATGTGATGAATCCCCTATTGACTGATCCAAAAGACGGTCATCCACAAGACGGTCATCCAAAAGACGGACAGGGCGAAGGCAAAAAGAAGTAAACGGCATTCGAGATCGAGTGCCCGAGTTGACGCAGGTCGGAATCCAGTTGGTGCGGCGATGTGTTTCATCTCTGCGAAAATTTAGCAAAAAGTATCAGGCGGACGTGGGTTTCATCTCTCGTGTGATGAATCAGCGCGAGAAATGATTAAAGATCTTGGGGAGAGTATTTTGACCGAGTACATGTACGAGGGGATGTTCCTGGTTGACAGCAACCGATATGCGGCCGACCCAGAAGGGACGCAGCAAGCGGTTCTTGGTATGCTGGAACGAGTGGGAGCCAAGGTTGTCGCGTCGCGTCCCTGGCAAGAAGGTAAGCTTTGCTATCCAATCGAAGGTCAGCGCAAGGGGCTTTATTACCTTGCCTGCTTCACGATGGATGGCGGTAGCATGACCGAATTGAACCGATTGAGTAAGCTCAATGACGCCGTAATGCGTCAGTTGGTGCTGCGACATCCCAAAGTCATTTTTGATGCGATGGTTGATGCGTTGACTCAACATGACGGTGCAATCCATAGCCCGGAACAAAAAGCCGATCGTGAAAGCCGCAGCGATCGCCCTGTTGAAGCAGAAGAGGGTGGCGAAGAGATTTAATCGTTGGAAGCTTTGCTGATCTCGACTTGAAGTGGCAGGCGATCAAAATTTGCGGTCCCTAACATCGAGAGCGTAAAAGCGTTGCTGGATTCATTTGACGAGAGGAGTTTGATCAATGGCAAGTTTTAACAAAGTGATTCTTGTAGGAAATTTGACGCGTGACCCTCAAGTCAAATACACTACCGGCGGTACGGCTGTTACGGAAATCGGATTGGCAGTCAATCGACGCTGGATGGACAAACAGTCAAATCAGTGGAAAGACGAAACCACGTTTGTGGATGTTACCCTTTGGGGTCGAACTGCGGAAATCGCCGGTGAATACCTCGCAAAAGGACGTCCGGTCCTGATCGAGGGGCGGTTGCAACTCGATACGTGGGATGACCGTGAAAGCGGGCAAAAACGAAGTAAACTGCGTGTCGTTGGTGAAAACATGACGATGCTTGGTGGTAAAGGTGATAATCCGGGTGGTGGTGGCGGCGGCGGTGGCGGTGGCCGAAGTCAAGGTGCAAGTCAACCAAGAAGTGCGGTACCTGAGTCGGATCATGAACCGGGTGACTCGGGTGGCAATTATACCCCGAATTTTGATGATCATCCGTCGTCAGGGTCCCAGGGTGACGAAATCCCGTTTTGATCATGGGATTACAATTGGGTTGATGGGCTGTTCCGGTGGAACGCCACCATCGACGAGAAAAATATCCGGGAGTTGTTCCTGGTCAAGACAGGGATTAGGTTGGGTATCCTTTGAGCCCAGCACAAACAGGCGCCGGGGATTGGATTTCCTGGCAATCAAGACGATTTAAAACAAGTAAGTCATCGCGACGGAATTGAAAATCATGGCTCGTAGTACACATTCTGCTTCTGGTCGTCCCCGAATTACTCGACAAGTTGAACTCTTGCTCGCTGCTGACGTTGAGCACCTGGGCAACACGGGCGATATCGTTCGAGTGAAACCGGGATACGCTCGTAATTATCTCATGCCCAACGGTCTGGCCACCGTCGCTACCGAAATTAACAAGCGAATGGTGAAGCGTCATCAGGAAAACCTGGTGGAATTGCAGAAGCAAAAGATGATCGCTTTGCAGAAACGAGCCGAGGCCATTGCGAAATACAGTGTGACACTCGAGGCAATCGCCAACGAAGAAGGTCACCTTTACGGTTCGATTATGGGTGGCGACATCAGCAAGGCACTGAAGACCGCTGGCTACCAAGTGGAAGCCGACAACGTCAAGTTGGACGGCCCAATCAAAGAACTCGGCATGTACACCGTCAAAATTCATCTTCATGGTGATGTGAAGACCGAAATTAAGGTCTGGGTTGTTCCCGCCGCCAAGAAGTAATCGTGGTGCTGCTGGTAAGGGTCCCTGTTTGACCCGCTCTGGTGGCTGCGAGCATGCTATGAAGAAAATCGGTTGCGGTTACGATTTCAGCCTTTGCTAGAAATCGACCGCTGCGACAAATTGAGAGAGCGACGTGTCCATTTGGCTACGTCGCTTTTTTAATACGCGTGCGTTAATCAATTGGTCCGCATTCTCCGAATCATTCAATTTTCTAAGAATGTCCCGAGTCCGGTCACTTCGTGACAAGAATTTCGTTTGTCAGGTGAAGACAAGAGGGAAACATGGGAAACTGAAGTGTTCATCCCGCGAAGCGATGGATTGATTGTTCGAGTGTACTATCCCTTACGGAGATTTCTCAGATGGCCGAGCAACTCATCCCGTCATCCGCTCGCCTTCCCCCGCAGAATCTGACGGCAGAGCGAAGTCTGCTCGGATGTCTGTTGCTCGAGAATAACGCCATGGATGAAGTGGCGGATGTCTTGAAAGCAGATCATTTTTACAGTGATATCCATCAACTGATGTATGCTACGATCAGCAAGATGCGCGAGGCAGGAAAAGCGGTCGATCTGGTGACCCTCGCGGATGAACTCGGAGAACGAAACCAGCTGGCAGAAATTGGTGGTCCCGCGTATCTCGTTGAAATCGTCGAGTCGGTCCCCTATGCGGCACACGTCAAATATTATGCAGAGATCATTCGCGATAAGTGGATCCAACGGAGCCTGACCAACGTTTGTACCGAGGTTTTGCGTGAGTGTTATGAAGGGAGTGACGAGACTGCTGACGTCCTCAAGCGAGCGGAAACAGGGATCTTCGGAATCTTCGAACAGCAAGAAACCGCATCCAAAATCGGCATGGATGACATCATGCATGATACGTTGGACCGGATCAACGCACGACTCGGTAAAGAGGGAAACATCAGTGGATTATCGACCGGCTTTATCGACCTCGATCGGCAAACAAATGGTTTTCAGCCTTCAGAACTAGTAATTTTGGCCGCACGTCCCTCTATGGGTAAGACGGCACTCGTTTGTAATATCGCTGAATGGGTGGCTGGGGCTGGCGAAACGGCGACGGTGATTTTCAGTCTCGAACAATCAAAACTGGAATTGGCAGAACGATTCCTTTGTATTCGGGCAAAACTGGACGGCCACCGACTCAGAAAGGGATTACTCGAACCGGCAGAAAGACATGCTTTGCTGGAAGCGTCGTCAGAACTCAGCCGACTACCCTTATTCATTGATGACAGTCCCGGTCGAACAGTCGCCCAGATCAGTGCCATTTGTCGCCGACTTAAGCGCCGAAACAATTTGGGTCTGGTGATTATTGATTACTTGCAGTTGATCGAACCGGAAGACAAGCGGGCGAATCGAGAACAGCAGATTGCCCAAATCACACGGCGATTAAAGGGGATCGCCAAAGAAAATAGTTTGCCGTTGATTGCGTTATCACAGCTCAATCGTGGGGTGGAATTACGAGAAGACAAACGGCCGCGACTGGCAGACCTTCGTGAAAGTGGTGCGATCGAGCAGGATGCCGATATCGTGATGTTCCTGCACCGTCCCGACGCCTATAATCCCGAGGACAAACCGGGGCTGGCTGAAGTGATCGTGGCCAAGCATCGATCGGGTCCGACAGGGATTGTCAGTCTGGCCTGGAGACGGGAGTCGATGCGATTTGATAATTACGAAGGATCCGTCGATCATTCCGTTGCCGAAAATTTCTAGCGACAACGGAACAATCAAAACGGTGATCGGTTACTTCAATTTTTCCACAAGTTCCTGGATCGCCTTGCTGTCCTCAGCCGCCTTGACCATCGTGTTTTTTGCGGCAACCTTGCCCGACTTATCAATCACAAAGGTCCAACGAGCGGTCGTAATCGACCGAGTAAGCTGCTCTTCTTTTCCATCAATCGTCGCTTTCACGGTTTTTTCACCGGCAGTTACGGGAACTCCGAACGTTTCTGCCACCTTTCCATCCACATCTGCCAACAGGGAAAAATTGAGGTTATGGGCCTTCTTGAATAACTGATGGTTTCTGACCGAGTCACCACTTACACCAATGACCTCTACCCCTTTATCCTTCAAAGACTTCATATCATCGCGAAACCCACAGGCTTGCTTCGTGCATCCACCCGTCATGTCAGCGGGATAGAAATAGATCACGACAACATGTTTTCCCAGATGATCGGCCGACTTCCAGTCTTTGCCTGAATCCTCTTTCGCCTGAAACGGGGGTACCGCGTCACCAATCTTCAAATCCACGGGGGTCTGGGCCACCAGGGGGTGGCTGAGAACGCCCAGTAAAAACAACACCGCGGCCAGAACAGGGGGGTTTGCAAACATCATCACCTCGTTAAAGAGTGGAAGAGACTTTCGTTCCCAGCACGCACCAATCGCAAAAGCATTACGATTGGACAAGAAACGACGGTACTGGCAGGGGGATTCGTCGGGAAGACTGTTTCTCATGCCTCCGTTACAGTTAGCATACGGGGAGAGAAAATCGAGCGTCAACCGAGGCGAGGTTTCCTGTCACCTCAAAACCGATTGACGGGTGAGGCCGCGCGTTTCTCGATTCTGATTGTTACCGGATGTTTTCATGCTGAATTCGCCTCTTTTTCGCCGAATGTTGCTCGTATCGAGTGGATTTGGCTTTTTCTGCCTGATGATTCTCGGAGTGGTTTGCCTCTCGGTCCCTGCCCCGAATCCGATCGGCTCGATGTTGCTCTGGCGAATCCTGATCGCTGCAGCATTGTTGGTTTTGGTTGGCTTGTCGATCATGGCGTACGTTGTGCAACTCGGGTTGTCATCACTGGCCGAACTCTCGGATGCGGCGACAAAGATGTCGAGCGGACAGTTACCGCCTCGGCTGCATGCAGAGACCGAGAATGAATTGGGACAGCTCAGTAATCTCTTCAATGAAATGTTTCAAAATATTGAGTCACGCCAGACGGAATTACAGCGGAATCAGAATCGGATCCAGCGCGACAATGAGCAACTCGCGACGGTGCTCGAAGCCATGGTCGAAGGGGTCATTGCGGTGGATCGCGACGAGCAGATTCTGCTTGCCAATATGGCCGCCATCAGACTTTTGAATCTCAAGGCACTTCAAGTCGTCGGCACACGGATCTGGGAAACAATCCGATTGCCACAAATTCACGAATTGATCCGACTGACGCTGGATGATCACCAGAGTCAGCACCGGATGGAATTCGATGTCCCCTGGACTCATTCCACCGTCGCCGTCGTCGCCTCAAAATTGCCTGGAAACCCTTGCCCCGGCGTGGTTCTCGTATTGCATGATGTCACGGAATTGCGACGCTTAGAGAATCTACGGAGAGATTTCGTCTCAAATGTTTCGCATGAACTGAAAACACCACTTTCGGCCATCGCGGCCTACACCGAAACACTGCTGAATGGGGGCTTGGAAGATGGCGATTATGGTCGTTTATTCGTCTCACGCATCGCGGAACAATCGGATCGACTGAATTCGTTGATTTTGGATTTGCTCGAACTGGCTCGAATCGAGTCGGGTGAAAACGACTTGAGCGTGGATGCGGTGGACGTGAACGAGGTACTGATAACCAGTGCCGAGGCCCATCAGGCGATTGCCGAACCCAAACAACTCACGCTGAAAATGTTGTTGTCAGAGACTCCGCTCTTTGCACAAGCCGATTCCGAAGGGTTACGGACAATCATTGATAATCTGATTGGTAATGCCGTGAATTACACTCGTCCCGGAGGACTGGTGACCATTCGCTCCCGACGAGAATCCAGCTGGATTATGATCGAGGTCGAAGACAACGGGGTCGGTATTGCCAAAGAATTCCAGGGAAGGATCTTTGAACGATTCTTCCGGGTGGATCGCGCTCGTTCGCGTGAGGTGGGCGGTACCGGCTTGGGTCTTTCCATCGTGAAACATCTTTGCCAAATCTTCGGTGGTACCATCAAAGTCAACAGTCAGGTTGGCAAAGGGAGCAACTTTATTGTTCAGCTCAAAGTTGCGCCATAGTCGCCTGAAACAATGAGTCGCCTGAAACAATGAGTCGCCTGAAACAGGGCCTCCCCTGCAAGAACCCCGCGACCACAGGATTCGGCTTACTGATTTTGATTCGGTTGGTGAAATCGTTTTTCCTACGATTCGTCAACGAGCCCTGCAAATGGGTTCAACGTCAAAGCCTGGAGCAGCTGCTTGGCGTTTTCGAGTTGCTGGAACTTACGTCCGTTTTCCAGGGACATTGCCTGCGCGAACTCGCGACGCTGGCGATCACTGGCGACAAATTCATTCAGGATCAGGCAACACCATTTGATTCCGTAGACCGGAAACAGAAGATTAATTCGATGGATCAATTGCGGCCCAGAATCGGGTGTCATGAACGCGGAAATCAGCCTTTTTGCCCACTGTCGAGGTACCGGGAATTGCGGTTGCCAGAAAAAATCACACACCAGCTTGGCGGGATCATCCCAACCCGCATATTCAAAATCGATAAATCGGAGTTGGCCATCTCGTTCAAGCAGGGCATTATGAAAACCAAAATCGGACGGCGAAAGACAACGCTGTGTCTGCGGCAGCTTTTCCGTCAGTGAATGCAAGCCGTCGGTGGAACGTACGTTTTCCTGGAGGAAATGCCAAGCAGGCCGCAGCGATTTTTGCAACCAGTCCTGGAGTTTTGCGTCGAGTACTTCATGTACTACGAGCTTTTCTAATCGCTCAATACGGTGTTCCACACAGGCCAGGTGCTCTTCCATCGAAAAGCAAGATTCAGCCGCCTGAGCGATCTTCATCGCGGCAGGATGATCACGAAATCGATTCACCTCGGCAACATACCGGGCAGCCTGTCCAACATGAGTGACTGAGATCTCATTCTGTTCCAAATGGCGACCCGAGATGAACTCGAACAAACTGGCGCGGTGCAGCGAGTCTGTCGCGATCGGTTCCGGGCAGGCTCGCACCCCCTGTTGCCAGCAGAACGTCGACCAGTCCCATTCCGCGCCACAGCGATCCCGTCCACCAGAGGGGTCTTGAAAATACTGTTTGAGTAACCAGTGTCCCCCAGGACCAATAATTCGATACGC
>CAMBQP010000148.1 GCA_945869955.1 Schlesneria paludicola DSM 18645
ATCTCAGGTGATTCGGGGCATGCTCTACTTGTGCGAAACTCAGCTCGGCCATGCACGACCTCGGTCATGCACTACTTGGTCACGTACTCAGCACCGAATGGAGTTTAGCTCGGGCGTCATCAAATCGTGTGATGGTCATGGAATCAAGCCGCTCGCCGGATTTGCTCGGACGATACCGTCACAGGCAACATCCCTGCTGCCGTCTTGGCTGGGGGTGTGTCGGAGGGTTTTGGTTTTGGGGTTGGTTTCAGGCTGACGGCTGGGCGTTCGATCAGTTGCCACGAGAGCATCGCCAGCACCACGGTGACTCCCGTCACCAGTGCGAGGAGCCAGGGGTTTTCTTTCCAATTGAGTTGGACCAGTACATTGATCGCCAGTCCATGATAAAGATAAACTCCGTAAGAAATGTCGTGTCCCTTCAGCAGGCGTTCGCTGAATGACCGCCATGAGAATGCGACGGAGAGAATGCTGGCCGCCAGGAGCAAGCGTCCGGCCAACACGGCAATGGCTGAGGATGAAAGTGTGGCTTGTCCCCAAGGGTTGAACAGCAGCATGAAGGCCGCATAAACCGTCAACCAGATCCAGGCCCGGTTTTCAAGGAGCGGCAGGACTCGTTCAAAGTTTCGTTGCAGCAGCACACCGACGAGAAACATGTGCAAGTGGGGGAGAGGTGAAACCATCTGCAGTTTGGTCCAGGTACTTTCGGGGTCGGCAACAGTGGACAATTCAAACCAATAAATAAACGAGGCTAATGCCAATAGGGCCAGTCCCCCGTCGGCCCAGCGGCGACCGACTCGGTTGACGAATCCGGCATACAGGATTGGTAGCGAGAGATAAAAACCCAATTCGACGGGGATGGTCCAGAGGCTTCCGTTCAGGACCCCCAGGCCAAAGCTCCGCATGAACGCGGGGTTATAGAATTGGATGCAGCTGGATTGGGCAAGGACCCACAGAAAAAAGGATCGACTGGTGGCGACAGTAGGGGTAATGGCGCCGAAAACCGCGGCCAACAGAATCCCTGCGGCCAGTTGAACCCAGAGCGCGGGATAGATTCTTAAGGCTCGTTTTCTGGCATAGTCTTTCCAATCGTCGCTCCGTTCCCAGGAACGTGAAATCAGAAATCCGCTAATCACGAAAAAAATCGGCACGCCGGGAAACCACTGAATCGGATGGGACAGGGTGGAATTGCCGATCCCCGTTGTGATGTCGAGATGCCAGCAGGAGTGACAGTAAACCACCTGCAATGCTGCAAGGAGGCGGATGAGATCAAAGTTATTGGGACGCATGATGCCCTCGTCAATCGAAAGTGATCTGATCCCTCGTCTGATTCTCCGAGATCCGCAACGACGAACCCCGGGAATGCTTCAGAGAATTCCGGTATAGAAACACGAATGGCGTCGACTCGACGGTTCACGCAGCGCGGCGGATTTCTTGTTTTGTCGCCGCGTGCATGACTTTCTGGATCGCCGCTGCGGTCGCTTCGATTTCGGCTGCGGTGAGGGTGGGATGAACCATGAACATCAGGCTGGTTTCGCCCAGTTCTCTTGCATTGTTCAAGGCCACTTTTGGGCGGAGGCCTGGTGAGCGAAACGCCTGCTCGCGGTAGATTTCGCTGCAGGATCCAGGGCCACAGGGAATTCCTTCGGCCTGCAGACTTTTGACAATCCGGTCACGATTCCAGCCGCTGGTCAGGTAAACCGGACGCAAGAACGCATAATATTTATAGTAGGCATGCGCACTGTGTGCGGGCGCTTGCGGAATTCGGAGGGCGGGGATTCCGGCGAGTGCTTCGGTCAGCTTCCCGGCGTTTTTCCGGCGAGCGGCGACCCATTCTGGCAGGCGGCGAAGCATGACTCGGCCCATGGCCGATTGCATTTCGGTCAGCCGCCAGTTGGTTCCAAAACTCGCGTGAAGCCAGCGGAAGAGATGTGGTTCGTGGGGTTTTTGAATGGCCTGCAGGCTTTTGCCATGATCTTTGAAGCTCCAGCATTTGTCCCACAGTTCGGTGTCGTCGGTGGTCATCAGCCCTCCTTCTCCACCGGTGGTCATGATTTTATCCTGACAGAACGAAAAGGCACCGACATCGCCGATCGACCCGACATGGCGTCCCTTGTAGGTGGCATGATGCGCCTGAGCACAGTCTTCAATCACCTTGATTCCGTGTGATCGAGCCAAATCCATAATGGGATCCATATCACAGGGCCAACCCGCCAGATGAACCGCGATGATCGCTTTGGTTCGTGAGGTGATTGCCGCGCGAATCGTGTCAACGTTGAGTGTCTGGCTGTCGCGATCGACATCAGCCACAACCGGTTTGGCACCACGCATTACGGCGCAACTGGCCGAGGCAATGAAGGTGCGACTGGGGACAATGACTTCGTCCCCTGGTCCGATTCCGAGACCATACAGTGCCAGTTCCAGTGCGACGGTACCGTTGGTCAAGGCGATGGCATGTTTGCTGCCGATGGCATCGGCGTATTCTCGTTCAAATTGTTTCCCTTCGTCGCCAGTCCAGTAGTTGACCTTGTTCGAGCGAAGAACTCGGCTGGAAGCCTCGATCATTTCGTCGTCGAAGCAGGGCCATGGTGATAAAGGGCCGCGATGAACAGGTTGTCCACCGTCGAGTGCCAGCAGTTGTTGTGTCTGATTCAGATGGTAACGATTTGGCATGGTGAATCCTTTCAGAGAATGAAACGTAGGATCTTGGTGGTCGTTTCTAGGCCGTTTTTTTCAGTTGCGTCGACTCAACGTTCGAGATCAGTCGTGGGGTGGGGCCAACCAGTGTGCAGCCACTGGCCAGATTGCGAATGACAACGGTCCCGGCGCCGACCGTGACATCGTCGGCGATCTGAATGTTGGGCAGCACGCTGCTACCCGTCCCGAGTAAGGTGCGGTTTCCGATCAACACGGTTCCGGAGAGGTGTGATCCTGGTCCGATCCCGACGAAATCTCCGATTTCGCAATCATGGTCGATGGAGGCCGATGTATTGACGATTCCATGTTGGCCGACGATGACATCCGGTTGCACGACCGCCCCGGCAAACACGACGGTCCCCTCGCCCAGTTGTGCGGAGGGATGGACAAATGCCTTGGGGTGAATGGCGGTGATCCATTCGATGGCGAGCGATTGCACGAGTCGTTGGCGAACGTGGGCATTTCCGATCCCGACAATTCCGCGAAATTGCTGTGGTTTTGTCGTCAATTCGGCGATCGGCCCACAAACAGGGACACCCAGGATTTTTGTTCCCCAGCGATGGGAATTGTCGTCATAAACGGCGTCCACGGCGATTCCTGCCGCTTGCAGGGTGCTGACGACCACTTTGCCGTGCCCCCCTGCTCCGATGACGATTGTTTGCTTCGTCCCTTCGAAGTCGGGCATCGTGACATGTCCCTCGGCGCTGATCCCTTTGCGGCGAAAGACGGCAGACACGGTCATGATCAGGATCTTCAGATCGAGCCAGAGGCTCATGTGTTCCACGTACCAGACATCGAGTTCAAACCGTTCTTCCCAGCCAATGCCGTTGCGACCATTGACTTGTGCCCAGCCGGTAATTCCGGGGGTGACATCGTGCCGGCGTGACTGTCGAGGCGAGTACATCGGGAGATATCGGACCTTGAGTGGCCGTGGCCCGACAAGACTCATTTGACCCGTGATGACATTCCAGAGTTCGGGGAGCTCGTCCAGGCTGCTGGAGCGGAGGAACTTGCCGAAACGGGTGAGCCGGACATCGTCTGACAAAAGGTTTCCGGCGGCGTCACGGGCATCCGTCATCGTACGAAATTTACAGATCTTGAAGAGTCGTCCGTCACGACCCGGCCGTTCCTGTCGAAACAGGAGGGGCGCGCCGAGATAGATGCGGACCAGGATTGATGTCAACGCCAGAATGGGGGCGAAGAGGATCAAGGCGGGGATGGCGACTGCGAGATCGAACAGTCGCTTGCCGAAACTGCGATAAAAGCCCTTCGACATATCAAGCGACCTTTTTCTTACCGATCTGTTGGACGAGTTCACCGAATTGCATCGCCTGCTGATTTCGATCGAAGAATTTGATGACATAGGCACGTGCAGAACGACCCATTTCTTCACTTTCAGGACGATTCGAGTACAGCGTCCGGACGGCATCCGCCATCGCGCGGGGATTACCCGGCGGGACCGGAATCCCCCCCTGAGCTGCTTCAATCACCTGACGGATCACGCCGTCGATCGCCAGTACGACCGGTCGGGATGCGGCCATGTAATCGAAGACTTTATTGGGATAGGTGGTTCGAAACATGGGGATGTCTCGCAGTACTGCGAGACAAACGTCGGATTCCGCCAGGATTTCAGGCATTTGTGATTTCGGTCGCGACCCGGTGAAGGTGACGTTTTTCACATTCATCGATTTGGCCAGCTCTTCGAGTTTCTGGCGGTCTTTTCCGTCACCGACCATCAAAAAATGAACATCGGGAACATCGGTTAGCAGGGTTGCGGCCTCGAGCACGACTTCGAGATTGTTGGCCATTCCCATCGCCCCAGCATAGGTGACCAGATACTTCTGGTGCAGTTGGAATTCGTCTCGCAATCCCCCCGCTGTTTTCTGAACATGAAACATGTCGGGATCGACGCCGTTGGCGATGAAGCTGATTTTTTCGGCGGGAATGCCGAGGCCGATCAAATAGTCACGATAGGCGGGAGAATTGACCAGCATGTGATTCGCTCGGGCATACAGGAAACGCTCAAGACGGCGGGCCATCCAGATCAGCACGGGATTTTTGAGGACCCCCATGTCGACGGCGAATTCGGGCCAGAGATCCCGGATTTCCAACAGGAAGGGACGCCATTTGATCACCGAGATGACCCATGCCGAGACCGCCTGAAAAATGGGGGGCGAGGTCCCAATCACCAGGTCGACGTTTTTTACTTTCAATGCGGTCCAGACAGAACTGACCATGAATGACAGAAAGGACACAATCCGCCAGACAAAACTGCGGTGCAGTGCCGAGTAGGTCCAGGCACGCTGAACTTTCACGCCATCAAAGTCTTGTACCAGTTCGTTCGCAGCACATTTCTTGCCGCTGAGGTAGCTCAGGTCACTGGCCACGATCGAGAACTGGTGTCCCCCGTCAACAAAGCGGCGGGCAAGTTCGTAGTGTCGCGTTCCCCCCGCATCATCGGGTGAGACAAACGCTTGGTGAATTAGCAAGACGTGCATGAGCGCAGCTCCGTTCGTGGGCGTCGAGAAGTTTGAGCAGTGGCAGGAATTGGTTCGGCCAGTGAACCGTGAGCATAGACCGCTGAGATCAGTGCGGTGCCAAAGGTGGCTTTCAGGTCGAGTGTGATCAAGGCATCCCAGCCAGGACCGGGAACATGAAGGTGATCGTGTTGGATGAGGGGACGTTGTGCGTCTGGTCCCAAGACCGTGGCGAAGACCACGGTGGAGTCTGAACATTCCAGCTGAATCGCGAGGGCGGGTTCGCGCGAATGGTAATAGCGTGAACGCCAGCCGACCGCCGAATCGGCTGCCGCTCGAGTGACCTGTAACCGGGGCGCGACCGCTGAGCAGGCCATGGCGATTCGATATGGGCCCACAGCGGTTTGTAATTCGAGCGAGGTTTTTTCGAGATTGATTTGATAAGGGGCATCCAGCAGGAGCCAGTGTAATCGGTAGTCGTGCAATCGTTGGCCCTGGAGGGCATCAATCACCAGCCAGTGGTCGGCACCGAGACGGAGGATGCCTCGTCGATGTGTGACGGGGTCTGGCAGGCGTCGATAGCCATCGTGTTCACCGTTCCAGCTGGCGGTGTTTCCTGGACAGGGGACAGTCCGTTCAAATGATTTTCCGTTCAGCCAGGGGAGCCAGAGAAAGCGGCTGACCCGTTCCATCTGATCCTGTCCATCGACGGTGACGGTGTTGTGATAAGCGGTATGGGCGAACGGATTGTTCCACGGTGGCGGTGCGTGATAACTGTATGTGCCGGGATCGATGGCGATGTTTTCCCCCCGCCACCACAGATCGACGTGCAGCATGTCTGCCTGAGCCGGGCGATGCCGGAAACTTGCCGCGCGTGTGACGACAAATCCGTGTTCAGATCGTAAGGTGGCATAGCCGCCGATGGTCGCAGCGAAATCGGATCTGGTCGGTAAACGATCGGCTTTTGGTTCGATGGATCCGGGGACACGTTTTAAATCGGTGGTGGAATCCCATTGCGGGGTGGTCGAAGCATCGAATGGTGAATGATAAGTGCCGAACATCCACCAGAGGTCTTCATTCCACGGACCGGCGTCGAATCGGCGATGACCTTGGGTAAGCTGGTGAATGGCCTGCACGACGGGTCGATAGTCGCGGTAGCCACAGTTGTTCAACGGGAGGATCAAGGCCCCGTCATCCTGGCCATAACAGGGAACTTCCCCGGTTGATTCGTCTTGAAGCTGGTCGAGGAAGTCGCCCGCTTTGCCGATCCGGTCGCGCAGGATTGCGGATAACGGCTGGTCCAGTACGTCGGCCAGTCGGATTGACCAGAGAAAATCCTGCAGCATCACGCGATGATAATTCAAGGAATGTTGCGAGAAGGCCCCGTCTTCATAGACCAGTTCCTGGGCCTGTTGTTCAAGCAGTTTTCGTCCGAGGTTAGCCCACCGGGGTGCATCACGGAATTCGGGAAATAGGCCACCGATGGTCCAAAGCCCCATGGCTTCGCTCAGCCCATGATTGTTCTTTTGGCTGAGAGCATAGCCGATATTGGCTTCGATCCGTTTTCCAGAGACGGCGATCATTTGCGATAGCATCGTGATCCGAGCGGGGGTTGATGCCGCGCTGGTCGAAAATCCATACAAACCGAAACACCAGGCGATGACTCGGAAGCTGATCTCTTGGCCACACTTCCAATTGGCACCGGCAGAGGGCTGATTGGCGTCACGCCAGCTCTCGACCAACTGCCAGAAGAACTCGGCATACCGTTCGTCGCCCGTGCGGAAGTACGCGCGAACCAGAGAAAAGACAAATCCAAATCGATTGGTTTCCCAGATCAGTTTGATGTCCCCTGCTCCGAAGTCGCCGATCTGGCTGAAGTGACGATCGGCGGGCGAGGATTTTCCGGTAAAGGGATCGGCGTGCCATTGGGGAGGAAAGCCGACTTCGACTCGTTCGTGAGAGAAAAAACGCATGAATCCCAGACGAAGGTCGTCAGCAATGATCTGTGGGGAATCGCCAGTTGTCGCTGAAGGGTGATCCCAGTTGTCGAAACGATGGCGCAATTCGGCAAGTTCCTCGGGCTTTTTCAGGATCTGCGGATCGAAAAAAAACGGAGTTCCGGCCGAATTTCGTAATGCAGCATACCGCTCGGGATCTGAATCGATTCCTGCGGCCAGGAATCGATTCAGCGGCTGTTCGTCCCAGCTGGTGACCGGAAGTTGGCGTCGTAGCAAACCACTCTTCAGGCGTACCGTATGACAGGCCCGATACATCAGCCACTTGGGGCCAAGATATCGCAGCAGTTGCCAGCAGCGATAAAAAGAGTTCGCGTTCACCAGATTCTCGATTGTTCGAACGTAAATCGGTTAGGCACAGTGGCGTAAGGGGATGGTGCATTCCTTCATGATCACATCGGCAATTCGTTCCGAGGCACAGCCGTCCCAGAGTGGGGGAATCCGTCCTCCTTTCCCTTCACCAGCCAGAATTTTGGCCACTTCACTGAGCAATAGATCCATGTTGGTACCGACCAGTGTGTTGGTCCCATGGGTGACGGTGATGGGTCGTTCGGTGTTTTCCCGTACGGTGAGGCAGGGGACACCGAGTGCGGTGGTCTCTTCCTGCAGTCCCCCCGAATCGGTGATGACAACTGTGGCTCGCTGTTGCAGTGCGAGGCATTCGAGGTATCCGATTGGGGCGATGGCGAAAATCCGTTTCGAGTGATCCAAGTGATAACCGAGGCTCTCGATACGGCTTTTGGTACGGGGATGGACGGGAAAAACGATTTGCAGTCGTTCGCTGATGTTTTCGAGCGTTGCCAGAATCCGGCGGAGGGTTTCAGGCTCATCCACATTCGAGGGACGATGCAAGGTGACTAAGGCAAACTCATCGGTCAGGTGTGGGATTTCCGGCATGCGGGCCTGTGGCAACAAGGTTCGCAGCGTGTCGATCATGACGTTGCCTACAAAGTGGATTTTTTTCAGTGCGACCCCCTCACGCAGCAGATTCCCTTCGGCTTCTGCAGAGGGAATCAAGAGCAGATCGGCCAGTTGGTCAGTGACCAAACGATTGATTTCCTCGGGCATGGTTCGATCAAAGGATCGCAGGCCGGCTTCGACATGTGCCAGTTTTATACCGAGTTTGGCACAGACGAGTGTTGCTGCGACCGTGGAATTCACATCGCCATAAACCAGAACGAGATCTGGCTTCCGTTCCAGCACCGTTTTTTCAAACCGGATCATCACTTCGGCGGTCTGGACGGCATGTGAGCCGGATCCGACTTCGAGCGAGACATCCGGTCGCGGAATCTGGAGTTGTTCGAAAAAGATATCCGAGAGATTCGCATCGTAATGCTGACCGGTATGGACCAGCGACTGACGAACCCCCGCGCGCTGACGAAATGCCGCGTGAACGGGAGCAACCTTCATAAAATTCGGACGAGCTCCGACAACATGTAAAACGTGCATCTTGCTGAGTTCCTTTTTTCTGTGGTCCGTTTGAGTGAACGTGTCGCCAGATCACTGAATGATTCATGCGGATCGAGCGAGTGGCTCGTCGGTGGAGTGAGACTTCAATTGCCATGCTGGTGGCAAGCAACGTATGACGGTTTGGGTTTCGGCGGCTTTGATGACGTCGAAACTGACCTGTGTCACTTCTGCCAGTTCTTCGAGGGAAATGGGTGGGGGGCCACCCTGTTCGATGGCGAGCAGAAAAGCGCGAATTTCCGCGACGTGGCCTTTGTCTTGTTGCCAGAGATTCATCCGGCGGAATTTCTTCCAGCCGACAGCGGTCATGCGGCGGAAATTATCGAGCTGAATTACGCGGCCCGCACAAAAGACTTCGAGTCGTTCTTTGGCGATCGATCGATGGCCGTTCGCCAGGTAATGGATGGTTCCAAATGATCCGTCGGCGAAAGCGAGGGTCATCGTGATTTTATCATCACGAATTTCCACCGCAGAATCCTGCCCAAACATGGTCGCCTGGACCGAAACAATCGGACTATTGCAGAGGAATCGCAGTAAATCGATGAAATGGCAACCTTCACCGATCAGTCGGCCTCCTCCTGCGATCGGGTCATGAACCCAATGTTCGTGGGGAATCGCACCCGCATTGACCGTCATGATGAATGACTTGGGTTCCTGTAACTCGCTGAGGAGCGATTTCATTTGGAGTATCTGTGGGGCGAACCGACGATTAAAGCCGACGGTGAGAATGGGGGCGGATTGGCCCTGCGTCGAGCAAACTTGACGATAGGTGGAAAGGACCTTCGCCAGATCGGCGGCGCTCAGTGCCAGGGGCTTTTCCACGAAGACGTGTTTGCCGGCGGCGAGTCCCTGGCAAGCGAGACGAGCGTGACTATCGTGTCGTGTCGCAATGACAACCGCATTGATGCGGTCGTCGTTCATCACCTGATCGAGATCACTGGTAGCCTCATCAAAGCCGAATTTTCGTGCGGCATACGCAGCGGTCAACCCGTTCCGTGAGGCAACGCAAGCGAGTCTTGCCTGATTCTTTTTAAACGCAGGAATCAATACTTGTGAGGCATAATTTCCGGCTCCAATGATTGCCACTTGGGGTTTCACGGCGCTGTGAGCAGGAATCGTGAAGGGCTGACCGGATTTGCTGTGGAGCGTCTGTGTGGCAGTTGCGGGACTGAGGGGGGCTGATGACGTATGGAACCGGATGGTTTGCTGGCGAAGATCGTTTTGTGCCGTGGTGCTTGGGTATTCCAGTAGGATCCCCAGTGAGGGTTGTTTGCTGGAAATCAAATCATACGCTTCGACTGCCTGGTCGACGGCGAATCGATGTGAGACGAGAACTGCGGGATCAATTTGGCCGCTGGCCATCATGTCGAGCATCGCTTCAAAATTGCGTTGTTCTGTCCAGCGAACGAATCCAATCGGGTAGTCGTGGCCGCGCTGTTCGTAATCGGAGTCATAGCGGCCTGGCCCATACGAGCACGAGACCTGGAACGAGAGTTCTTTTTCGTAGAAGTCGGCGCGCATCAACTTCAGACCGACGACACCGACCAGCACGATTCGACCGCGACGGCGGCACATTTGTGCGGCCTGATGCATTGGCTCGTCGCTCTCGGTTGCAGCGGTGATGATCACACCATCGACCCCACGACCGCGCGAGAACTGGGTGGCGGCGTCGAGTGGATTGCCGCTGCTGAGGTTGAACGTCTCTGCTCCGAGTTTTTTGGCCAGTTCGAGTCGTGCGGGGGAAAAATCGAGCCCGAGCACTCGGCAACCATGGGCTTTCAGCAGTTGTACGGTGATCAGTCCGATGAGTCCAAGACCCGAAACGACAAAGGCCTCGCCGAGAGTCGGTTGGGCCAGTCGAATCCCCTGTAATCCGATTGAGCCCAACACAGTAAAAGCGGCGGCTTCGTCAGTGACCCCATCGGGAATTTTGGCGCAGAGATTTTTTGGAACGGAAACGACTTCGGCGTGTGGTCCATTACTGGCAACCCGGTCGCCCGGCTGAAATTGGTCAACACCCTGGCCCACTTCCAGCACGACACCAACGTTGCAGTAGCCAAGGGGAATTGGCTGATCGAGCTTGCTACGGACTGCCGTGAGCGTCGGAACGAGCCCATCGGTTTTCACTTTATCCAGGACCTGCCAGACTTTATCCGGTTGTTGACGAGCCTTTTCGAGCAGACTCGCCTTGCCAAATTCGACCAGCATTCGCTCGGTACCAGCGGAAACAAGACTGATTCGTGACTGAATCAGAACTTGGCCGGTTCCGATTGCAGGGCACGGAACGTCTACGAGTTCAGTCTGGCCTGTGGCCAGCGATTGTAAAATCTGTCGCATCCTTGCGATTTATCCATCAAATACCCAGGTCCACCGGGAAGAACGACTGGAAAGATACGCAGACAATCAAACTGCGACAAGTGCAGATTTCGAAGTGAATGGATTGGGGACTTCACGTACCCAGCAAGCCTCGTGCAAAGGTCTGTTTTGGTGACGAAATTTGCTCGGCAGGAACACGGCGGTGTTCGAGGTCGAGTTGGGGCAGACCTGCTAACGAGTCCGTTTTTGGTTTGCCGTGAACAGGAAGCACTCGTGCGATTGACTCAGTCCCTCTTTACGCGTTTTCGTCCAGGACCTAGAGTCTGTGATCGGAAGTCGAGGGATTTCATCGTCGTTGATCGAAAGAGCTGACGATGGTTTTTTTGGGTTAAATCAACGAGGCGCTGGGGTCGAGTCATTTGGCAGCCCTTTTTTCGTTGTGGGAGAAATGAGCCCGTTCCCAGTTTCCCGTTTCGTCGGTTGGAACAGTATTCGAATGGATTTGTGATTGGTTTCGGCATTCCCCTTTTTGCGGTATTTATTACGGACTTCATGCAATGCCTCTGCGAGTTTACAACACGCTTTCACGTCAGAAAGAAGATTTCCAGACGGTTACACCCGGCAAGGTCAGCATGTATTTGTGCGGCCCTACCGTCTATAAGCCCGCACATATTGGGCACATGGTTGGTCCCGTGATTTTCGATACCATCAAACGATACCTGACGTATTCCGGTTATCAGGTGACCTGGGTGGTGAATATCACGGATGTGGACGACAAGTTGATCAACCGTGCCAACGAAAAAGGGGTCACCGTTGACGCTCTCGCGAAAGAGATGACGCAAGATTACTTTGACAACTTGAAAACGATGGCGGTGGATGGGATCGACCACTTCCCGTATGCGACACAGCATATCCAGGAGATGCAGGATATTATTGCCACCCTGATTGAGAAAGGGTTTGCCTATCCGCTCGAAGGGGATGTCTATTTTAATTGTGCGCAGGATGCAGATTATGGCAAGCTGAGCGGACGCAGTCTCGAGCAATTGCTGGTGGGGACTCGTGCGGAAACCCACGGTGGCAAGCGGCACCCTGCCGACTTCGCGCTGTGGAAAGGTTCTAAGCCGGGTGAGCCTGCGTGGCCGAGTCCCTGGGGGCCGGGTCGTCCTGGATGGCACATTGAGTGTTCGGCGATGGCGAAAAAAATCCTGGGTGATTCGATCGATATTCATGGTGGTGGTCTCGATCTCATGTTCCCGCATCACGAAAATGAATTGGCCCAATCGGAAAGCTGTACAGGAAAGCCATTCGCCCGCTACTGGATGCATAACGGATTGATGCAGGCCAGCGGTGCTTCGGGCAAAGTGGGGGGAGGCCACGATAAGCAGGGGGATAAA
Source organism: Schlesneria paludicola DSM 18645 (assembly GCA_945869955.1). Lineage (GTDB taxonomy): Bacteria > Planctomycetota > Planctomycetia > Planctomycetales > Planctomycetaceae > Schlesneria > Schlesneria paludicola_B. Next base: position 12,364 of record CAMBQP010000148.1, read on the forward strand.
CCAGCGGACCTGACCGCCGCAAAAGAGGCGCAGGAAGCGAATAAACTGGCGGGATCGAAAGGGGCCGCCTCGGTCAAAGAGCTGTTTGCCAAGCACGATGCAGAAACAATTCGTTTTTTCCTGCTGGCGACGCACTATCGGAGCCCGATTGATTTCAGTGATGATCGGATTGCGGAAACAGGCAAGTCACTGGAGGGTTTCCATCGATTGTTTGAAACGTTCGAGCGGATTTCGGGAAACTCGTTCTATGCGATTTCTGCAGGAACGAGTCGCGATCAGAGCCCCTCATTTTCTGGTGAATCTTCGCCGCTGTACCTGGAACTTCATGAGTTGCGGCGGCGCTATCTTGAGTCGATGGATGATGACTTTAATACCGGTGGCGCGGTCGGTGTGCTGTTCGATTTGCGCAAGACCTTGAATGCCTATATTTCGGATCAGAAACTCGATACGGCCAATCCGGACACGAGCCATCTCCCCCCTTTGAAAGCCGGTATGGGGCTGTTAAAAGAATTATCGTCGATTTTGGGAGTCTTCCGGGTCGCGAAACCAAAGGTCAAGACGGCGGATGACGCCACCTTGGACGGATTGATGCAGTTGGTGATTCAGATTCGTGCTGACGCGCGGAAGAATAAAAACTTTGCCGTCGCCGATCTCATCCGAAATAAGCTCAACGAGCTGAAGATCACGCTCGAAGATCGGACCGATCAGACACTGTGGAGACGGGGTTGAGGAGACGGAATTGAGTGGCGAAGGAATTGATAGAAACAAGGTGTGGTTTGTCGAACGGAACAATCTTCACGACTTCTTCATCGTCTGTTCATCAAGATTTGGAGAATGATGCGAGTTGGGCGTCAACGGAGGATGGCCAGAGGGCCAAGATCATTGTCGATTTCCGTCAATTCCGTGTTTTTCGTTTGATCCTTCGGAAAGATGATCATTGCAATCGTGTTCTTTTCCAGAAATGTTTGCATACTGTCGTCAGTCGTGTATTCTGGCGAAAATCGGAAAGTTCCTGGTTCGGATTGGTAGACACGCCACAAACTTCTCGCGATCATGAATCAGGCTGAGTTGATGCGATTGCCGCCGATGTTCATGATTCGCGTTTGGGCACTTGGGAATGGACTGCGATGGATAGTTGGTACTACAAATTATCTGGTGACGAGTACGGACCCGTCAGCCTTGAGGAACTGGTCGGGCTGGCCAAGAATCGAGCTTTGTCGAGCGACGACGAGGTTCGATTTGGCGAAAAAGGGCCTTGGCGCAGGGCGGGTTCGATGGGGCAACTCATGGCCCACATGGCGTCAGGTTCCCATCTTCCCTCGAACGCCGCGTCGTCAACCGTTGCCGCAACATCCAAGCCAACCGCTGCGACATCCTCGCGCTCCGCTGAACCCACAGGGTGGTACTATCAATCTTTTGGGGCCGAATTTGGCCCGTTGACGCTGGATGAATTGATCGAGTTGGCCAAGAGTCACTCGCTGTCGGTGGATGATGAAGTTCGGTTCGGTGAAAGTGGTCCCTGGCGTCGTGCGGGATCGATCGGACAATTGATGTCGCACCTGCCGTTTCAGGCGGGAAAAAAAGCGTTCACCGTCGAAGTCGAGAAATCGGCATCGGGCAAGAGAGGGTCTGACGCACAAATTGAGGTTTCGGATGAGCTCGATTCCTTTTTCAATTCGCAGCCGGTAATGCCGGTTGCCAAAAGTGTCTCGCAACCCCCAAAACCTCGTAGAAGTGCTCCGGTTCCCGTTCCCGTTGCTGCTCCCGAACCGGAACCTGAGCCCGAACCCGAACCCGAACCTGCGGCCGATGTGTGGTGGTGTATTATTCAGGGCAAAGAATACGGGCC
>CAMBQP010000149.1 GCA_945869955.1 Schlesneria paludicola DSM 18645
AGTGTCGTCATGAGTGATTGATCTGCCTTCGTTGTTTTCTCCCGCTTTTGCAAGCCACCAAGCCAGCGACACCAGTCCCAAGGAACAGCATCGTTGAGTATTCCGGGACCGTACCTTCGGCTGTGGCAGGGGTGGGGGTAGGCGGCGGCGTTTGTCTGTGAGAGTTAATGGTGAGTCGGGCTTCATACTAAGCTGGTCCGAGAGAAGGCTTATCGTTGAAATCTTCGATGAATTTTTAACAATAACTGGTGTTAAAAAATTGCAGTATTTTTGGCAAAATCTCGACTCTTTATCGGCGTAAGAGAAACATTCATGTCTAGAAACCGTAGCACTGGTTTTAGGCCAGTAAAAACTGATGAATATGCCGGATATCTAATCTCCGCGGATGCGGGCTTGGGCCAAACAGGAACCGAATGGACAGAATTCTGTCGTAAGCCGTCTTGCATAGTCGCGATGATGGTCGGCTCGTTACGGTTTCCTCCGTAGCGACCGACCGCAGCTCATCCCAGATGATGTCACTGTCAAGTATTTCCCAGTATAATCAGTTCATCCCGATCGACAATCATTATCGTGATGTCAATGGTGATTGTGTTTACAGAGACCTGTTGCACAGGCAAAACGTAAGCAGAAAACAAGCCTGTTGCCTACCCTGCTATGCGAAGTCCCGTTTTCATTGCGATTTCTACCTCAGTTGTTTGTTTGATGTTCAGCGAGACTACTTCGCGGCGGGTTCGCCTTAGTGTTAATCGGATGAATCGGATGAGTCGGATGAGTCATTAACGGAATCGTTAAAAACATAAAAATAAAATAGATTAAGCCTCAATAGGATTGTTTTTGTGTTTGCGGCGTTTGCCGCTCTCGCGTTGGCACGGCACTTGATCCGAAATCACCCTCTTCTCCGTCGTTTGTCTCTGCCGTTTGTTAAATGGCTCCGAGAGTTGTTTCAGGCTTGAATCGAGACTTGACATCAATAACTGGCGGACAAACTGGTGGTGAGAAGAGCCCCTCACCCTAACCCGCTCCCCGGAGTACCGGGGCGAGGGGACCAGACCGGACTCTAACTGGCCGTAATCGTTCACGGGTCGTGTTCGAGTCACAAAAGGCCACGGATGTCGATGGTATCGAAGTGACGGCGGTTAGCAACAAGTGAGCCGTGATGTTGGTGAGAGTTTTTAAAAAACCATCTAATCCCTGATCCCACGACAGGGATTCCCTGATCCTAGGACAGGGATTCCCTGATCCTAGGACAGGGATTCCCTGATCCTAGGACAGGGATTCCCTGATGGAAATTCCTACCTGAGCGGTGATTTGATCGATGCGATCCGGATCTAGACCGTCCCATCACTTACAAAATTGGTAAGAGTTTCGTTGACCCGTTGGGGACCGCTGTTGTCGCGTTCGTTATTTCTGGGTAGGTGGTCGGCCAGTAACCGTTCACGGTGCGTGACGGCTGTGGTCACGGTTTGTTGAAGAGTGACGGGGCCTGTTGTTCGTGAAGGCTTGCTTCGACCGCTTCTGTAATCCACTGATAGGCGGATCGCTTCTGAAGTCGGCTGATTTCCGAGACCATCAGCATTCTTTCGACGAAACGACTCCTCTTTTCGCTCTGCGTTCCGAACCAGAGCTTGCGGTAAATGACGGCAAGCCGCAGTGCTTGCTCTGCCGCATTATTGGTCGGTTCGATCCCTTCCACTTCGGTGAATGTCCAGGGCCATTTGCGGCTGTTGTACAATTCGCGACACGTTCTGATCAAACGTTGGTTCCCGCTGTAGACGCCGTGTAACAAAAGGCTGTTGACCGATTTGCGGAGGTGCCGCATCTGAGACTGAAACGTCTTCCATGCAATCGAATTCGACCTGTAGTTGTACCAGATGAGGAACATGCTTTCGACCAGTCGCTTCAACTCATCTCTCAGACGTTTGACTTGGTGATCGTGATGATCGATCCGCGATTGCAAGTCTCGTTTCAGATGAGCCCCGCACCGTTGTAGTTGCTTCGCCTGCCAGTATCTCTTCGCCCGGTCATAGTTGATGATTACTTTGAGCGGATCGCCGAGAAGTTTCCGCGACTTTGGTTTCGGCTTCGTTGTTGGCCTGGTATGCGGATGCTGAGTCGATGGTGGAACAGAAGAATTCTGCGGAGTCAGTCGATTCACTTGCGACTTTAGCTCGTCAATCTCCGTCTGCATTTTTGCGATGAGGGCGTTGCAGAGCGGTGTTCACCGACAGCAATCTCTCGACAAATGCTCGCACCGCGGGCGTCATCTCGGCTAAAATCTCGGCAGGTATCTCAGACGTTCGTGACATGAGATGGCTTTTTCAGATTTTCACGATTCTGAAAAGATCAATCATGAACCATGAACGGGTACAACTGACCTTGCCTCTCTTCGCCTGATTTCAGTTGCGATCAAGCCTTCCCCTGGCCGGATTCCCTCGTTGTGATTGCGTTTCCGATTTCAACTGCTGACAATGTATTGAGCTGCTGCTCGGTTTGGCGCTGCGACTTGCCGGACCGAATTCTTGATGTGTGTTGTTTTGTTGTCGTATTGTGTGAGAGGTCGATGCCATGTCCTGCCTGGATTCGCCCGAGGTTTTGACGCGGGTCTCGCGACGAGCGTTGCTGGGACGCTCGGCTGTGGGCTTTGGCTCGCTGGCACTCGCCTCGATGCTCGCAACCGACGCTGCAGGAGCGCCGAGCGGCCTCGATCCCCTGGATCCCAAAGTTCCCCATCTGGTGGCACGCGCCAAACGGGTGATTTTCCTGTTCATGAAGGGGGGGCCATCGCACCTCGATACCTTCGATCCGAAACCGCTGCTCGATCGCGACGACGGAAAACCCTTGCCTTTTGCTAAACCGCGAGTCCAATTCGCTGCGACCGGCAATCTGCTGAAGTCCCCCTGGAAATTCCGGCAGCATGGCGAAAGTGGATCCTGGGTCAGTGAGCTCTTTCCTCATCTGGCACGGTGCGTCGATGACATGTGCTTTGTCCATTCGGTGCATGGAACCAATCCCGCTCATGGTGGAGCGGTACTGAAACTCCACACTGGTAGTGACAGCTTTGTCAGACCAAGCATCGGATCGTGGGTCAGTTATGGATTGGGGACTGATAACGGGAACCTCCCTGCGTTCGTCACCCTCTGTCCGACACTCGCCCATGGCGGGATCAACAATTGGGGCTCGGCGTTTCTTCCCGCAGCCTATCAGGGGACCCCGATTGGGAATGCCAGTGTCCCCTCGGATCAGGCCAGTATTCGTTACATCAATCACCCCCATCAATCCCGCGCGGTCCAGCGACTCGAACTCGAGCGACTGAAGGCGATCAACGAACAGCATCGTTTGACCAGCGGGCCTGAACGGTCGCTCGAAGCCCGAATCAACTCGTTCAAACTCGCCTTCCGCATGCAGACCGCGATGCCGCTGGTCGAAGACCTGTCGGGGGAATCCGCCGCGACGAAACAGCTCTATGGGATGGACGATCCGATCAACGCCAATTTCGGGCGAATGTGCCTGATGGCCCGCCGTTTTGCCGAACGGGGTGTGCGTTTTATTCAGGTGACACATAGCGATAGCAAGGTGCAGTGGGATCAGCATTCGGATCTGAAGAACGGCCATGAAAAAAATGCGCTCGAAGTCGATAAGCCGATCGCCGGTCTGCTGCAGGACCTGAAGGCACGTGGCATGCTGGAGGATACACTGGTCTGGTGGGGGGGCGAATTTGGCCGGACGCCGACGGTCGAGGGGACCAATGGACGTGATCATAATCCCGAGGGATTCACGATGTGGTTGGCGGGGGGAGGTGTCAAGGGGGGGCTGCATTACGGCAGCACCGACGATTACGGCTTTTATGCCGCCGAAGACAAAGTTCATATCCACGACATGCACGCCACCATCCTGCACCTGCTCGGCCTGAACCACGAACGGCTGACTTACCGGTACGCAGGTCGTGATTTTCGTCTGACCGATGTCGAAGGGAACGTGGTGCAACCGTTGTTTGCCTGACTTCCGGGGAAGGAAATTCACGGGATTGTTTTTCGATGCCGGTCGCTTTGCTTTTGTGACGAGCGGATCAGGAAAGACGGAATTCACCACAGAGCAACCAAGAGATCGAGACGCCAAGCACAGGAAATCTTCGTCAGGGGCAAAAACCGTTCAGACCGACTTGCTCTGGCGAAGGAAGTTCAACAAGAACGCTGCTGGAAATCGGCATATCCCTGAAAATCCATTCGATCGGCACCACAGGACCATTCGATTCGGCAACATTCGCCGCGATGGGCTTGCCCAGCACGGATCATATTTGGATGATCTGTGTTCAAAGACGAATGAATGATCCCGATCACCGAGACTCCTGATCGGATTGCCCGGTGCTAACGCTTGCTGCGGGGGTGGCAGGCATTGGCATCACGAATGCGCGGGTACGGTTTCTCACGGGTTGATGACGTGATGTTGACGGTGACTGTGCAACCAAACGACATCACCCTGTGAAAAAGTGGTTTTGGGAACCGGCATCACACAGGCTGCAGAGATTTCCCAGCCGTCTTTTAAGGACGAAACTTGTGTTGGATTTGATCCAGGAACGAGCGACGACTGAACTTGAACCGGCGAACGAGTCTCGTTCGCCGCAGACCATCGCCATTCCTGCTGCGCCCAAACCGAAAAGCCTTATCGGCACGCTCTTCGGCTGGTTGCTCATGTTCGCCCTGGCGGGGAGCGGCTGGTATTACCGGGGTATTGTTGTCCCCTGGGTGACAAATCTGCTGGGGCTCGCAGGGCCTGCCGCGCCAAAAGTGGTCCCACCCCGAATCATTCCGGTCGTAACTGCCATCGTTCAACAGAAGGATATGGACGCCTATCTCAATGGGCTGGGGACGGTCACGGCATTTAAGACGGTGACCATCCGCAGCCGGGTCGAGGGGGAATTAATCAACGTCGCGTTCGCCGAGGGACAGATGGTCAAGGAAGGGGATCTGCTCGCCGAAATCGACCGACGTCCCTTCGATGTGCAGTTGCAACAGGCGGAAGGGCAGTTGGCACGTGATGAAGCAACACTTAAGTCCGCCGAATTTACCTTGAAGCGTTATCAAGAGTTGATTCTTTCCAAATCGATTTCGGCTCAGCAGGTGGACGAGCAACGGGCCTTGGTACAACAGACAGCGGGTGCCATTCAATCGGATCAGGCGGCGGTGGAAAACGCCAAGCTCCAGCTTTCGTATTGCCATATTGCCGCACCCATCAGTGGCCGAATCGGCTTGCGACTGGTTGATCAGGGAAATATCGTCCGTGCGAATGATCCCAGTGGATTGGCGGTGATCACACAACTGCAGCCAATCGCCCTCGTCTTTACGATTCCTCAAGACGAGATTGTCCGTGTCCAGAAGCCACAGCAGAGCGGCCAGCCACTCGCCGTAGATGCCTACGATCGCGATTTCAAAACCAGGCTGGCCTCGGGCAAACTGCTGGCGATCGATAATCAGGTAGACTCGACCACGGGAACGGTACGGCTGAAAGCGGTCTTTGATAACGAAGACGGGTTGCTGTTTCCGAATCAGTTCGTCAACGCTCGCCTGCTGGTCGATACGAAACGGGATGCGATCGTCGTTCCTTCGGCGGCGGTCCAGCGTGGCCCCAATTCGATCTTCGTGTACGTGGTTCAGCCCGATGATACGGTGGAACTGAGAACCATCAAACCGGGGATCGTCGAGGGGGCAGAAACGGCGATCGAATCGGGTCTGTCACCAGGGGAAATCGTCGTCACCGAGGGGGTCGACAAGCTGCAGACAGGGACCCAGATTACGACTCGCGAGAAAGAGAAAGAAAAGGACAAGGACAAAGCAGCGGGACCGTCTGCAGCGAACAAGCCAGCGGGTGGCGAAGCCGCTGCCGGAACAAAGCCGCTGCCGAATGCCGAGCCTGGCAAGAAGGGTTCGCCATGAATCCGTCCCGGCCTTTTATCCTGCGGCCGGTTGCGACGGTGCTGCTGATGGTGGCGATTCTTCTTTCAGGAATCATTGCTTACGGCCTGCTCCCCGTCTCGGCACTTCCTCAGGTCGACTACCCGACGATTCAGGTGGTGACATTTTATCCGGGGGCAGGTCCCGACGTGATGACCTCGTCTGTCACCGCACCACTAGAACGACAATTTGGCCAAGTCCCCGGCTTGACCCAGATGACCTCATCCAGCTCCGAAGGGTGCTCGGTCATTACTCTGCGGTTTGCGTTGGAACTGAATATCGATATCGCAGCGCAACAGGTGCAGGCGGCCATCAACGTCGCCTCGAGCTTTCTGCCTCGCGACCTCCCCAACCCGCCGATCTACACAAAAACCAATCCGGCAGATGCCCCCATTCTGACGCTGGCCCTTTCGTCCGAAACGCTTCCTCTTTCCATCGTGGAAGATCTGGCAGACACCCGACTGGCACAGAAAATTTCCCAGTTGGGTGGGGTCGGCATGGTCAGTATCAGCGGGGGACAGAAGCCCGCGATTCGTGTTCAGGCCAACCCGATGGCCCTGTCGGCACTCGGCCTGAATCTGGAAGACTTACGAACCGTACTGGCTGCGGCAAACGTCAATCAGGCCAAGGGGAGTTTTGATGGCAGTCGTCAGGCCTATACGATCGGGGCGAACGATCAACTGCTCACCAGTGAACAGTATCGACAATTGATCGTCGCCTATCGCCCTGGAGGACCGATCCGACTGACGGAGGTCGCTGAGGTCACCGATGGTGTCGAGAATGTTCGGCAGGCGGCCTGGATGAACGAGACTCCCGCCGTGATCCTGAACATCCAGCGACAGCCGGGGGCGAACATTATCGAGGTGGTTGATCGGGTCAAAGCACTGCTCCCTCAAATGCGCGACACGTTACCCGCTGCTGTCTCGATCCGGATTCTGACGGACCGAACCCTGACCATTCGAGCCTCGGTCGACGATGTGCAGCGAGAACTGCTGATGACAATCGGGCTGGTCGTGTTTGTCATCTTTGTCTTTCTGCGCAATGTCTCGGCCACCGTCATTCCCAGTGTCGCGGTCCCCCTCTCGCTGGTCGGAACGTTCGGGGTCATGTACCTGCTAAACTATAGCTTGAACAACTTGACCCTGATGGCGCTGACGATCTCGACCGGGTTTGTGGTCGATGATGCAATCGTGATGGTCGAGAACATTATGCGCTATCTGGAAGAGGGTGATTCACCGCTCGAAGCGGCCTTAAAAGGATCCGAGCAGATCGGTTTCACGATCGTCTCGCTCAGCGTTTCCTTGATTGCCGTTTTGATCCCGCTGCTGTTCATGGGGGACATTGTCGGGCGACTATTTCGGGAGTTTGCAGTGACGCTGAGCGTGACCATTCTCTTGTCGGCAATCGTCTCGCTGACCCTGACACCGATGATGTGTGCCAAGCTGCTGCGACATACACCGAAAGCAAAGCAGAGCGCGCTGTATACCGCATCGGAAGCGGCGTTTGAGAGCGTGATCTGGTTGTATGCACAAACGCTGACGGTCGTGCTGCGTCATCAAACGCTAACTCAATTCGTCTCGATCGTGACGGTTGCCGCCACGGTTTATCTGTATCTGCTGGTTCCCAAGGGGTTTTTCCCTGTGCAGGATACCGGGGTGATTCTGGGGATTTCGGAAGCATCACAGAACATATCGTTTGATGCGATGGTCACCCACCAGCAGGAACTCAACCATGCGATCCTCGACGATCCTGCGGTGGAAAGTCTGTCGAGCTTCATCGGGATCGATGGGACCAACACGACCCTGAACAGTGGCCGGATTCAGATCAACCTGAAACCGCTGGAAGAACGGCAGGCAAGTGCCAGCGAGGTGATTCTGCGACTGCAATCTCGACTGGCGGGCATCACGGGAATTACGCTTTATATGCAGCCGATTCAGGATTTGACGGTCGAAACCCGAGTCAGTCGGACCCAATATCAGTTTAGTCTCGAAGACCCGAATGCCAGTGAACTGGGCGAATGGGCTCCCCGCTTTGTCAGTAAGCTGCAGCAATTGCCTCAATTGCGCGATGTCACCAGTGACCAGCAAAATTCCGGCCTGCAGGCAAAAGTGGTGATTGACCGCGACACCGCTTCTCGACTGGGGATTACACCACAGATGATCGACGATGCCCTGTATGACGCCTTCGGACAACGGCAGGTCTCGATCATGTTTACGCAGTTGAATCAGTACCGGCTGATTCTCGAAGTAAAGCCCGAGTTCAAGAATCAGCCGCGGGATCTGCAAGAAATTTATATCCGCTCACCCGAAGGGGGAATGGTTCCGCTGAATAGTTTTACGCGGATCGAAGAGTCGACCGCCCCGTTGACGGTGAATCATCAAGGTCAGTTTCCGGTTGTGACGGTTTCCTTCAATCTGGCACCCGATGTCTCGTTGGGTGAGGCGGTCGAGGTGATTCATGCGGCAAAACAGGAACTGGGCCTGCCGCCAAGTATTGTGGCCAGCTTTCAGGGGACCGCTGAAGCGTTTCAGGCTTCGCTGAAAAATACACCGCTGCTGATCTTGGCCGCTTTGGTGACGGTCTATATCGTGCTAGGTGTATTATACGAAAGTTATATTCATCCGATTACGATTCTCTCAACGCTTCCCTCGGCAGGTGTTGGGGCCCTGGTCGCACTGTTGCTGTGCCGGACCGACCTGAGTGTGATTGCCCTGATTGGGATTATCCTGCTGATCGGAATCGTAAAGAAGAATGCGATCATGATGATTGACTTTGCCCTGGATGCCCAGCGGCATCACGGCAAGTCACCGCACGATGCGATTTACGAGGCTTGCCAGTTACGTTTCCGGCCGATCATGATGACGACGATGGCGGCACTGCTCGGTGCGGTTCCCTTGGCGATGGGGAACGGAGTCGGATCCGAATTGCGGCGACCCTTGGGGATTACCATCATTGGTGGCCTGATCTTCAGTCAGATCCTGACGCTTTATACCACACCGGTGATTTACCTCTGGTTTGACTGGTTGGCAACGCGACTCGGTTTTGGAACTTCGACGGTTTCCTCTCTTGCAGCGGAGGTCGAAGCATGAGTCTCTCGTCGCCGTTTGTACACCGTCCGGTAGGAACCACACTGCTGACGATCGCGATCACGCTGGCCGGAGCGATTGGTTATCTGCTACTTCCGGTCTCGCCCTTGCCACAGATCGACTTTCCAACACTTTCGGTCACTGCGAATCTGCCAGGTGCTAGTCCCGAAACAATGGCGTCTGCGGTGGCGACACCGCTGGAACGGCAGTTCGGCCGGATTGCCGGAATCGCGGAAATGACCTCTGCGAGTTCTCTGGGAACGACTTCGATCACGATGCAGTTTGATCTGGATCGGGACATCAATGCCGCTTCACGCGATGTGCAGGCGGCAATCAATGCGGCGCGGGGACAGCTTCCCGCCAGCCTCCCCAGCAATCCCTCGTATCGGAAAATGAATCCCGCCGACGCCCCAATCTTGATGCTGGCGATCACGTCAGACACCTTCACCAAGCCGCAGATGTATGACGCCGCCTCAACGATCCTGCAGCAACGACTTTCTCAGGTGCCAGGTGTCGGGCAGGTGAGTGTGGGTGGGGGTTCGCCCCCCGCTGTGCGTGTCGATCTGAATCCGACCGTGTTGAACCATTTTGGGATTGGGCTGGAAGACGTTCGCACGGCACTCGGAAGCGCGAATGCCAATCGCCCCAAAGGGCAGGTGGCGGACGACCAGCGATCCTGGACGATCAGTGCCACGGATCAATTGATGGTCGCCGAGGAATATCAGACGCTGATGATTGCGTATCGAAACGGAGCTCCTGTTCGCTTGCAGGATGTGGCGACGGTGAGCAATTCGGTCGAGGATGTCCGCGCATTCGGGATGTCAGATGATAAAGCGGGAGGAAAACCCAACGGAAAGCCGGCGATCACGGTGATCATCTACCGGCAACCGGGTGCGAATATCATCGAGACCGTCGACCGGATCGTTGCGCTATTGCCCCAACTAGAAGCCCAGATTCCTGCGGATATGAATCTTTCGATCGCGATGGATCGGACAGGAACAATTCGTGCCTCGCTGCACGACGTTCAATTCACCCTGTTAGTTTCGATTGGTCTGGTGATTCTCGTCGTCTTTCTGTTTTTGCGTGACTGGCGAGCGACTTTAATACCGACGGTGGCGGTTCCGGTCTCGCTAATCGGAACGTTTGGAGTCATGTACCTGGCGGGATACAGCCTCGACAATCTGTCGCTGATGGCGCTGACGATTGCAACCGGATTTGTCGTCGACGACGCGATTGTGGTGATCGAAAATATCATGCGGCATCTCGAAGCGGGGATGTCCCCCCTCGAAGCCTCATTGCTCGGTGCCAAGGAAATTGGATTTACCGTCCTCTCGATCAGCGTTTCGCTGGTGGCCGTCTTTATTCCGATCCTGTTGATGAATGGGATTGTCGGTCGGTTGTTTCGCGAGTTTGCCGTGACACTGACCGTGGCGATTACGGTGTCGCTGGCGGTCTCGCTGACAACCACGCCGATGATGTGTGCCTTTCTGCTCAAGTCCAAACACGAACAGCGTCGTGGCGTTCTGTTTCGATGGACCGAACGCATGTTCGACGCCGTGCTGGCATTCTATGAAGTCACGCTGTCTTTTGTGTTACGACACCATCGCATCACCATGCTGGTCACGTTGTCGACCATCGGCTTCACCGTCTATTTGTACGTAATCGCCCAAAAAGGCTTTTTCCCCCAGCAGGATACGGGCCGTTTATCCGGCAGCCTGATTGCGGATCAGGACACGTCGTTCCAATCCATCTCGCGATTGTTGAAACAGTTCGCAGCGTCGGTCAGCGAAGATCCGGATGTCTCTGGATTGATCGCCTTCGTCGGGGGTACCAACAGCGGTGCTTCGAACTCGGGACGCCTGTTTGTCACACTCAAGCCGCTGCGTGAAAGAAAGTTGACTGCCGACGAGGTGATTGCCCGCATCCGTAAAAAAGCCTCGAAGATCCCGGGGGCAACACTAGTCATGCAAGCGGTTCAGGATCTGCGGATTGGTGGTCGGTCCAGCAGTGCGCAGTACCAGTATACGATCAAGGGGGAGAGTCTGGACGAGTTAAACCAATGGGGTGGAAAGCTGCTACGCGAAATGCGGCAAATTGAAGGTCTGGTAGATGTCAACTCGGACCAGCAGACCAAGGGACTGCAGACGCGTCTGAACATCGATCGACCAACCGCCTCGCGGTTAGGGATCAGTATGTCCACCATTGATAACACACTTTACGACGCCTTCGGTCAGCGGCAGGTTTCGAACATTTATAAATCGATGAACCAGTATCATGTGGTGATGCAGGTCGAGCCCGAGTTTTCGCAAAATCCCGATTCATTAAGACATATTTTTGTCCGAGGGGCCAATGATGCCCAAATCCCGCTGAACACACTGTATCGGCAAAGCTCCCGAAACTCGGCCCTCTCTGCCAATCACTCCGGTCAGTTTCCGTCGATCACGATTTCGTTCAACCTCGCCCCCCGAACGGCACTCGGCGATGTGGTCCCCCGCATCGAACAAAAGTCGCGAGAACTGGGGATGCCACAAAGCATCCAGGGGCGTTTCCAGGGGACGGCACAAGCCTTTCAGGATTCGTTACAGAACCAGCCGATACTGATTCTGGCCGCCTTAGTCACCGTCTATATTGTGCTCGGCATGCTGTACGAAAGTTACATTCACCCGATCACGATTTTATCGACACTCCCTTCCGCCGGAGTCGGGGCATTACTGGCGCTCCGATTCTGCGAAGTGGAACTCAATGTCATGGCCTTGATCGGGATCCTGTTACTGATCGGGATCGTGAAGAAAAATGCCATTATGATGATCGACTTCGCGCTGGAGGTCGAGCGTAAGCAGGGAAAATCCCCCGAGGAGGCGATTTTTGAGGCTTGCCTGCTCAGATTTCGACCGATTACCATGACGACACTCGCAGCGTTACTGGGCGGACTGCCGCTGGCGCTGGGATCGGGTGACGGATCCGAGTTGCGTAAACCGCTGGGGATCGCGATCGTCGGTGGACTGATTTTCAGTCAGATGCTGACGCTGTATACGACTCCCGTCGTTTACCTGTACATGGACCGGTTTTGTTTGTGGTGTGACCGGATTTGGAAAACGCGAGCACTGCATCCGCAAGCGCCACGGAGATCCATTTCGCATGACAACCCGGTTCGCCAGACCGGTGATTGAATCGACCAACGGTTTCGGAAAGAATGATGATCAATCGCCAAGTCCACGTATTTGAACACGGGATTCAAGTTTTTGACGATCACCTCGTGCCAGAACAACGAAAACGTTATGCGATCCGAAATGTTCATGAAATCGAAGAAGAAGAGATTTTTGTCAAACTGATTCGATCGATGCCAACCGACGGCTGCTTTGTGAATATCGGTGCCGCGATTGGATACTACCCCTTACTGGCAAAGCGACATTCCCCGCAACTCACGATTCATGCCATCGAACCGCTCGAGATTCACCGAACGTTTTTTTGCGAAAACATCGGATTGAATGGATTGAGACTGAGTGATTTCATACACCATCCGTTTGGAGTTTCGGATTCGGATGGTGAAGCGATGTTGATCGAAGACAGGTTTATGACCTCGATTCAAGGTGGGCAAGCGAGTGATGCACAGGGTGGTCTTTACCATCAAATCAAATCGATAATGAAGTCGATGGTTGTCGACACGGGACTACGGCAGCCGAAAAAAACGATCTCCATCACGACCCATTCGCTGAATACGATCATGGCGATGATCGGACGGCCTGTTGATTTGTGTCAAATGGATATTCAAGGGATCGAGTTTGAAGCTCTGAAAGGGGCCTCCAAAACGCTCGCTGACCGGACCATTCAGACGTTCCTGATCGGAACGCATGGCCAAAAACTCCACCAAAACTGTGCTGCGTTATTACGAGAACAGGGCTATCTGATTGAGGTCGATGAACCGACTCCGAAGGATCAACCGGATGGGATACTGGTCGCCCGATTAAAACAGGTATAAATCGCACGCACGTTCATGTGACGATTGTCACACAACGAGATAATTGAAAAAGTCGAGTTCCCGAACATGTATGTTGCACGGCAGAATTTTCCTGATTTTCTGGGGATCGGCACAACCAAGGCCGGGACGACATGGCTGTACAAGCAACTCTGTCGGCACCCCGGGCTCTGGATGACTCCCAATAAAGAAATTTCGTTTTTCATGGCGACTCAGCCAGCAGGTGCCGGTCGCGAAAACCCTCGATACAAGCTCGGCCACGACCTGCTTCGATACGGCTGGTATCGAGATCTTGCTCGTTTTCTTTTCCGTCTTCGATCGATGGACGACTTGGAACACCTCAGATGGTGGGCTCGATATTATTGCGGTCACCGCGATGACCGCTGGTATCGATCCTTATTCGCCCGTGCCCCCCAGGGAACCCTCGCAGGGGAATTCACCCCTCGTTATGAAACCTGTGGTGAAGTGGATATTCAACACATGTACGCGATTGCCCCCGAGGCGAAATTGCTGTTCATGATTCGTGAGCCGATCGGGCGATTCTGGTCTCATTTCAAAATGAATCGGGCGCGAGGCCTTGCACCGGGCGAAGTGCTGGACGAGGGACGTAATCTGCTGCTCGGTCCCGATGGCCAGGCAAAACTGCTTTATCGACGAACACTTCAAAACTACACCAAATTCTTTCGGCCAGAACAGATACTGATCGTTTTTTATGAAGCGATTACGCAAGACCCGCACAGGTTACTCGCCGAGATATTCCAGTTTCTGGAGGTTCCTCACCGCGAGTATACCTCGTCAGAACTGACCGAACGAATCAATGAGGGGTCAATTTCCCTTCCCCTGCCAGAACCACTACGAATCACCGCCGCCGAAAAATATCGAGCAGATGTGGAAGCACTCGCCCAGGTCTTGGGTGGCTATGCCGCGGACTGGTGGGACCAACTGAATTCCCCCGATTCAAAAGCGACACCCGTGGAACGAATCCGACCGCCAACGATGAGGTTGACGGCCGAAATCATGGCGCGGCTTGAATAACGGAACCCGAAATCGCTGTCATCAGGCGTTTGCAAACAACGTTTATGGATATCCATTACACCCTTGAACACTTGCGGCACCATCGGGGGGATCGGGCTGTGGCACAACCGAGGGGAAACTAAAATCATCGCGGTTGGCCG
>CAMBQP010000150.1 GCA_945869955.1 Schlesneria paludicola DSM 18645
ATGGCTGTCGCACCAACCTTTATGCGAGAAAACGCTATCCGTACTGGCTGTCAACAAAACACAATCACGGTCGGTGAACTCTCCCAATTTGGAATTGAATCCGACGAGTTCAGTTGGGCAAACAAACGTAAAATCTAAAGGGTAGAAAAACAGACAGACCCATTTCCCAGTTAAATCAGAAAGCTTGACATTCGAGAATTGCTTTTCCGTACCGTCTTTCCGACGATCGTAAGCTTCAATATCAAAATGCGGAGCGGGTTGACCAATCTGGATGCTCATTGTTCAATCTTTCGGTAATACCGTGTTGTATGAAACTGCGTAAAAATTACACAAACAGTTCCCGTGAGACGATCAGAAAAATTCTTATCGAATCTCTCTTCTGCTAGACGAACCGTTTTCGAAATCACAAGTTAACCGAATATCGAGATTTTAAGTCACATGCAGCGAACAATCGAAACGAAGCTCGATGCCGCACGAAGCCCGAGTAGTTTTCAACTTGGGTGGGAATTCAAGCTTTTGAAAGTCACAGTCCTCTGTCGAATTCCGACCGAACAACTTAACCGGTTTCTAACTCGCCAGCATCATCGGCCTGGTTGATCCGGGTAAAATACGAAAACACTCCGAGCACACAGAGTCCGTAGATCATTGCTACGACTCCAATAATTAAATCGTATGGTTTGGGTGTCGACAGGGACAACCGCAAAAGGATCGTTGAAATCACGAAACCGGCATTCCGAAAAACGTACTCATATCTCTCGTAGAACGGAATGGACAGAATCAGTAACAGAACATCGGCGAAGATCATGAATTCGAAAAAGGTTGGAAAGAAATAAACGTCCAAGTCCACGCCTTCCTCCGGATACCCAAACGGTGCCGCAACAATTCGAATGAGCCATTGACCGAAGTTCCAACCTGCCAAAATGACTAAGATTATGCATAAGAAGCCCGCGACTGACTTCTTGATCGCCAGGAATTGATGCAGTTGTTCGTGCGACCTCGCATGAACAACGGATTGACGAATGTGGCGAAAACCGGTGACTAAAAGAAACATGAAAACTGCCGCAAACATGTCCGCAATCACCATGAACGAATCGTCTTTTTGCGTCAGCCACCCGACCGGGCTGCGAAACTCACCGATATCCTTGAACACACGACGAATTACGATCAGCGATACAATTTCGTATTGTTTGCCCATAGAACTCGTCTGGGATCGTGGCAAAGCAATGACAAGTAACAATACTTCGTAGAAAAGAATAAAACTGAAAGGAGTGTAGAGCGCGTGCAGAAAATTACGATCGAGTCCCGCAAGGATTCCTGTCTGAAGCGTCTGAAATGAACTTGCCAGTGCGATCAATACGAGATGAATCACAAATCCCCATGCAGCGAGGCGGACGACCCCACGTTCAAGCCATCGTTTTTGATGTGCTTGTTCACACCAATCAAAGCTGGTTGAAAAAACAAACGAGAGAAAATTCATCATCGCCAACACCTTCCGCTCGTCATCAATTTCGGAATGAGTAGATTGTGCTTTCTGGCATTCAAAGAGAAAACCCTTCGTCTTAACGAAGGGTCTTCAGCACTGAATCCCAATGATACCAGCAATTTTCTCAAATCCGAGGATCAACCCCGAACTTAAACCGCCGGCCCATTGCCTCGTGCATCGATGATCTCGTTCAACTTGGCAAAAGTACCGAGTCAATCACATGAATCACTCCGTTCGACGTTTCGATGTCGGTCTTGATCACATTCGCAGTGCCGATCTTGCAGCCATGCGTCGTGTCGACTTTCAACAAACCGCCTTGAACTGTCGTCACGTTATGACCATTGAGTTTGACCACATCTGCCGCGAGCACTTTACCAGCAACCACGTGATAGGTCAGGATCGCCTTCAACTTGGCATCATCCTTGAGGACGGCTTCCAGAGTCCCTGCAGGCAGCTTCGCGAAAGCATCATCTGTGGGCGCGAATACGGTAAAGGGACCGGGACTCTTCAGTGTCTCCACCAACCCCGCAGCGATCACCGCTTGAACAAGTGTTTTAAATGAACCGGCGGCAACTGCTGTTTCGACGATGTCTGGCATTCGATGTCTTTCATTAACTAGATGTGAAACGAATCGGGAAAGCTGATCGTAATTTTATGTTGGCCCAATCGAACCGAACACGTCTTGAGTCACAGCGTTATTCCCAAGCGAAGAACCGCGATCAATCGGCATCATTAACCGATTCAAGGAATAAATCGCAAAAAAAAGTCTCCGACTGCAGAATTTGTCAAAGAACATTGACTCCGGTGACTTTTCGAGTTGATGAAACCAAAATTCGATCGCGTCATCAGCACGAAATCCCTTCGCATTGTTTGTCCGCAGTGTCGATCGCCATCTCGGCACCTTTCTCGCCAAATCGGAATGACCCTCGGACAGATGATCTGCGTTTCTCGTGAAGACCCGGAAGACGTCGTCATTGAGGTATCAGCGAATGAACTGGCGAAACTCAATCATGAAATGATTGAATCATTTGTTTGCTTTGCCCCATCACCCGGCTGAGATTTTTGGGGTCGAGCTGTCTGGTCCGGCCAAGAATATGCAGCAGTTAAAATGAAATTTTGCCACAGTGCTCACGTTGACGTTCCTGATCACGAATGCTCCACCGTACGGTTTCACGATTAATTCGAATTGGTGGATTGCGGGTTTGTGATTCTGATTGCGAATCCGGTTCGTGAATGCCAAACAGACAGAGTTTGATCGCTCGTCCTCGATCCAATTACACAACAAATCCATTGGCGTGTGAGGACCCAAATGCGTTGTATCCAACACTTTGGCAACGATCCCAGACCGAACCTCAACGACCGAAGAAAATCATCCTTGTCAGTGGCGACGGCACCCATCGCGGTTGCAGCATCCTCAAGGGGCTCTGAAAAAGAGAATCGAATCTCACAGAGTCCTCGAAGCACGTCCATGATTGCTTGAGGTTCAACGGGAATTGTGATTTGATCATGACGCTTGGAATTCCCGATTGCTGTGATTGCCCAATGGTTGGGTATTTCATGCCTCTGCTCATTGGTCATCCCTGACGCGAACACCGTGTGGATCAATCCGATAACAAATATCGCATGATCTTCACTGAGAACATCGAAACCCGCTGCACAAGGAAACCCGCCCTGTGATCTTGGTTTGTCGGTCGATCTCAACCTTCCGATAAACCGATCAGATCCGAACGAAAAGCCTCCGTATCGTTTTTCGAACATGTTGAAATACTTCCGCTGGCAGGCATTCGCCTGGCGGAAGATTCGTTCACGCCAATCACAGCCGCAAGCCGCGCACTCGAAAGACGAATCTTTCATGCAGTTTTCATCGTTTCTTTGACAGTGAACGCAGGTTTTTCGCTGGCTTCGGATTGGAATCGAGCAGCGATGTCCGCAAAAATCTGAAAATCCAGTTAATCAACAGCTTTCCATGCGGTTTTCCGTAAGGTGACGACAGTTTTGGCGTTTTGTTGCCATTCCAGTCGTC
This sequence comes from Schlesneria paludicola DSM 18645, assembly GCA_945869955.1. GTDB lineage: Bacteria > Planctomycetota > Planctomycetia > Planctomycetales > Planctomycetaceae > Schlesneria > Schlesneria paludicola_B. Next base: position 3,507 of record CAMBQP010000150.1, read on the forward strand.
GAAACATTTCCATTTCATGAGGTGACAGTTATGTTTCCGTTCACGAATCTCTTGGGTGCCGCAATGCCGCACCTGTCGGTGGGGCAATATGGGACCGTCGACAACATTTTTTCGATGACCGTCGCGACAATGGGTGCCGCGGCACTCTTTCTTTTCATGTCGCGGCCGAATGTGAACAGAGAATATCGACCCGCTCTCATGGTCTCCGGCCTTGTGGTCACGATCGCTTGTTATCACTATTTTATGATCCGTCAGAGTTGGCAACACGCCTTCACATTGGTCGCTGACGGGTATGCGGGGAGCGGGGCCTCGTTCAATGACTTCTACCGATACGCGGATTGGATTCTGACTGTTCCCTTATTAATGGTTGAACTGGTCGCGGTCCTTCGGTTGGATTCCCTGAAGGCGAAGTCACTGCTGACACGATTGGTTGTTGCCGCGGCCGCAATGATCGCTTTAGGATATCCAGGCGAGATCATCAGTTCTCCAGAAGGATGGACTGCTCGTGTGATTTGGGGATCGCTCTCAAGCATTCCTTTTTTCTATATTCTGTACGTTTTGTGGGTTGAGTTGACGAATTCACTCAGCACACAACCCGTCGCTGCGCGGAAGCTCATCGAATTGGCGAGACTGGTAATCCTCATCACTTGGTCGGTATATCCAATTGCTTACCTATTAGGTGGCACGCCTGACGCGTTACTCGCCAAGTCAGGTGGGAATGTGGACGCCAGTGGTATTGTGGCGTTGCAGGTTGGTTACGCGATCGCTGACATGACTGCGAAGGCGGGCTTCGGAATCCTCATTTACTTTATCGCTAAGGCGAAAAGTGATTCCGCGCCTGAGCCCTACGGTCAAACCGTCCCCGTATAGTGTGACAACATTTTTGAGCGAACAGATTCGTCTAAGGAGCGAGTTCGATGCATTCGACGATTGTATCACTTACTTATGTGACACTTGCTTTCGTCGAACTCGTCGGACTCGGCTCCTCTCGGCCAGTCGAGGCGGTCATCCTCGCTGCTTCCGTAGCATTCATCGGAGTACCACATGGAGCCTTTGATCATGTTATTGGACAACGGCTTTTGAAGCCAATGTTTGGGAGCTTGTGGTCTGCTCTGTTTTTTATTTCCTACCTCGCGATGGCATCGTGCGTTGTCGTGGGCTGGTTTTTTTGGCCAGTGGGAACGGTTCTTGCATTTTTCTTTGCGTCGGCTTGGCACTTCGGTATCGAAGATTGTCAATCGAATGAGTATGGCTGGCAGAAGCATGCTCTTGCAGTCGCCTCGGGTGGACTCGTCATCTGGTTTCCAGCATTGATTCGTCGACGGGACGTGATTGACCTTCTTGCGTTGGTGATTCCTGATGAGCAACAACGAGCTGCAGTCGTGTGTACGACGATCACTGCTGCATCCGCAGTTGTCCTCGTACCGTTAGTTTTGTTAAGAACCGTCAAGTCGCTCACGGACTTTATCTTTATGAAACGCGAACGTTCCTTGGCTTCGCTGCTCTCTTCGGACTTCTTTCGGAATTTTGCATTAATTTTGTTGTGTGCGACGGTAAGTCCGCTGGTTTCTTTCACAGTTTACTTTTGTGGATGGCATTCGATTCGCGGCCTGATCCGTATCGCGGGAACGGTCGAAGATCATCCGTTAATGCTGGCTCTCAAACTTGCTCCTCTCACGATCATGGCGATTGGGTTAGCAGTCGCTGGGTCCTCAGTGTGGTCATCAACGCAACTCTTAACGCCGTCACTCATCCGAACTGTATTTATTGCATTAAGCGCTCTCGCCGTTCCTCACCTCTTTTTGTACGTGTCAGATGACCTGATTTTTCGCAAACGTCCGGCGAACACTTTTTGAAACGAGATCCTTCCAAGATGCGATTCACGAACGAATTCTACGATTTCATTATCGTTGGAGGCGGACTACAAGGTGGACTGCTAACGCTCGCGATCCGTCACCACAATCCGGACGCGACAATTTTATTGATTGAGCGAGGCGAGAACGTTGGAGGAAACCACACGTGGTCGTTTCACCCTGAAGATGTTCCAGACAGTGCCAAGCCTTGGATCGACCCGCTGGTCTCGAATCGCTGGCCTGAGTATGTCGTTCGATTTCCGAATTTTGAGCGTCGATTGAATCTTCCGTATGCGTCGATCAACTCGAAACACTTCGCAGGCGTGGTTGAAGGTGCGTTTCGTACTTCCAAATTGGCAGAGCCAAGCAACAACCCGTCGAGCGTCATTCAAGCCGTTCCTGCAAACACTCACCACATCGCACTTCACCGATCGGCGGTCGAAACTGCTGATCGGCAGTCGTGTCGTGCAATCGGCTCGCGCCTGTTGACAAATACGGAGATCAAAGTTCTGACGTCCGATTCGGTGATAACGAGCGATGGGGTCACTTACGATTGTTACACGGCGATCGACTGCCGCGGTTTATCCGTCGAGGATATGCCTTATGACGGACGATGCGGTTATCAAAAATTCTTTGGATTCGAGTTCGAATTGTCATCTGACTGGCCTGAAACGCACCCGGTCATCATGGATGTTTGCCAGTCGCAGGCTGAAGGGTTCCGGTTTATGTACACACTTCCGCTTTCGCCCCGTCGAATCCTGATCGAGGACACTCAATTTTCGGATCACCCACGTTTAGAACGGGCTGACTGCTACCAGAGCGTGATCGCGTTTCTGCGAGCAAGAACCGACGCTGACTGGTCAATCTTGCGAGAAGAATCAGGTTGTCTTCCGATGCCTTACACGCGAATCGGGACACCGAGTTTGACAGATCCAGTTCGAGGCGGATACGCGGGCGGTTGGTTCCACGCAGCAACCGGTTATTCGTTTCCTCTCGCCGTTCGGTTTGCTGAGGCGGTCGGTTCCGCAGCACCGGGTCAGTTTACGGGGACCGTGGCAGCACTCATCGAAGAAAACCGGTTCTCGGCAAAATTTTCTCGCTTTTTAAATCGACTCTTGTTCCGGCTGGTCAAGGCTAACTCTCGTTGGGGACTGTTTCGACGATTTTATCGTATCCTCTCGGAACGCGAGATTTCACGATTTTATGCGCACCGAATCACGTTTGCAGATGCGTGCCGAATCGTGATCGGTCGTCCACCATCGGGACTGACGCCGATCCGCTTTGTGAATTCGCTTTTCACGGAAAAATGATCGTGTTCAATCCAAAGCGTTACTCGACCGAAAGAGGAAGATCATGTTCGTGACGAAAAAAAAACGTATCGCTCGAAATACCGAAATCCCGACCATGCCTCATCATGATCCGATCGGCGATTGTCTACGTGCCTCCCTCCTCCAACCCGTCGAAAATTTTCTCGCTCAAAGGGGCAAAGGACTGCGAACGAAACTGATCCAAATTTGTTATCGTCTTGCCGGAGGATGCGAAGACGTGCCAAAGGAACTGATCGACGCCGTCGAGTATTTGCACGCGGGGTCTTTAATCGTCGACGACATTCAAGACTGCTCAGATTTCAGACGCGGGCAACTGACACTTCATCGTCGAATCGGTCTCCCCTTAGCTCTGAACGCGGGAAATTGGATGTACTTTCGAGCGTTAGAGTTGCTCGATCAACTCCCGATAGAGACTCCAGGACGACATCGACTCATGGGACTTGCTGTTTCCACGGTCCGTGAATGTCATGAAGGGCAGGCTCTGGATTTGGCGACGAAGTTGGACGAACTTGACCAACAAGATTTTCTGACGGTCGTGCATGAGATCAGTCGTCGCAAAACGGGAGCTTTAGCGTCACTTTCGGCCCGGATCGGTGCGATCGTCGCGGGTGCGTCGTTGGAACGCGAGGAGTCGCTTGCGTCGTTCGGCAGCGTCTTTGGGATTTTTCTGCAGATGAAAAACGACCTTGATGAACTGCGATCGATCGGTAGCCAGCGCGAGCGTCACGACGACTTAAAAAACCTGCGCGTCACATGGCCTTGGGCTTGGTACGCAGTCAAAAGCCCTCCGGACCAATTCAAGGATCTTCAACTGCGCGCCTTCCTCTCGTTGAAGGATCCCGACGCTGCTGCGTCGATTGCGGCTGTGATCCTCGAGAAGATTGTTCAATCCGGAGATCATTCCATTCGTGGCACACTGCAACGAGAGTTCGAATCGAAATCTCGAATGAAAGGCGACTGCAAGCAGCTCACTGAGCTGCACGAATTCCTTGAGATTGTGAACTCACTTTTGTCTGAGTGATTAACTCGCCTAACCAGAGTCATTGTCGTCGAGCAAAGAATCGATCAGTGACATGAACCAAACGATGTACGAAAACAAAATGTTGCGAGCAGGAATCTTTGATATCGCCGAACCATCGCTCCGGGGTGCCGTGATCGGTAGCGGTTTTGGTGGCTTGGCATCGGCCATCCGTCTGCAAGCGATGGGCATTCAAACCGTCTGCTTCGAAGCGCGTGATCAGGCAGGCGGCCGGGCGTATGTCTACCATGACGACGGGTTTACGTTTGACGCCGGACCCACCGTGATCACCGCACCAAACTGCCTGGAAGAATTGTTCACCCTGGCGGGAAGGAAAATGTCGGACTACGTGACTCTGCTCCCAGTTTCACCCCTTTACCGACTGCATTGGACCGACGGCGTTTCATTTGACTACGTCGCCGATGAGGCGGGAATTGTTGAACAGATCAGGCGAATAAACCCACGGGATGTTGATGGGTATCTGAAATTTGCCGACTACACTCGACGCGTGTTCCAGAAAGGTTATGAAGAGCTTGGTGCGACCCCATTCCTTCGATTCACCGATATGCTGCGCGTGACGCCCGAACTGCTGAGACTGCGGGCCGATCGCAGCGTCTACGCGACCGTTTCGCGGTTCATGAAAGACGAGCATCTTCGGCAGGCTTTCAGTTTCCATCCGCTTCTCGTCGGAGGCAATCCAATGTCGACGAGTTCGATTTACACGTTGATTCATTGGATCGAACGACAATGGGGTGTCTTCTTCCCCAAAGGTGGTACTGGTGCCTTAGTTCAAGCGATGGTCAAACTCTTTCAGGACCTCGGAGGCGAACTGCGACTCAACTCTCCCGTACAGAATATTCAATTGACGTCCACAGACTCCCGCGTGAATCCGAATAAAATTTCCCATCTCATCACAACCGAAGCACGGTCTCAGGAGTGTTTTGACGTTGTGGTATCAAATGCCGATATTCACCATACATATTCACGATTGTACGCTGGAGTTCCATCAGCCCGACATGAGCAACGCAAGCTGGAGCGATCGGAATGGTCGATGTCTCTGTTCGTTATGTATTTTGGAACAGATCGACGCTACCAAAATGTGGCACATCACACGATTTTATTCGGACCGCGATTCAAGGGGCTTTTGAAAGATATTTTTTCGGGTCATGGATTAGCAGACGACTTCAGTCTTTACCTTCATGCTCCTACGGTTACCGACTCCTCTTTGGCACCTGAGGGATGTGAGGCTTTTTACGTGTTGAGTCCGGTTCCACATCTGGGACGCGCCGACCTTGACTGGAACTCGCTCTCTCAAACCTATGGCGATGCGATCCTGTCGAAATTAGAAGATTATTTGCCGGGACTGCGTCAATCGATCGTAACTCGTCGTCATTTCACTCCGCAGGAATTCAAGTCTGAATTACACGCGTATCATGGTTCGGCATTTTCTGTCGCACCGAAGCTGACGCAAAGTGCGTACTTCCGACCACACAATCGTAGCGATCGAATTCCGGGTTTATACATAGCCGGTGCCGGGACACATCCGGGTGCTGGGGTACCCGGTGTTATCAATTCAGCAAAAGCAACTTGTAACCTCGTGGCTCTCGATTACGGAGTCTTGGCAAATGCGTGATTCCTTCAATGAAACTCCACAGCATGACGGCGAGGTGATCCGAAAACACAGCCAGTCGTTCTCGATGGCAGCCCGACTACTTCCAAAACACATTCGAGCGGACGTCGAAACACTGTACGCCTGGTGTCGATGGTGCGACAACGCGGTTGATGATGCTCCGACACCAGATGTTGCACGCGTCAGACTGGCAACGCTGCGTGCGGACGTGGAATTGATTTACCGGGGAACGTCACCGGTTCACGCAGCATCGAATTGGTTGGCCGATTTAGTTTCTCGGTACTCCATTCCGAAGGTCTATCCGTTGGAGCTCCTTGACGGGATGGAAATGGACTTGAGCCAATGCGTCATCAAATCTGAAAAAGAATTGTATCTTTATTGTCATCGCGCCGCGGGCACGGTGGGCTTGATGATGTGCCAAGTGCTGGGAGTAAATGAACCATCGGCACGACGATTCGCTGACGCGCTCGGAATCGCGATGCAGATGACGAACATTGCCCGTGACGTTGCCGAGGACTGGCAGCGAGGACGGTGTTATCTCCCCGAGACCTGGCTCGTCACTCGATTGGGGCCCGGCAACTCGCCACGTAATGAAGAGATTCGCTTTGCCGTAGAACAACTGCTCGATCTTGCAGATCATTACTACGATCTAGGACTCAAAGGATTGCGATATTTACCTGTGCAATCACGAACAGCCATCTTAGTGTCTGCCGCAGTTTATCGCGAAATCGGACAGATTATTCGCGAAAAAGACTTTCGCGTCATGGACGGACGGGTTTTCGTGCCCAAAGTTCGAAAAATGAAGCTTGTCGCACAAAGTATCATTCTGTCCTGGAAGTTGAATTTCGTTAGTTCGAAACGCCTTGCCTTTATTTCCGTCCCTCACTCTCAATCGATTGGAGATCCCATGAACAAAGACGCACGTTACCTCGCAGTTCTCGGAGTTTCACTGACTTGCATTCTCGGCGCCGCTCTCTTCATCCTTGTAGGTATTAAACCCAAAGATTCAGAAGCCTACAGCTCACTACCGTGGATCTATTCGTTCGTGTGCGCTTTCTGCGGCGGCGCGACGCAATTGCTTCTTCGGCGAATGGAATCTACCAACCAAATTTAAGCGAATTCTTGCTCATTTCCCGCCGAAATCTCAGAGGTGATTCGACCAAACTGATTCGAATCGATCACGAATTCCTGGGACAATGAGGGTATCGCATCTCGACAAACAAGGGATATCCTTGAGAGAACCCCGGCGGGAGCAGCAAGGGACGAATACGATTCGGTATCGGGAGTGCAATGCAAGAACCAGCGATCACATTTTTTATTTCCGATTATCTTTCATCCTTTCCTCGAATAACTTTATGAAATAAAACGAGTGTCACTTGGGCTTTGCGACCCTGGGGACACTCAAATCATTTCGGTTTGCCGAATTAGCAAGGCTAATGATGGCGGAGCGGCAGTGGGCAAAAGCATCTCAAGGGGCACGGAATCACAAGTTTTTCATGGTCGCGATGCCTGAAAACGCATGAGAACGCGATCAAGTCGCCACATGCCAACGAGAAACCCTGCCTCGTTGATTTTTGACCAGCGAGGAGATCTTCAATTTGCCCGCGTCCATTGTTCTCGAATCGATGCTACCCAGAAGTAGGCAACAACTCGCGGACGCGGGAACGCATGCGGTGAGGAAAGCCGGAGATTCGACTGCGTGTCGCAAGGATCGTCTGGGGATGACCGGCGACGACTGCGAATCATTTGCCGAAATCCTGGACCAACTCGACCCACGCGGTGGCAGTGGGAAGTTTTTCACTTCATCGCTGGAAAAGAGGAGGCGTCGACGGCGGGGTCGTTCCTTGTTTGCCGGGAGCCACCTGCCGAGCGGTCCAATCGAGTAATTCCGGATAAACCCCCTGTGATAGAGGGAGAAACTCCTTGTCGCTGCAACGAAACCGAGGGGAACTGGCTTCCGTGGGACCGATCAGGAAAACGGCACCAGGAAACTCAATAATCCGCCCCCGAACCCGCGGTGTTTGAACCAAACACCACGGCGGGAGGGGGGATACGGGTTGGGTTTGTTGGTCGCGTTAATGGGTCAGTCGTTGCCCCAGGCCGACGCTGGGTCGAAGGAGGATGACGGTGGCTCAGAGGGTGCGTTTGAAGTTTTTACTAGGGTCCGGCGAGCGGGTGGCATAACCGAAGGCTTCGCCGACACACCAAGCGGCTTGGGCAACCGCGATGAATGGAAACCCAATGAGAAAATCCTTGAGCCGCGCGCCGTTCAGGCAGTGTCGTCCGATGGCGACCAAGGCCGAACAGAGAGCCAAGGGGCAGCCCGCGATCCTCAGCCAACGCCGGGGCCGGGACCACTGTTCGAACTCGGCCCTGACCCGGCCGTATTCGAGCCCGCGCTGGAATCGTTCGTATAAAAATCTCTGATGGTATCGCTCATCCTGATCGAAGACGATCGCCTTCGGTTCATACCACGGAGTGAAACCGGCTGCGTGGGCCTCCCAACTGAACAATGCGTCGCCACAGAAAATCGAACCGTCAAACCCACCCACCGCATCGAACACCTTGCGCGAAACCAACAGGTTGCCGGTGGCGGCCAGGCTGATCGGCCCGGCACGCTCACCCCGCTGGTAGGGGGAGTACTTCAACACATAGATCCCCCGAGAAACGATCGCCTCGGCCCGGGAGTCGATGCAGCCTCCAATGATCTCATGCCCCGCAGCATGGGTGGAGACCAATTCCGCCAGCCAGTGGGGGTCGGCCTGGCAATCGGCATCCGTAAAGGCAAACAGTTCGCTGCGGGCGAGCGAGACGCCGACATTCCGCGCCGCGTGCGGAAAGAGGCGGTGCGGGTTCTGAAAAAAACAGACGTTTTTAAAGAGCGACACGACCTCGGCTGTGCGTGTTTCTGGAGAACTATTGACCACGATAATTTCAAAATCGCGAAAGGTCTGCTGGTTCAGCGATTCGAGGCAGCCCGCCAGGAAATCGGCCGAGTTGTATGCTGCGACAATGACGGAAACCAATGGGAGGGCGTGGTTCATGGGTGGGTGTTGTCTACGAGTGTCGGGGAGGCGCTGTCGGAAAAAAGCAGGTGCCGCTCAGCGGGATCCAAGAGCCCCACACGGTTGCACTCGTAACGGGCGTAGATGGTGGCGCTGTTTCCTTTCCCACACGCAATGCCCATGGCCTCGCCCGCGGCGTAACAGAACGTCAGCAGGCACGAGATGGCCAACGTGGCGAGCGTTTGCAGAGGGGCACGGCGATCGATCAGGATGGGGGCGCAGCGCACCATCTTGAGCAGGGCCATTAACGGAAAGAGTACCATGCGCGGCAGGCGTGATTCCCAGCCCCATTGGCAATACTTGACTCGTTCAGCACCGAAGATGCGGCCAGCGTGAAAGGCGTGCTCCACAGCGGGTGCAAGGCGACTCATATTGACGTGCCACAGTCCGGTGTGGTGGCAGTGGACGAAACGGGCGCCCGGATTGTTCCGGCGGATTTCCGCCTGCAGCAGCCCTTCCGCCTGCATCAACCCCACCTCGCGGGCAGCGGCGACAAACGCCGCGCGTCGGTACGTGGTGTTGTGCCAGGGGAGCCGTTCGCAGTTTTCGGTGCGGGGTGGATGCGCGACGGGTCGCAGCATCACATGAGTTAACAGGAATTGTGCTCGGCTGACAGCAGAGCCTGGATTCGGATTGTGCATGACAGGTGCCGCAGCGAGGATTTCCGCCGACGAATCGAACACCCCCAAAAGTTCCTCCACGAAGTTGGACTCGGGGAACGAGTGGTCTTCGGTGATGGTCATGATCTCGGCCGTCGCTTCCGTCGCCGCGAACACACGGGAACTGGCCAGGTCGGGTGCCGCATGCAGCAGAAATCGGGGATTCACCAACGTCCCACGGGACAGTACGTAGCGTTCAATTTCCTGCAGCAGCGCAGGCGAGTCGGTGGTCAGCATCAGATCGATGCGGTTCACGGCAGTTTGGGCAAGCAGACAATCCAGGGTCTTCTGAACATTGCTGAAGCCCCCTCGGACAACGAAGACCACAGCCATGCGGGATGAAGGTGTGGCGTCACAGGCGTCTGGGGAGTTTGTTCTCATGGGGCGGATCGTCGCAGATCGTTTTATTTTCAAGTTAGAAATGAGCATTTCTCTACAGAGAATGATGATTGTCCGGGAGAGGTTTACGCAAGAGACGACCACAACGATTTTCAGGGTCGACTAGCCTCAACCAAAGCATACTTTTTTTGGTAAATTCCAGATTTCGGGCAAAAAAACGACATCCTTCTGCGTTTTCAGGCGTTTCATGAGTGTATGAGAACCATGAACCCCTCCTCGCAATCGGATTTCGAGTGTGCTGACTCTCCGCGAACAAATCGAATCACGCCAGCGTCGGATGGCAAGTCGTTTAAAAAAGGGGAACGATCCAGTAGATCTGTCGAAACCGAATCGCGTTATGTCGCACAGCGGGCTTCAGGAAGATCGTTCTTCGGGGAGATACCGACTTCTCGCAAACGAAGTTTCTGGATGGCTGGAATTCGCAGGACATGACCTTTGTGTTCGGTTATGACTGTACGCCTTCATTGGACACGCTGGCCAACGATTTACCGGAAACCGCTTGGAAACAGCTGTCCCGACCGCCACGATACCGAGGTGAAGACATCGCCTCGCACGAAGCCCGAACCCGTGAAACAGCCGATTGTTGAGGAACGCGGCTTCAAGGACATTAGTCTGTTCAAGGAATCGGTGGCGGAGACGTCGTACCAACCCGCAGCCTGCCGTCAGGCTTACCGTCTGATCGCCGTCCGTAAGGACTTGATTGTCAGTGAACCGC
>CAMBQP010000151.1 GCA_945869955.1 Schlesneria paludicola DSM 18645
TCAAGAATCGCAAAAGTGATTCTGCCTGTGCATAATGACAACCCAAATGAGCATCACTCAAAAAAATTGTACGATATGCTGTTAGTTCTTCATTTTCCAATGATCGATTAGCCATGACGAGCATCCTTTCTCGGCAGCAGAATCAGCGACTACAAGTTGAGTTCTCATCGAGCGACGGCAGAGCGATCTCTGATTAAACTGCCTGCTCAACAAGCTGCGTGGTGGAATCAGATTACTCTCGTTTTTGTTGTCGGTTTCAGGCACCAAGCCCGTGTATCGAATTCAGAAGGAAATGGAACACTGAGATGCAAGAACACGACCCTGGATTGTTGCCGCCATTTTAATAGCGACTGTTTACGCCTGATTAAGGGAATATTAAAAAATCGAGAATTGTCAACACAGAAACCCCACTGACATCGAAGAGCTGAGCCTTAAGGCGGAACGCCACTATTCCGACGCCTACAAATGCGCTGACAAATGCTGACTGTCGGCCCGACCGTCACACGTACTACGAACAGCGAAATTCAGGATGGTCGCTTGATTCTACGAAGCTGCGGAGGGGGAGCGATCGGGTGGCGGACTGGTTATTTGGGGGTTTTGGGGATTATGACGAAGCTCATGGATTGCCGATCCACGTGATGGTAGGGGGGCAGAAGGCTGACATACGTCCTTCTGCCCCGGATCTCTTCATTGATTGTTACTGATTTCATGCCGGGGGTTTGAATTTGTCATCCAGCGGGACCTGATAGCCGTTGGCGAGTCGATTGGTGAGGTTGGCCGCCCCGACAATGCTCATTAATTCGCCAAACATTCCTTCGGTCATCCCCTTGGAAACGGCGGCAGCGCGGTGTGAGGCGATGCAGTAGTGACAGCCATTGGTGGCGCTGACCGCGACGTAGATCAGTTCGCGAACGAGCGGATCCAGTTCACCGGGTCCCCCCATGACCTCTTTGAGCATGAGCCATGTTCGCTGCAGGGTTGGCGGATGGTGGGCAATCGCCTTCCAGAAATTATTGATGTCGTCGGTTTTCCGTGTCAGACGGATATCATCGTAAATTTCGCGGACGAGTCCGGTGCTTTGTTCGTATTCAATTAAGTTTTGCAAGATTTGATTTCCTTTTTGTGAAAAACGGGGACAGGCACCTTGAACTATGTATAACTGGAGGCGTTTTTTGAGTTCGGTCGGAGCCAGTCCCCGTTTTTCAACTTGTTCTGAGGATCGAAGGCCACGAGCATTGTCGCAGATTGGCCGTGCCCCTCCAAGATTTGGTCCGCGTTTAGTTTGTTTTTCTGGGGCGATCGTGGCGGCAGCCTGAGGGAAACCACCACGTGAGCTCGCTCGATGGGCCAAAGGTGGCGGGGCGGGGGAGAGCTTTTCCTAGTTCCTTGTCTTGAAACGGTGTCAAATAGGGATTTTGCACTGCAAAAAACAAACCCTCGGCAGGCAGTAAAACGCCAGAATCGTGGTCAGACTGCCCGAATGTGCTCTGGCGGGGTACAATGCGGAGCGAGAAAAATCTACGATCATCTCTTCTGCTCTACTACGATTGAATTCAAAAAAAACTATGAAAATCGCCGTTGCGAGTGAACATCGTGGCTTCAAGGCTAAAGACCGGATCCTGGCAGAAGTCCGTCAGTTACAGCACGAAGCCCTTGATTTTGGCCCTGCCACGGATGAAATGTGTGATTATCCCGACTTTGCGGCCAAGTCGGCGATGGCGGTGGCCTGTGGTGAAGTTGATCGGGCGATTCTGATTGGCGGGACAGGAATTGGGATGAATATCGTCGCCAATAAATTTCCCGGCGTTCGTGCGGCGCTCTGCCATGATGATCTGTCGGCTCAGATCAGCCGCAGCCACAATGACTCGAACGTGCTCTGCTTGTCGATCAACCTGTTTGGTGCCGAAGTGGCACCCCGAATCATCAAAATCTGGCTGCAGACCCCCTTTGAAGGGGGGCGTCATGCGCGCCGCGTCTCCAAGATCGCGAAACTGGACGAAGCCCGACAAAACCACTCGCCACAACAATAAACCAAGTCCACAAAAAATAAACCACGTCCACAACACTCGGCGGGCGCGAATTCTGGTTCAACCACGAACCGAGTGCGCGAGGTACAAATCCCTGGTTCTCCAGCAAACAGGACGACTTGGGTTCCTGAACCGTTTCTTTTGACGGCCATGACGATCGGACGACTCGGTGTCGACCTGCTTCATCGTCCCCTTCTTTCCCAAGCCTTGAGGCAAATTCCTTGGAGACTGCGTTCGATTCGTGAGTCAATCCCTGTTCAGAAAATACGAAGATTGTGAACCACGAATAAGACGAATCACACGAATAGGAGGGGACAAAACCCTAAAACCCTAAAACCCTAAAACCCTAAAACCCTAAAACCCTAAAAACTGAAAACCCTCAAAACTGAAAACTGAATTTTCACAGCCGCGCAACTGGTTTGTTGTTGAGCTGGAAATCGTGATTCCAATCAACGGGAATCTTCTCATCGCTTAATCATCCATCCGATCGAGGGGATAAGCGCTAATCGGTAACCCCAGTGCGCGGACTTCCTGCAGACGGCGCCAGGCCCGTGTGGTCCGTTCTTCGCGCTGGGCCACTTCCGCCGAATCGAGCAGGCGTTTATCGAACGGTCCCTCGACAATCGGTGATTTAAAACCGGGGTCGACGATGAACTGTGAGACGATCGGATTACAGCGGAGGTGACGCTCTTTGGCCGTCATCAAATACCGCGCCTCGACTTCCCCCAGCACAAACCGCAAGTAGAGATCGCTTTGCGTGATGTCTTCGACTTCCGCACCACACACTTCACACAAATAACCAAGGTCACATTTCGCCATGAATGATTTCTACTTCTACGAGTCCGGGGTCATTCGCAGGAGGGACGACCCGGAGGAATAATTCTTTAAGCTCAAATCCCAAGACATTTTTAAGTTGATCTGGCGTCAATTCGTTGCCGCCAAACGTAACCGTTCACAGCGACGTGACGGGGACAGGGACAGTTTTCCCGGCAAAACGTTGAGTGAATGGTTTGAGCGATTTGGCGGATCTTTACTGAGTCGCGGGAAAAATGAGCCAGTCCCCGAGCTGTGAACGGTTACCTGTCAGACCGTTGCCGCCGGACGAAGACGGGGTGCCATGCTACCCGAGCACATCACGAACGACTTGTCCGTGAACGTTAGTTAATCGGCGTTCGATGCCGTTGTGATAATACTTGAGTCGTTCATGATCGATACCGAGCAGATGGAGCACGGTCGCGTGAAAATCGGGCCATGTCACCGGGTTTTCGACCGCTTTCCAACCGATTTCATCCGTCGCACCATAGCTGGTCCCGTGCTTTAAGCCCCCACCTGCCATCCAGACACTGAAGCCATACATATTATGGTCGCGACCACTTCCCAAAACATTGGCTTCCGATTGGGCAAAGGGAGTTCTGCCAAATTCGGTCGTAAATAATACTAAGGTGTCTTCGAGCATTCCCCGCTGACGCAGGTCGCTGAGTAATGCGGCAATGGGCTGATCAACGCGGAGTGCCTCTTGCGCGTGGTTTTCTTTCATATCTTCGTGGCCGTCCCAATTGATTCGCGGCGACCCGAATGAACCACCGGCGAATAACTGGACAAACCGGACCCCTTGCTCGAGCAATCTGCGGGCCAGCAGGCAGCTGCGGCCAAAGTCGGCGGTCTCTGCCCGGTCTAATCCGTACTGGGACTGGGTGGCAGCGGTTTCTCCTGTCAAGTCGGTCACGTGCGGGACAGAGAGCTGCATTTTTGCGGCGAGTTCATAACTTTTCATCCGCGCGACCAGATCACTTTCCGGTCGCGACAACTGATGATGTTCATTCAAGGCCGCGATAAAATCACGGGTTGCCAGTTCGCTGTTGCGATCAAACGCGAGCGAACCTGGGCCGGCCACGCTGCCGGCGGGGAGTGCGGGAAACAGATCATCAATCGGCTGTCCCTTGGTTCGAAAGGCAACTCCCTGATAACGGGCGGGGAGAAAACCATTTGACCAGTTGATTGTTCCTCCTGCGGGGAGACCTCGGGGGTCAGGCAAAACGACATAGGCGGGAAGCTCGTCCGTTTCGCAGCCAAGTCCATACGACATCCACGAGCCCAACACCGGAAATCCATTCAGTCGGAAGCCGGTATTGGCCTGAAAGGTGGCGGGGGTGTGGTTGGCCGAGTCTGCGGCCATCGAGCGAATCACTGTCAATTCGTCCGCAACGCTGGCCAAATGCGGAAACAGGTCGGAAATCCACAAGCCGCTTTCGCCACGCTGCTGAAAGTTCCAGTCGTTCTTGCGCAGCAAGCCAATTTTGCCAAAAAATGTTTCGGGGGTTTCTGAACCGGGTAAGGGTTTGCCATGGTACTTTTCGAGCGAGGGTTTGTAGTCGAACGAATCGAGATGACTTAAGCCACCACACATGTACAGGTGAATCACCCGTTTACACTTGGGGGGGAGGTGCGGCGGGGGATCTGCCGCCTCGCTCGGGATCGTCGCCCCCAGCAGTCCTTGCTGACGTGACAACAGGTCCAATACGGCGGTTGCAGTCAATCCATGGGCTGACCACGAGAGAAAGTCGCGTCTTGGCAAGAGGGCGGGGTCAGGCATGTCAGGGGGTCCTTGCTGAGTCAGATCCATCAAAGGGTTTGTGAATGATGGTGAACGACTCACTACGGATTTGCAACGGCAGTCACCTTCGGATCTGCGTCGCGTCCTTTTTGTTCGAGTCGTACCACGAGTCGCGAGCCACCGATCGGACCGTAGCTCCAGACTTCGGTGATCCCTCGGGAGGTGATTGCACGCGTCAGCGAATGGGGGCCACCCATCATCGTTCGCAGGTCGGTGGCCGTCATCCCAAATTGAATCCCCGTGGGTGACTGGGGGCTTGGTACGACGTTGAGTGGCTTGCCCGCAGTGGCCTTCTGCCAGCGGCTGTTTTGCCATTGATAGCCGAGCGATGTCAGTTTGGTTTTGACTTCGTCATACGTCGGATCGAGGCGATAGGCATCTCTGAGATATTCCACCGCCACGCTTTCATTCCCCAACAGCCCGAGATACTCGTCCGCCAACTGCATCAGGCCGACTACGCCATCCCCCTTCAATCGGAGTTCATGCGATTTGATCCATTCGATGAGCACGTGTTGGGCCTGTTCGAGTTTTCCCCGGTCGCGTAACGCCGCCGACAGATTCTCGACTTCGCTGCGGGGTGCGGTTGCGACGTGTGCCACGCGGTAAGTCAGCTGTAATTCGCGCTGCTGCTGAGCTTGTACCAATTCCTCAGGAATCTGTTGTTCGATTTCGTCGGCGATGGCATCGCCATTGCGTCCATCGGATTTGGCGCCATACAGCAATCGCTTGCGGGTCACCGCGACAAAAAAGAGGCGATGCAATTGAGCTCGCAGGTCATCGTTCGCCTTGCGATAGGTTGCAACGGGGTCCTGTTCGTAGACTTCCTGCAAATTTGCGGGGATTTTGGCGAGTGGTTCGGTTGTTCCGGTGAGTTTCTCGGTCAGAATACTGGCGAATTTTCCCCAGGCCGCGGGATTGGCGGGTTCCGTTTTTTGCAGGACTTGCCATTGAATTCGCAATCCCTCGTGGATCAGTTCTCGCTGTCGTCGTTCTGGGAGTTTCCAGTCGATGATTTTCTGCGCCAGAGAGAAACGACCTTCCGCATCTGTCGGCTTCAACGATTCGTATTCGACTTCGACCGATTTAGCGAAGGCGAGATTGGCCTTCTTCGTCAATTCCTCGTCGGCATAAAACCGGCTGATTCGGTCGATCCATTCGCCAAGCTCTCTCCACTCGCTGGAGGTTGCTCGAGTCAGTTTGGACATGCGCGACTCGAATTGCTCGGCATACCCCTGCACGACTTTCAGGTCATCGACGATGAATTCGAGTTTGCCCGCTTCTTTCCGGAATCGACCTTTCAGCTCGATCGTTGTCTTGGGCGAGATTGAGCGGAGCTTGGCATTGTCGACGATGAACTTGGCGTCACAGCGCAAGAGCCGCAATTGCCCACCACCGAAGCTGCCAATCCGGCCTTCGACGTGGATGGCGATCGGCGAATCGACAAATTTGTCCCACGGCTTATTATCGTTCAGCTTTTGCACCGACCAGACATTTTCTGCGGCCAACAGGGTGTTTCCCCAGCCCTGAGCAATGACGACTGCAATGAGCCAGGTCCCGAGGAATCCGCAGCGAAAACCGGGGACGAGCTCAGCCCCTTGGCGACTCAAACGGGAATGCCCGTTCCGCTGTTTCCACCGGGGAAGGGGGAGTCTGTCGCGGATGAAATTGTCAATGACCCTCATGGCTTGAGTCCTTTCCTTGATCACTCGGAAATCACTGATCACTCGGAGATCACTTCCTCTGCAGCGTCCTCTGCAGCCGAGCCTGGGTCTGCCGCATCGGGGACCGCATCATACGACCAACCACACGCCTCACATTTTGACTGGTCTGTTAACATCACGGCCCCGCACGACAAACAAAAGTCGTCGCCGACGTGTGCCGCCTGCAGATCGTGTTGCTGTCGAATTTGTTTCAAGAGGTCCGTCGCGGCCTCGACCTGGGTGCTGGGGACCTGAACCTTGATTCCACCGATGGCATTCGAGAGTGCCCAATCGGTGCGAATGGTTTCGGCATCTGTGAGGAATACGGTGAAACCCTCGGATTCCAATCGCAGCTTGCAGGCCTCGGCTGCTGGCAATGACTGACACTTGGCGATGGTGACAATTTCTTCAGTCATGATTTACGCTTTCTGTTTTCAACCGGCACGCCAAACAATTGTGATGACTCTACCCGCCAGCATATCCTGCAGCGAATGCAAAGCGACAGGATTTTACCACAGAAAATTCCCCCCCGATTGCCGTCACTGAATCGAAGTGAACCTCAGATTCGGTTAGATTCTTGTTGAAACTCGTCATCCAGCACGGGTCCTGGTCCCTCATCCTGATTATCGCAACGGCATAAACACCTGATGTCACTCTTTTTCGAGCCGATCTGGTCCTGGCCGCTGGTGATCCTCACCAGCCTGGGTCTGGTCGTACTTGCGCTGGTGACTTATCGCAGCCAGGGGAAGCGTTTGCCTTCCTGGCAAGCTCGACAATTACTGGGGCTTCGGTTGCTGGCCGTTTTGCTTTTGACGTTTGCCATGTTCCGACCTGCAATCCAAAAATCGGACACGGATGACAATCCGGTGCAACTGCTGGTGTTGTCGGATGTCAGCCGCAGCATGAACACCGCAGATCTGCCCGGGGGGGTCACCCGATTTCAGGGAGTTCAAGCCGATCTGGCGAAGTACGAATCGAAATGGAAGGAATTGGGCAAGCAAGTGGAAGTGCGCCAATTCGATTTTGCTCGTGACCTGGTACCGCATGATCCGGCACTGACCGAGGGGGTCGGCGATCAGACTGCGTTTGGCCAGGTTTTCGAAAAGGTCCTGCAGGAAATGCGAGATCATCGGTCGCTGGGAATCGTGCTGCTCACCGACGGAGCACAGCGAGCGGTTCCTCCGTTCGATGCGGATCCCTTTACGGCAGCGAGGAAATTGGGTGACAGTCAGATTCCCATTTATGCGGTGGTTTATGGAACCTCTTCGTTGTCGACATCGACGCTGGATGTCGCCGTGGAAGACTTGCGAGTCGATCCGATTGTTTTTGAAAAGAAGATTGTTCCGGTCAGTTGCAAGCTGCGGACATCGGGTGCCAATGGCAAAAAAGTGCGTGTTCGTGTGCTGCTCGAAGATCGAACCGGAAAACGGCTCAACCAATCGGGTGAGCTGAGGCCGGCCCCCGCCACTCAGCAGGCGAGAACGGTCCGCGAGTACGAGATCAAGGGGGATGCGGAAACCATCACCGTCGACCTGTCGTTTGTCCCAAGCAGCTCGGGCGAACTGAAAATTGCGGTTGAGGTTGAACCGATCGAACACGAACTGTTAACGAGAAATAACCGCCGCGAGACCATCGTCACGGTAAAAAAGGGGGGGCTGAACGTCGCCTATTTTGATCAGGCGAGGCCCGAGCAAAGCCGCATTCGGATGGTGAATGGCGAAGACAAAATTCAACTTGATTTTCAGGAAGTTCGGACCGGAAAATTTTCCGGGCAATCAAACCTCGACCGGACGTGGTTCGACCGGGGCCGTTACGACGTGTTCATCATCGGCGATGTTCGGGCCGAATGGTTCGGTTTCGAGATGCTCAAGCAACTGGCGGCTCGCGTGGAAGAGGGGGCTGGACTGCTGATGATCGGGGGTCTGCAGAATTTTGCCCCCGGTGGATACGCCACCTCACCACTCGCCGATTGGCTCCCCGTGAAACTGGACGAGGCCGAGTTTCGTCCTGCGGGAAAAATTAACGAGAACGCTCAGCTGCTCGGCGACGTGAAACTCGTTCCGACCGAGCGTGGCTTGAAAGAATATGTGATGCAGTTGGGGAGTGGCGATCAGAACCGGACCCTTTGGCTGGATCTGCCGGCACTGGCGGGTGCCAACCGTTTACGTCCATCGAATGAGCTGGTCCGGATTTGGGCTGAGACGGCGGATAAACAGCCCTTGCTATTGGTGAACGACGTTGGCCGGGCACGTGTTGCGGCGCTGGGGGTGGATACGACCTGGTTGTGGTGTCAGGATGGAAAAACCGAATTTCATCAGCGATTCTGGCGACAGATGATTTTGTGGCTGGCCAGGAAAGAGGCGGATACTGACCAGCCGGTCTGGGTCAAGGTTGAGCCGCGCAATTATGCGCCGGGGGGGACAGCAACATTGGCGTTTGGAGCCCGTGGCGCGGATAAGCAACCACTGAACGATGCCGAGTTTCAAATTGAGTTGACCAAACCTGATGGAGTTATCGAGACGCCGACCCCTCGTCGGGCGAATGACGAAAATTCGGCGGAAGTTTCCCAAACCACGGATCCCGGTGACTACTGGGTGCGGGTTACGGCAAACAGGAATGGTGCGGCCCTGCCGGATACGGCTTATACCCGTTTCATTGTCGATGCACGCGATCTGGAGCTTGACCAACCCAGTGCGGATCCTGATTTTTTGAAAGAGCTCGCGGCACTCACCGGGGGCCGTTCGTTGAATCCGGAAGACCTGGGCAAGTTGTGGGAACAGCTCAAAGAAACCCGTTTTAATGCGTTGACCCGAATTCAAGTGATCACTCTCTGGGACAATTGGTGGCTGCTGCTGGCGTTTGTGGGTGTGATGAGTCTCGAATGGTTTTTGCGAAAAAAGCGGGGATTGGTATGAGGGCTGATGCTGGTTCCTCTGCTGGTTCCGCTGTTATGGTGGTGGGTGTGGTTTCCCTTGGATCATGGATTGGTCAGTCACCGTGAATATGGCGAAACCGGGCTCTGAAACGACACCACGAAAAACGGCACTTGGTGGCTGGTTCCTGTTGGTGATGAACCTGTTGTTGGCCGTGGCCGCATTACTGGTGGCGGCCTTCTGCTGGGTTGTCCCGATCGAAGTGATCGAACAATGGGCATTTGACCGTGCGGGGGAGGGGACGTTTGATCGATTTGAAGCGATTGGTCAGGCCGATTTCTTTGTCTGGCTGGGTCGGATTGTGGCCCCGCTGTTGCTCTGGATCTCGTGGAACATTGGCAGTCACCTGGCGGCGTGGGAGGCATACGGTATCGACCTGATCCGAGGGTTGGCTGCCATCACGCGATTATCGGTTGAGTCCCAATCGACCGGACGGGTCTCTTTGTTGGCGAGTCTGAGAACTTATGGGTTGCGTGGTTTGCTCGTCGCCTGGGGCGTTCTCTGGCTGGCGCATGCCGTGCATGGCCTCGGATTGCGGGGACATGACTGGCCTTATTTTCGTTTTCATTCGGGCGAAGAGGTCTTGCCAAATATCAGCGATTCCAACCGATTGGTGATTCGCTATCTGCGTGAGGCGACACCATCGACTGCTCGAATCCTGGTGGCGAGCGATCAGAAGTTGTTTTTTCTGTCGTATTACCTGCGACCTCGATTCTTGCTGCACCGCATGCATCCCGACAGTGAACATGTGATTCCACTCAAAGATCAGCAGCGGAAGCTGGCCGCGTTTCGAATGGAAGATTTGACTGCTGAGGATCTCGTCCAGATGCCACATGATTACAGGCTGGAATACTTTGAACATCCCGATCTGGTTGATCAGACGCAGGTGCTGAGTGACACAGCCTGGGTCGCCTTTGTGAGGCGAACAACCAAAAACCCGAGTCTGATTCCGCCGTACCTGGTTCGATTACGAAAGGTGGACCCGTGATCGTGGTTACGGAACTTTTCTGCCTGATATTGGGTTTGATTGGGCAAACGCTGTTTGGCGTCTTTGTGGCGAAGTCGGTCTTGCGCCTGAACAGTCCGTCGATGGTGCCCCCGCAAGTTGCTGACGAGACCCGATCGAACTCGATTCCCCTTGCCGAACTGTTGGGGTTGGGATTGCTATTTGGTGTCGGACTGACGGCCTGGTTTCTGTTGGTCTGGTCGCTTTGCGGCGGGGGACTGGGGATTTTCCCCAGTGGGGTGCTCGCGCTGGTCGGATTCGCTACCGGTGGGCCGATCTTATGGCAGGGAGTTCGTCTGTGGTGGCAATACGGGTGGCAACCGGCGTCCCAACAGGGGCGAACGGAGCCAATTGGCGAGGACGTGGGGAAACAGCAACAGGCGGTTTGTCGGACATGCCAGTCGCTGATTGCGATCCTGATGGTCCTGGCTCTGTTGCAAACCTTGCAGACACCGCAAAAGCTTTGGGATGAACGAGCCATTTTCGCGTTGAAGGCGCGGGTGCTGTTTGAAGACCGATCGATCGACAGCCCGGCCTTGCGGCATGCCGATTTTGTGCAGTACCACCCCCATTATCCGCTGCTGTTGCCGCTGGCGGAACAGAACGTGTATGCGTTGTTAGGGCGGGTTGATGATCGCTGGTCGAAGCTCATTTTTACCGCGCTGTATTGTGGACTGGTGCTGACCACCGCCGGGGTGCTGCAACGACATCTGACTTGTGCCCAGGCTTGGCTGGGGGCGTTGCTGATGGCGACGATTCCGGTGTTAATGCCGTATGAATACGGGTTTCTCTGTGGTCAGGCCGATGCCCCTACCGCCTGTTATCATGGGATAAGCCTGCTCTACCTTTGGGAAAGCTTATCACGAAAACCGTCACAGCAATCGGCGATCGGATCGATGTTACTGGCGGGTCTCTGCGGAGCCCTTGCGGCATTCACCAAGGATGAAGGGATTGCCTACCTGATGATTGACGGCGCAATTCTGGGGTTGTTCCTGCTCGGTTTTCTGCGAAATCCCGAACAGTTGCGTCGTGCGTTGTTCGGGATGGTCTTGTTTGTGGCGGCCGCCAGTGCGCTGCTGATCCCGTGGCTGATTCATCGCCGCAGTTTGCCGAACACGACGGAAATGAACTATTTTGGTCGAATGACCGTAGACCTGCTGGTCAGCCGTCTCGAGACACTCAAGTGGTCCGTCCCGCACTTGATTCGCCGCATGTTCTGGGAATGGCGTGAATGGGGTCTGCAATGGTGGTTGATGCTGGCCGCGATCGCCTGTCGTCCGTCGCGTTCGCTGCAACCACCGCTGTTACTGTTCCTGCTGGACATTGTGGGATCACTCGCCGCGTTGCTGTTGGCAGGAATGCTGGCCCCCGCACAACTCGACGAACATATTGGCGGTTCGAGTCATCGTTTTCTGATGCAGATTGCCCCGGTCGCCGTCTTGTTTGGGGTGATCTTATTTTTTTCTGATGAGCCACTTCCGGGGGTGAAATCCGATTTTGCGTTGTCATGCGAGTGATGCTGAATTCGTAATCTTCCCCTCAATGCGAGGTTAAAGTTTGATGCGGTTAAAAACCGGTTCAACGACAAACCCTGTACACCGCAACCGTTCACAGTTCGGGGACTGGCTCATTTTTTTCGCGACCAAGTGAAGATCCGCCAAATCGCTCAAACCATTCACTCATTGTTGTGCCGGGAAAACTGTCCCTGTCCCCCTCATTTCGCTGTGAACGGTGACATGTGCGCCGGGTCGCATGTTGGGCGTGAAAAAAGTGGCTAACTCGGCCTGATGATCCGGTATTGCAAACCGTTTGATCAAGACAACCGAGATAACCACGCAGGGATTGTATCATACTATTGGTGTTAGTGGCTATGAAGTGACGCCATACTGTCAATAAGAGGATGTGTTTTGTCCTCAGCTGGAAGCACCCTGATTGCTATCAGAAGTCCGATTGCGGTGCAATCCATCGTACCCATCTTAGACAGTAGCAGATTTCGCCTTACGAGTTTTCCTAAACCCCAGCACGCCCAGAGTTCCCAAGCCTAAGCTGAGCATGGTGATGCTTGAGGGTTCGGGAACAGTCGACAGCGATCCGCTAGCAATAAAGTCGTAGTGATCGTATACCTCGTAGGCATAGGATGAGTATGGGTTTGACGTCCAAATCGGGAATGTCCCAAGTTGACCCAAAGCGGTCAATCCTATCGCCGACATCACGATATGAGTGTTCGCAACATTTGGATTTGAATCGTAATTTTGGTCTGCAATAATAACCTGAACAGGACCACCAGGGTTATTGACAATCTGCTCAAATGTGTCAAAGGTCAAGTCCTTCGTAGGAAGATTAGAAGAACCAGGAAGATATCCATTACTTGTAGTGGTATTCAGAATATTGCTAGAACCAGTAAATGCAATGTTCGCGGCTGTGATCGTTGCGAGAGAGGTGTCATAATCGAATGAACCCGTCGCTTTGGCACCATCGTAGAAAGTCACGTCAACGAGGTGATACGTAATAACATTTGCGCTCGCCTGACTCGCGTATGCAAATATTGTAAGAACTGCTGAGGCCAAAATTACAATGCTTTTCATCGGACGTTTTTCCCAAAAATTGGAGTGAGGTAAACCTGTCTTAATGGACGTGAACACTGTCGTACGTGTAAAAATCTGAACTGGTGGTAATAGTCATAGCTGATGCAGTAAAAACAATTCTGAGTTAATCCGCAGGATTAAGTCCTGCAGGAGTGACAATAATTGGCGACGCAGACGCGGCACCAGCGGGGATCGCCGCGATGGCGAACACAGGCAATATGGACGATAAACCCTTCATTCCTTTCCTATCTGGAGGTGGACATTGACGGCGACTGCAAACGATCTCCCTAAACGTGAGAAGACCCGCGTGCAACGACCCTTTGCGATAACCGAAGTTTTCATTCGTAACTCTCCAGTTGACCATTTTTCGAAAAACGATCTCTGGCAGCTTGGAAATCTCGAAATTGCGGTATGCTTTCGAGCACTATGGCGCCACAGCTCACTGAAATTGAGACAAAATCATTCTCAATTCGCGATGCTGACCAAATGTAAACTCACTTATGAGGTTACTCGAAATTTTATTTCACAGCACATCACCATTTACACGTTGATTCGCAAAAATTATGGGGAAAATCTGGATGCGCCATTCCCGTGGTTGATTACGTCCGGCAGGTTGATCTCTTTGCGGAGATATACTTTAATGCGAATTCGCCCGTTTTTTGTGAATCTCCGGGACTTCTCTGTTGGTCTTGGCGAGATTCGGTCCTGGCTGATTCCAACTTACGAGGTGGGACAGCTGGGAAGAACTTGTCTGATTTGTTACCCTCAGCCGAATTCTAGCACCGCGAGAACGGCCGATGGATTCCCGCTGTGGCGGAAGTCGATCGTCCGATTTATGGGACAAAGTTCCAATGTGCGATGACACCTCGGGGTTGTCAGTAACTTCGTTTGACTCGCTTCTCTTCAAGGCGCGGTTAAACTTTGAGGCGGCCGAGCAGTGAGGCGGCTCAACGAATGCGGACGTGGTTCAGGAAAAACCACGTCCTCGAATGGCATTGGACGCCACGGCCCCTGTCTTGTAAAATCCACTTCCAAGTCGGGGATGCAAAAAATGCCGTATCCTCTTCAATTTTCGTGACGCAAAACGGGATTGCTCCCTCACGAGGGGCGAGGAAACCATCTGATGTATCTTCCGGCCGCATTTCACGAAACCGAACTAAAAATCTTACACGATTTCATCGAACAGCACAGTTTTGGAGTGCTGGTTTCGGCCGGAGCAGACGCCCCTTT
>CAMBQP010000152.1 GCA_945869955.1 Schlesneria paludicola DSM 18645
CAATCAGTTGCTGGAAAATCGGGCCGGGACTGCCGTTGCCGATCGGCTCGCCGTTAAAACGAGTCACCGGCAGCATGCAGTGCGGTGTGGATGTCAGAAAGGCTTCCGTCGCATCGCGAAGATCGACCGGCTTCAGACGCGTCATCTCGACAGAGAGCCCCAGTGACCTCGCAAGTTTCATCAACACCTCGCGGCTCACGCCATTCAAGATATGCTCGGCAGGGGTCCGCAAGACTCCTCGTTGCACCACGAACAGGTTTCCGGTGGCCGTCTCGGTCAAATTTCCTGCTTGATCGCACAGCAACGCCATCGCTCCGGGGGCAATTTTCTTGGCTTCAAGATCTGCCAAATGCCAGTGTAATCGGCTGCGATGTTTGACGCGGGTGTCGATGACCTGGTCTGGAAGACTTTGGACCGAAGTGGTCACAAGATGGATCCCCGTCTCGTATTGGTCGGACCAGAGCTCGAAGGGGAGTGGAAACGTATGCACGCAAATCGAAGGAGTCCGAGCCCGCGCCAGCTCATTCCGGCCAAGATATGTGAGGTTTTGCCCTACTGTCAGAAAAACAATCAGCCCGAGATCGTGATCAGCCGGAATCAGGCGGGCATTTTCCGCGATGACCTTGGTGCAGATTCCCCGCAATTCATCACGATCGACGGGGGATTGAATCGCTACAATCTGCAGTGATTGTTCCAAGCGGCCCAGATGTTCGTTCAGGCAAAAAGGGATATGCCGAAAGGTTCGGACCATCTCGGTGACGGATGCCCCGGCCACCACCCCCAGATCGAAAACAGACAACGCCGCCTGCGAGATCGGCACAAACTGGCCATTCAAATATGCGATCGGTTCATGCATGTTGACAGGGTTGCCTGCTGAAAATAACGAGGGATTGACGGCGACAATCATCGCGATTCGGCCGATCGCCAGTTCCGGACGGCTGCGGCTTGGTCAGTTGAGGGCTGTCAGGTTACGATAGTATAGCGAGTTCAGCGATCCGAATGTTCTGTGATCTTGATCGAGAATTCAAAGTGTTCTGTACAAGTGCAACGAGTCTGAATTCAAGGGTGACGAGTTTTGAATCACGATGTCTACGATAATCCGTTAATCGGACGATACGCCTCAACCGAGATGAGCCAACTCTGGTCGCCGCAGACGAAACACTCGACCTGGCGTCGGCTGTGGGTCGCCCTCGCGGAATCGGAACGAGAACTAGGACTGAATATCACTCAGTTGCAGATTGATGAATTGCGGCAACATGTCGATCAAATCGATTTCGTCGCGGCGGCCCATCACGAAAAACTGCTCAGACATGACGTGATGGCGCATGTCCACGCGTTTGGCGATGTCTGCCCCTCGGCCAAACCGATCATTCACCTCGGTGCCACCAGTTGCTACGTGACCGATAATACCGACCTGATTCTGATGCGACGCGGTTTGGAACTCCTTCGATCCAAACTGGTTGCGACCATCGATCGCCTGGCGCGTTTCGCTGCCGAATATCGCGATCTCCCCTGCCTGGGGTTTACCCACCTGCAGCCGGCTCAACCGGTGACGGTCGGTAAACGAGCGACATTATGGTGTTACGATCTGGTGCTGGACCTGGAAGAACTGCAGCATCGCATCGCGCAATTGAAACTGCGCGGCGTCAAAGGAACGACCGGAACCCAGGCCACGTTTCTGTCCCTCTTTGACGGAGATCATGCGAAAGTCGAAGAACTGGACCGGATCGTTTGTCGCAAGCTGGGCTTCGACCATGCCTACAGCGTTACCGGACAAACCTATTCGCGAAAGGTCGATTCTCAGGTCATTGATGTCCTGGGGGGATTGGCACAATCAGCACATAAAGCGGGAAGTGACTTGCGTCTGCTGCAAAGCCGAAAAGAGATCGAAGAGCCTTTCGAAAAGCACCAGATCGGTTCGTCGGCGATGGCTTATAAGCGAAATCCCATGCGGTCCGAACGGATGTGCGGCCTGGCTCGGTTTGTCATGAGCCTCACTTCCTCGGCCGCTCAAACAACCGCCAGTCAGTGGATGGAGCGAACGCTGGATGACAGCGCCAATCGACGCTTGACCATTCCTCAAGCCTTTCTGGCCATGGATGCGATTCTGATTTTGTACCGTAACGTGGTCGAGGGACTGGTGGTCTACCCAAAAGTGATCGCCAAACATCTGGACGAAGAACTGCCGTTTATGGCGACAGAAGAAATCTTGATGGCGGGGGTTCGCGCGGGGGGCGACCGACAGGAATTGCACGAACGAATTCGGATTCACAGTATTGAAGCAGGGCGAGAAGTCAAAGAACAAGGAAAGTCCAACGATCTGATCGAGCGATTAAAGCGCGAGCCTTGCTTTGCCAAAGTGGACCTGAGTGGTGCGTTGGAACCTCGACGATTTATCGGCCGTGCTCCCGAACAGGTCGACCGCTTTATCCAGGAGGTCATCGAACCGATCCGCCAACGATACGCTGCCGACCTGAACCGGGATGTTGAGGAATTACACGTTTGATTGGGATGCTGTTGATAACGGCTGTAACAGAGATCACGGCGGTGATGACTTCGACGGTTTCACACAAGAAACCACTCGCACGGAGATGAGGCAAAGTCTTTGCCCCGGGGGGCAAAAACTGCCGATCCCTGAAGGGTGCGATCCCCTGAGTCGACTTAATTGGCGCAGGGGATCGCATTTGACCAGGATCGAACCTCCAAGGATGGATGGACCTGCCACCGAAATTGGCATTCTCTGCTGTTTGGTTAATCCCCCCCGGAGTTCCGCATGAAGCGATTTTTTCGCCTGTTTCAGCGTATGAACCGTCAGCAGACAGCAAACAGTCTGTCCATCTCGGTCGCACTTTTCGCTGTGTTGTTTCTGCATTTCGAAAGTTCACCCACCCCCGCCGGAGCGGATATCGCCCGCAGGGTGGTCAATAAAACTTCGTTTATCCTGGCCGGCTCCCATTCCGCCAACCGATCTCAGTCGGCGGGAGTTGCTTCGTCCACAACGCCGGGGACGACAGACAGCAACACCATCACGGACTTGAATGGTAAGATCCAATTGCTGGAACGAGGACTGGACTATCTGGCCAAGACGCCTGACTACACCGCCGCATTCGTCAAACAGGAACTGGTCAATGGAGAATTGCTCGACGAACAGGAAGTGGAATTGAAAATTCGCCATGCCCCCTTCAGCGTCTATATGAAATGGGTCTCCGGAGAGGTGGGGCGTGAAGTTTTGTACGTCGACGGGAAAAACGACGGTCGCTTGACTGCCCATGGGGGTGGCTGGCGCGCCCGGCTCCCCTCGGTCTCGCTCGAACCAACCGGTTCACTCGCCATGGCCGAATCGCGGCATCCGATTACCAAAGTCGGACTTCACTGTTTGACTCAGATGATGCTCGAGATTCATCGTCAGGATCTGCAGCAGCAAAGTTATTCCAAGTTCGAACAACTGGCCGACCAAAGTTTTGACGGCCGGAATTGCCACGCCTTTCTGATCGAGTACAAAGATCGACAGGCCTCACCCCAATACCGAAAGTCGATCTCGCTTATCGACAAAGAGTGGTGTATTCCGGTCTACACGAAGAATTTCGGTTGGCTCAATGGCGACGCTCCCGCAGATCCCGATCAGCACGACGAAGCGACGCTGATCGAATTTTACAGTTACGCAAACGTTAAGTTTCGCCCCAAGCTGATTGCACTCGATTTCGATCATACGAATGACGACTACGGCTTCAAGCGTCAGTAGCCGATGGCAATTCTGAACCGTCGGCCTGCCGGCGACTTCGACAGGTGGAGGAAAGGGGACTGGCTCCGTCTGCGGTGCCTGTCTCTTTTCCTCCAGCCGCTATGAACGGGTATGCCGAAACAAGCAATCGAGCGTCGGGATGTCGTGCGACTGTTCGGGGACTCGCTCATTTTTCCCGCGACAATGTGAAGATGCCAAATCGCTTGAACCGTTCACTCATCGTTTTGCCGGGAAAACTGTCCCTGTCCCCTCACTTCGCTGTCAACGGTTACTTCGCGGGCAAGAGTCTGTCGATGTCGAGTTTCGTGTTGTTCAATCAAACTCCGCGCCCGTGGCACGTGTTCCAACTCGACCAGCACATGACATGGCGTGGCGGCGAGACCCGCAAACGGAGCATTCGTATCTTCGACGAAACTTGTGATCCCTTCGTCAGTCAGGATTTTTTTGACCAACTCCGCATCGAAGGGGATCGGAGTCGAATACACCGTGACAAGAGATGCGGGGGAATGGGGGGGCATCGGAGTCATTCCTGATGAAAATGAGGTCAGAACGGTTCTCAGAAGGTCGAGTCGTAATTCTGTGGGGCCACGTCAGAAACTCAGGCGGAGATTGGTTCCGCGAGAATTGCTGATTCCAAGACAAACTGATGCCCGGTCGGATGGACGGTGAGCACGGGGCACGGGGCACAACGGACGAGTTTCTCGGCAACGGATCCGAGTAACAGGTGCGTGATTCCGGTCAGTCCATGTGTCCCCACAACAATCAGATCGATTTGTTGTTCCTCGGCATAATGCACGATTTCATCGACCGCAAATCCGGTCACGACCGAACTGACCGCACGACGTGCTTCGGCCCAAGTTCCGATTTCTTCTGATAAACGTTGCTCGGCGTCTTTGACCAGCCCCTTCACTCCGGTCGCAGGCATGGTCCATGAAGTATCTGCATTGGGAAACGGCATACCCGGTGGCACAACCACATGCAACAGGTGCAATTCCGCTCCTAACCGATCAGCCAGTACCAGGGCATAATTTTTGGCTTCGGCAGCAGGTTCGCTAAAATCGGTGGGGAAGAGAATTCGGCGAATCGAAACAATCATGATTTCGCTTTCAAACAGGCCAATAAAACGAACGCTCTGCACATTTCACGAGTGATCTCAATGACTTTCACCCTGGAAAAAACGAGGAGCTCTCTGACGATTTAGCACGACGTGTGCCATTCCGTACGAATCCACGGGAACAGGTTAAAAGCCTGATCGAAAAGCCTGATCTGGTGTAACGAGGCCAGCCCCGCATCTGACGACAGGCCAAAGGGGAAGACCAGTTCACAGCCAACTGGTCAAGAATCAACCACCGGCGACATTCGTGGCTGAAATTGTCGAGATCTCGGGTTTTGATCTTGATTCACTTGTCAAGAAGTCGGAAATCACGCCTGCCCGCTGTCAATCAACGGCTGATGACGTTTGCCCAATCCTTTTGGTGTATGGCCGTGTTTCAGCCTCTCACTTCCCCGATCCAGATCCTATAATGAGATTCGTTTGGATGCGTCACCGAAGGAGCTGGATCGTGAATTTGAATGCAGTCATCGAAGACCCCAATCCAATCGGTTGGCGGTTCGACAACACTTACTCGCTGCTGCCTGAAGCCTTTTTCGCGCCGGCCAAGCCGAGCACGGTCAGCGCACCCCGGCTCGTGATCCTGAATCATCGGTTGGCCGACGATCTCGGCCTCGACTTGACTCGGCTTTCACCTGAAGCCGCCGCATCGCTGTTCACAGGCCAGGATTTGCCCAGCGGTTCCCTGCCGATCGCGCAGGCGTATGCCGGGCATCAGTTTGGCAACTTCACCATGCTCGGCGACGGACGTGCCATCCTGTGGGGTGAACACCGTTCACCAATCGGTCAATTGGTCGATATTCAGTTTAAAGGGGCTGGACCAACGCGGTTCACGCGTCGCGGTGATGGCCTTGCTGCCCTCGGGCCGATGCTGCGTGAGTACATCATCAGCGAGGCGATGTTCGCCCTCGGCATTCCCTCCACGCAAAGTCTCGCTGTCGCGACGACTGGCGAATCTGTCTTCCGAGAGTCCAGGCTGCAAGGGGCGATCCTCACCCGCGTGGCAGCCAGTCACATTCGGGTTGGAACGTTTCAGTACGCCGCCGCGACGCAGGACGAATCGAACCTGCAGTTGCTGGCGGATTATACGATCAGCCGCCACTATCCGGAATTGGCAGGCTCACCAAACCGCTACGCAAAGTTTTTTCAGGCGGTGCTAGAACGACAAGCCGCGCTCATCGCACGATGGCAACTCGTCGGTTTCATCCATGGAGTGATGAATACCGACAACATGGCGATTTCAGGCGAGACGATTGATTATGGCCCCTGCGCGTTCATGAATGCCTACAGTCCAGAGACGGTTTTTAGTTCGATCGACCATGCCGGCCGGTACGCCTATAAAAATCAACCCTCGATCGCACAGTGGAACCTGGCTCGCTTCGCCGAGGCCCTGTTACCACTGCTCGATCCTGAACAGGACAAGGCGATTGTGATTGCGACAGAGATGCTCAACCAGTTTTCAACCCTGTTCGAACAGTATTGGCTGGCGGGAATGCGGGCCAAGCTGGGGCTCGAAAACGCCGCAGCGGGCGACCTGGAGTTGGCTCAGTCTTTGCTGATCTGGATGCAGAAAGCCCAAGCCGATTTTACCAACACCTTCCGCGATCTCTCGGAGGATGAGTTACCAGCCAAAGACCGCTATCAAGATCCCGACTTCCGGGTCTGGCATGCGCGATGGCAGCTTCGCCTGAACGGACAGAACCGACCGAGAAACGAAGCCCACGCCGCGATGAGAGGCGTCAATCCGGCCGTCATTCCCCGGAACCACCGTGTCGAGGAAGCCCTCACGGCCGCACAGGACCATGACGACTTGTCGGTGCTTAACCGCCTGCTGGCAACGCTGGCGATGCCGTATGAAGTTCAGACCGATACAGCAATCTATCAAGAGCCGCCAGCAGACGATTGCCACTACCGAACATTCTGTGGAACTTAGGAAAACAGTCCCAGCGGATCCCCTGGTCGCTGTCATTTTCAATTCAGAGACAATGCGAGACCCGTCAGTGACTCGGAGGGGCAATTAACGGAGATCGATGACGCAAGGTGTAATCAGAAATAGCTGCAACCTCCACCGTTGGTCCCAACGAAGCGGTCAGACGAGTAGGCGATTGCCGCCAGCAAACCCTCGAATCAACGTTCCTGAGAGTCGTCTTCCCGCCGACCCTGGTCGGAGAACTTGGAGCAGAACTTGGAGCAGAACTGCGGATCGTGGTTCAACGAACCCGCACCAAACGTAGTCCGAGCCATTGAGTAGACATGTGGACATGACCAGACTCCATCCGCATCATAAATTCCGCAACACGAAACAAACAGAACCAAGGGACACAACGCCGCAGCAGGATTCAACCACAACCGATGGCTACCACCCAGTGCGACAAGATACCAGCCCCCGCGTCCGTCAGTGATGACCGGCCTAAGAGTGCCGACGGTTCGACCAACCGACTTCAGGATCATGAATTACCCTGCTTTGATCGCCCGGATCTCTGAGGCTCGTTCATCGACCGGGATCGCAGGGAGTTCTCCCTCCCCCTTGACCGGCAGGCTGCGCAAGTAATCCATGATTGCCTGCCATTCCTTGATTTCCCGAACGGCCCCTTTCTCGACGACAGTCGCAATACTCCCCTTGTCCACCGTACCCGGCGGCGGCAGCAGGTCGGGCGTACTGCCGCGAGGGGTTTCGAGTCCCTCGGTCTTCGACTTGAGAGGCTCACCGTTCTCGTTCTTGGGGACGAGAGTCAGCTTGCCCTTCGTATACTTCGGGATGGCAAGGATCATCATACCCAGATACAGGGGACAACTGAGGCTATACAATCGCTCGTTCTTCTCGGTGATATCGATCGCGCAGTAGCCGCGATCGATATCACCGACTTCGATCGCGGTCACGACGTCGAACATTTGGCGAGATGGGTCGTACCGGAACCTGATACCGGAAGCGCGGGGGAAATACTCGCCGGGGTGGGCTGGACTATCCACCAGGAAAAACTCGAACAGATTTTTCAGTTCTTGGCCCGTGAAATATGCCGTAACAAGGGTGCTGCCGGCCGTGGTGTCCACCACGCCAGCGCCGAGCGGGGCCACAGCGAACACGTCGTAGACGGTTTGCACGCCCGACTTCCCCCGCGTTAAGCCGGCGCGCATCAGCCCGTTGGCGGTGAATCCGATATCCGCTTTGGTCGCTTTTCTGAAGGAATCGGTGACGAGGTTGGCGAGCAGCGTGCCGCCGGCGATGTCGGTGAACGTATTGGGCAGGTCACGAGGCGCAACGGCCAACGGTTGATCGATGCGGTAACCGCGCGACGCGAACACGACTTCGGTAACGGCCTTCTGGATCTTGACAATCTCGTCAGCGATGGCCCGGTCACCGACAATTGTGTCGTCAATCGGGTGCAGTTTATACGATTCGACCTTCAGCTTGCCGCCGCCCAGCGTGATCACCAGTTCGCCGAGATTCTCTCCATACTTCCCGGTCTGGACTATGGGAGTGCGGCCGTTGACGATGATGGCCTCGTCGAGTGTGCTGTGGGTGTGGCCGCCGATGACCACATCAATGCCGGGTACCGCTTCCGCCAAGCGGACGTCTTCACCGTCGGTGAAGCGCCCGTCCTTCCCTTGATCTAAGCCGCCGTGACTGAGACAGATGACCACGTCCACCTGCTCCGTCTCGCGGAGCAATTTCACCAACTCTTTGGCTGTCTCAATGGCGTCAGGGAACGTGATGGCACCGGCACCGCTGGTGTAGCGAATGGACTCTTTGCCCATCAACCCGAAGATGCCAAAACGCATGCCGCCGCGCTCGATCACCAAGTGTCGGCGAATCACACCCTCCTCGGCGAGACGCTGAAGATCAGTCAGCGTCGCATCGTTCGCCGTGAAATTGGTATTCGACGCGACGACCGCGGGAATCCGGCCGGCCTCGGCGGCCACGCCAATCGCCTTGGCCAGTCCGTCAGGCCCGAGATCGAAATCGTGGTTGCCGAATGTCGTGGCGTCGCAACCCATCCGCGCTAAAAGCTGCAGTTCGGCCCCAGTCTCGCGGATGGCGGCACCGAACGCGGTCCCCATGCTGTAGTCACCGGCGTCAAGCACCAGCACAGGACCTTGATCTTTGCGAGCCTCTTTCCTCGTTGCGATCAAGGTCGCCAAACGCGCAAACCCACCGCGAGTCTTGTCGTCGTTGAGCGTGAACGGCGTGTAGTCTGAGGCGGGGCCCAGCCCGATCAAGTTCGAGTGAAGATCGTTGGTGTGCAGGATCGTGAACGTTTTCTTCCCTTCCGCTGCCGCCGCCGATTCTTTCGTGAGAAGGATTGTGGCACCGGCTGCCGCCGAGCCGGCCAAGAACTTGCGACGGGAGAGTCTTTCGCGTGACATCAAAAATTGTCTCCGTTGGAGTATCCGTTTTCTTGCCAGCTGCATCAGATCGGGTCTGGTGTGGACCGATGTAGATTACCGGTACGCAATTCTCTGTTGCAACCAATCAGTTGACGCGGTCGTTCAAGACGTTCGAACCGTCGAATTTGAACAGTAAAGAGAGTGATCTCCGACGCGGTTTACGCCAAACTCACAAAACAACTCGATTCCCGATCAGAGCTCTCAACCTCGACCACCTTCACAACAGGTCTCGCAGATCGTATGACATCGAGCACACTGCAGCTTGGCACGAATCTCAAATAACTCACCCCCGCAAGCTGGACAGACTGGTCGAGAAGGACATAACCGAGGATTTATCGTCTCGGGCTTTTCGTCTTTTGATTCCATCAGGAATTGATCCTTGGCGTCATTGCCGCTCCGATTTTGGTGAACGGGTGCCGTTTGGTCAATGAGCAACTCGCTTCCTCGATCCGTGCGGATCTGGGATGGCGCAAACATCGACGAAGATCAAACGCGTGATTTCAGCGACGATGGGAACCAGGGGAACGGCGGGAAGCAGAAATCGGTAACTTGCTGGGCGAGAGTTGGACCGCCCAGCAGGTGGATCCCGGCAAGCGAGTGGCAACCCCGCCGTCAACGCTCCCCTTTTTCCAGCGTCTAAAAGGAAAACGGCGGACCGCAGCATCCGGGATGGAGTTGGTACAGGATTTTCGAAAAATGCATGGCGACCGTCGCCGGCAATCTCCAGGCGATCCGAATGACCCGAAGTCGAATTTCCGGCCTCCTTCACCGAATCATCCCCCGCGTCCGCGCGTGATTTCCAACCTCTGAATAGACACTGAGAGACGATCGGAAGCGGGCAAAATTAACGATGCAATCGCCGGTCAAAAAATCAACGCCGCGCACGCTTTTTGTTGGCGTCGTTGCGATTTCATCGCGTTCTCTTGCGTTTTCCGACAGAAAAACCACAGAAATCCCGTGATTTCTTGCAACTAAATTAAATTCGCCCAACTCCCGTCCCCTCGTCATTAATCGCATGGCCTCGGCCAACCGCAATGATTCTCGTATCCCCTGGCTGCTACAAGTGTCTCCTGGATGCCTCATAAAAAATCGGCATGGCGGGGAAGCGATGTCATGACTTCGCCACCCTACGACGGCGTTGTGAGGCCAGGAGAACGCCGAGTGTTCCGATGAGCAAGGACGTAATGGTTGCTGGTTCGGGGACAACATACGAGTTTCCCTGCGGACCAGAGACATCAAAGTCAGGGTAAGGCGATAAAAAGAAATCCTCCCGAACCACGGGATCCGCAGTAGATCGGAAAAAGCTCACCAACCCCAACCCGAGAGTCTGGCCTTGAGCCAACATCGTTCCGTCATTCGGTATTGCATCATTGTCGGCAGCACTGATCGTCTCCCCATGATTCGGAGAAACCGGCAGATTGATATTGGGGCCAAACAGCGAATATCCGTCGAAAATGTACGTTACGCCGCTGGTCGCCGTAGTCACATCGGTGAAAATTAAGTCGCTACGCGTTGTGGTGATCTCGAATGAGAACCCCGCAACTTTCACGTCTTTCGTTCCATCATTCTTCAAAGTCACCTCTAGGGTATTGTTCGCCTGATTCAAATTTGCGATCTCGCAAACCATACCAGCATGGGCCGTGGTTGAAGCGACTGAGAGCCAAGCAAAGTTCACGGCAAGAGCTACGTTGCGTAATAAGGCGAAACCGTTGATACCAGTTTTAGTTTTTCGATATTGCATCGTTAAAATCAACCTTTTTTCGAGCAAGAGGGAAATCCGAGTCAAATCATCAACCGAGAAGAACCTGTACGCTATCTTGGCAACCTCGTCCCGATCCTACGGCGAGCAAGCTTCACATCGTCAATGTCAACCTTGCCGTCACCGTTGAGGTCAGCAAAAACATTATAAGGACCGATCGTCGCATTGTTGATCAACGTCATGTCCGCCGCACTGACGACGCCGTCGTCATTCATATCTCCCGGCAGTATGCTGAGCGTACGCACATAAAATTTTAAATCACCGTTTCCGATACTCAAGGTGATTTTGTCCGCGATGGAGATCGAATTTTTTAACGAGATTCTCCAGAAAGATCCGTTGACTGAAAAGACCTCTGAGCAACCATAGTCAATTCCACCGACCCCCACTACGGAAATGTCCTCTGGTTTCAGCGATGAGACGGCACGATCAAGGCCGATTATAAAGGTCTGGACACCAAGCCAGGGAATGTCCGTTTTACGACCCGTCGGGAGCAGCCCTTTCGGTAGCAGTGATCCGTTACTGATGTCGTTTAATGGGTAGCTGAAGTCGCCCCACGGAAGGGAAATGCTGGTCACCTTGGCAGCGACAGACATTGTATTGATTGCAAGGGTGGCAGCGTCGCTGTAGGCCACTCCTGCGCTATTAACGAAGACGGCTCGGTATTTTGACTTATCCATGGATAAGTCCGTCGCGATGCGATAGGTATTCGAGATCGCACCGGCAAGATTGCTCCACGTTGCACCATCATTCGTACTGACCTGCCATTGAATACTTGGCGTCGGATTGCCAACAGCCTCAGCCGTGAACGTCGCTGTGCCATCGAGATGAATTTGGAGGTTTTTAGGCTGAGTCGTCACAGATGGCGTGATGCCTACCCTGTAAACCTGAACATTTAAGTTCCCATTTCCTTTTCCCAAAAAGACACTCACGTTATTGCTGTTCAAATTCGCCACAACAAGATCAAGCTTGCCATCCCCGTTGAGATCTCCAATTGACAGTCCGGTTGGGCTCGTTCCTGTAGCGAAGGTCTGCGGGAGATTGAACGTGGCATCCCCATTCCCCAAAAATACATCGACCGAATGTCGATAATGGTTCGCGATGGCGATGTCAAGCTTTCCATCGCCATTCACATCTCCCACCGCTAAAGCCATTGGCGTACTCCCTTGGGCAAAGGTTTGTGGCATTTTAAAAGTGCCATTTCCGTTCCCCAAAAGCAGGCTAATGTTGCTATATTGCGCAAAATAACTTCCGACGATGAGATCCGGCTTGTGATCACCGTTTACATCACCCAATGCCAGGGTATTCGGGGTCCACCCCGTAGCAGAGACTGTGGAGAAGGTTCGCGCCGCATCGAAGGTCCCGTCTGGATGCCCCATTAATACGCTCACCGTCCCACTGTTATAATTTGCAACCACGATCCCATAATCGCCTACGCCACTCAAATCCTTAAAAAAAACGGAATTCGGAGAATCACCCGTCGCGTAGGATTTGCGTAACTGAATCGTACCGTCCCCCTTCCCGTCAAACAGACTGACGGAGTTACTTACACTATTTGCGACGATGAGATCCAGCTTCTCGTCGGTATTCACATATCCGAACGTGACTGAATCCGGTCCCTTCTCTGTGGCAAATATCTGTTGCGTCTTGAACGTGCCGTTACCGATACCGAGAAACACACTCAGCGTATTGCTGAGCGAATTCGTTACCGCGACATCCAGGAATCCGTCGTCATTGAGATCCCCGAGTGCCACCGAACTGGGGTGATGCCCTGTCCGGTATGTGAATGGCGCCTTGTACTCTCCGTTTCCGTTCCCCAAAAATACGCTCATCGTATCACTCGTCCCATTTGCCACGACGAGATCTGGAATGCCATCCCTGTTAACATCGCCCAAAGTCACCGCTTCCGGATTCAGTCCCGTGGCGTATGTCGTCTGGTTGGCAAAACCAGCGACATCGTTCCGTGACGTATAAACGTTTTCAGCCAAATCCTTGACTTTACCGTTGTCAATCAAGTTTAGTCCGAGCGACCCAAAGGCTTGAATATTCCCAACGGTCACGTGATACGTGAAATCATTAATTTGATTGACTACCACGCCGCTTCCCGATGCTATGGCAATACCGCTTCTTACCGGTTGGAAGTCTGTGGCGTCAACGCCCCTGACCGCTTCGCTAAACGCCACCGTAAATTTGACCTCGCCAACAGTTGTTGGAGATAAGTCGTTACACAGAATTGATGCGACGACGGGAGGCGTGTGATCCACTGTGTAAGTCGCCCCTTCAAAAATTGTGCCGACACCAGGTGGAAACAACGATTTGGTTATATCCGAAAAAGATGTTATCGAATTGTCGTCAATTAAATTTAAACTTAATTTACCATTGCCGGTTAAATTATTTGCTTCAACGATATACTGATAAAATAAAGCCTCGCCTTGAATATCATGATGATAACTTACTTCGCCCAGGATCGCATCCACACTCCCCTTTTTGACTAAAAAAAATTCAGTCTTGTCGACACCTGTGACTGACCTGTCAAACGTGATCAGAAATTTAACTCCGATGTCAGAAGTATTCTCTGAGCCAAATCGATCAATTGAAATCAGTTGGGGATCCGGGTAAAGCGGAATTCCGTGCAATAACACGCGGCACTCTAAGAGTTCAATGAGCGGACGTGATCGGCGACGGCGAGAGCCGCACTTCGACTGTTTGGTCAACAAACACCATAGATTTCCCAACCAATTACGTTTTGGCATGAGCTTCTCCTCACGGTTTTTAATTTATTGCTGTTGAACTCGACGTTAAATAGTAAGCCTGTAACATTCTCATTTAATCAAGTGCAGAATTTTGGAACCGGCAAAAGATTGGTTGCTGTGGGTCGATGCGCGTGGACCACTCTCCACTCACTGCACCCGCGTCCTTATCGTTACCACAGATTGTCAATTGCGATTCGTCCTTGATAATCTCGCTTGGTTACGCAAAATGTGTGCCACAAAAACAGGGCGTGGTCGAGATACCCCCCGTATCCCGCCTCGGG
Organism: Schlesneria paludicola DSM 18645; assembly: GCA_945869955.1. Taxonomy (GTDB): domain Bacteria; phylum Planctomycetota; class Planctomycetia; order Planctomycetales; family Planctomycetaceae; genus Schlesneria; species Schlesneria paludicola_B. The sequence continues at coordinate 14,030 of CAMBQP010000152.1, forward strand.
ATTGCCTTGAACTCCATAATTACTGCAATACAATCAATAGAATTGTTTGTCGCCAAAAGG
>CAMBQP010000153.1 GCA_945869955.1 Schlesneria paludicola DSM 18645
AATTTCTGTTGGTCATCCCTGCAAAAAGTCCTGCGAGTTTGATTCCTGAGCGTGGCTGGGATACCGTGTTCTCTCTCCCAAACACACTAAGTCATCTGGCGCTGCTCACGAATGACAACACAATCTGAACTTCCGGTCACCTGTCTACCGACATGGGACATTGCAGAGCTTCCCGAACCGAGGCCGCTGGGGCTGCGCCATTGGGCCAGCTTCATTGGCCCTGGAATCGTCATGATGGGAATCCAGATTGGCGGCGGTGAATGGCTGCTGGGCCCCGAAGTCACTGCCCGTTATGGCGGTGGACTGATGTGGATTGCCACCGTCGCGATCGTCTTGCAGGTCTTTTATAACATCGAATGCGCTCGCTATGCGTTGTATTGCGGTGAACCGGTGATGACCGGCTTTATGCGCAAGCGACCAGGTCCGATGCTCTGGATACCGGTGATTCTGTTTCTCAGTCTTTCGGCGCTGATTCCCGCTTTATCGACCAATGCGGCTGCCGTCATGGCGGCCATCTGGCTCGATCGCCCCCCCGGTGTCGAAGATCGCTGGCTGGTGACAATGCTTGCATACACCTGTTTGCTGGCTGTCGCGCTGCCGGTCCTGATCGGCGGGAAAATCTACAACATGCTGCAAACCGTCATGACCATCAAGGTGGCCGTCGTCCTCGGCTTTTGCCTGACGATTGGCATCCTGTTCGTCAGTCCCATGCACTGGTGGAATGTGATGAGCGGTTTTGCCAAATTCGGAAATGTCCCGGTGAAAATCGATGGTCAAGATCAGCTGACCAATGTCTTTATCCAAATGTGGCAAGAGGGATCATGGCCCCTGATCGAGCTGGGAAACATTGCGGTGCTCGGAGCCTTTGCCGGGTACGCGGGTGGTGGTGGGCTGGCCAATTCCACGTACAGCAATTACGTCCGGGACAAAGGCTGGGGAATGGGCAAACAAGTCGGCGCGATTGCGAGTGCCGTCGGTGGTCGCGATATCACCTTAAGCCACCTGGGAAAAGTTTTTCCGATCACACCCGACAACCTGCGCCGCTGGCGGGGTTGGTGGAAGTATATTCTTACGGATCAGATCGTCGTTTGGGCTCCAGGGTGTTTCATGGGGATGGCCTTGCCCGCTCTGTTATCGCTCGAATTCGCCTCCCATTCTCAGCTGTATAACCAATCCGATAAACTGGAATGGGCACAGGCGATGATCACGGCGGATGGAATTCGGCACGCCCCCAATTTTGGGCCTGCGCTGGGTGGCATCTTGTGGACGGTGACCCTGTTCGTCGGATTAACGGTCTTGCTTCCGAGTCAAATGTCGATTGTTGAGGATTTCAGCCGTCGCTGGACCGACATCATCTGGTCAGCCAGCCGCCATGCCCGCGACCGGATGCGGGACGATCAGGTCAAGTACATCTATTACACGCTGTTGTTCTCGTATGTGTTGTGGACTCTGGTGGCAGCGTACCTGTTCAGCACGTACGGAACACCCAAATTGATGACCCTGATCATCGCGAATCTGAATAATCTGGCGATTGGGATTACCGCGTTTCAATTGCTGTGGATCAATGTCACACTGTTGCCGAAAGAAATTCAGCCGCGGTGGTATCATCGCGCCGGCATGGTCAGTTGCGGGCTGTTTTACCTCGGGTTATCCCTGTTAGTCTTCATGACCAAACAGTGGCCAATCTTGCAGGAATTGATGGCAGGATTCATGAAAACGTAATCGTCGATTTTGAGGAATTCCGGGGCGGGTCAACATCAGTCCGACCTGGCCCATGCCAAGATCCCCACAGAGATTCCCACAGAGAACTGTCAAAATTCACAGAGAACCGTCAAAAGAATTGTCGAAATAAGGAACTGATGTGACATCACTTTTTGATCTTTCGGGGCGAGTCGCTCTGGTCTCGGGTGCGGCCAGCGGGATGGGGCGTGCGATGTCGCTGGCACTCGCCGAACATGGTGCAGATCTCGTCCTCGCAGACCTGAATGCCGCAGGAGCTCAGCAGACCGCCCATTCCATTCAGCAGCTGGGCCGGAAAGCGATCGCCGTACCGTGCGATGTTTCGTCACCGGATTCGATCCGTGCCCTCTTCAGCAAGCTGGATCAAGAATTTGGCCGCCTGGACTTTCTCGGAAATGTCGCGGGGGAAGGAGTTCTCGGCAAACCCGAAGAAATCTCGCTGGATGACGTCGAAAAAACCTGGCGAAACCTCGTCTATGGTCGCTTTTGCATGTGCCAGGAAGCGGGGCGGAGGATGATTGCCGCCGGGCGCGGCAGTATCGTCAACATTGGGTCGCTCGCCAGCATCTCGGCACTGGGACGCAGTCATATCGCCTACAGTATGGCCATGGGGGCCGTCGTGCAGATGACGCGGGAACTGAGCACCGAATGGTCGGCACTGGGCGTGCGGGTGAATGCCATTTTACCGGCGCAAGTCTTGAATCCTTCGCTCGAAAAACGAATTGAAGCGGACCCCGGACTCAAAGACCGCTTTCTGCAGGGGATTCCCGCAGGACGTCTGGGGCACCCCAACGACATTCAAGGACTCGCCGTGTTACTGGCATCGGATTCATCAAGCTGGATCACCGGGGCGCTCATCCCGATGGACGGCGGAAACCTGGCCATGAATTGCGGGGGAACAAGACGATACGTGGACCCGGTGACCTGATCCGGCGATACTCTGCAGAGGTGCCGGTCGCGCGGGCTTGGTTCCTCAACTCGAGCTTGCCGTCGAGTTTCTCTTGGAATTCAGCCCCATTTTGACAGAATCTGATTTTGACAAAATCATTACGGATACAGAAAACAGCAACAGAATTGGTACGGAAGGAGTCGGCGCTCAACACGCTGGCAAAGTTCAGCCCGGTGGGGCCGAATCATTGGTACTCTTCATCCAGGAACTCGAATCACTCATGACAAATCCGCAAACAAGCCAAGCCTACCTCAGTCTCTACCGCACGATGCAGACTATCCGCCAGACCGAGGAAGAGCTGGCCCGCTGCCACCAGCGGGGTCTGATTCAAGGTGCGTGCCACACCTATGTCGGCCAAGAGGCGATTGCCAGTTCGGTTTGTGCTCATCTGGGGCACAAGGACGTCGTCTTCAGTACGCATCGCGGACATGGACATGCACTCGCGAAAGGGATGCCACCACGAGAACTCATGGCCGAACTCTTCGGCCGACAAACCGGGTGCTCCCGCGGACGCGGGGGAAGCATGCATCTGTTTTCTCCTGAAGTCGGCATGATGGGAACCAGCGGCATCGTGGGCCCCTGCATTCTGCAGGCCTGCGGCGGAGGCTATAGCTTCAAATTGATGAAGACCGATCAAGTGGCAGTCGCGTTTTTTGGCGATGGTGCGGTGAATAACGGAGCCTTCCATGAAGGGCTCAATATGGCGAGCATCTGGAAGCTCCCTGTCCTGTTCATCTGCGAAAACAACCAGTTTGCCACGGAAGTCCCCTTTGCCTATGCCGCCGGAAATCCGAGTGTCGGGAGCCGCGGCGCGGCTTACGGGATGCCCGGACTGAAGGTTGATGGAAATGATGCGGCCGAATTACATCGCATCGCCGGAGAAGCAGTCACGCGGGCTCGATCCGGCGGCGGACCGACATTGATCGAATGCGTCACCTATCGCACGCGAGCCCACGCGGAAGGGATGGGAGATTTCACTTACCGCACACGAGAAGATGTCGAGGAATGGAAGAAGCGATGTCCGATCCAGCGTCTGAAAGCCCATGCAATCGAAAAGAAAGCCCTGAGCGCTGCCGATTTTGACGCCGTCGATGCGGAAGTGAAAGCAATGGTCGACGAGGCCCGTCGCTTCGCCGAGGCGAGTCCCTGGCCTGAGGCCGCCTCGGCAACTCAGTTCACCTATTCCGAGCAGCCACGATCGACAATCATTCCCCTGCAGAACACGCGACCCGCCACGGTCTCTCGCGAGATCACGATGACCCAGGCAACTCACGAAGCCCTCTCCGAAGAAATGGCCAAGAATCCAAACATCTTCGTGATGGGGGAAGGGATCGGCCAACGAGGTGGAAACTTCAAAACGACGGCAGGACTCTATGATCTCTACGGACCAACTCGACTGTGTGATACGCCGATTTGTGAACGGGGGTTTGTCGGGTTGGCGTGCGGAGCGGGGATGACCGGAACGCGCCCCGTCATCGATTTCATGTTCGCCGATTTCGTGCTCGACTCGGTCGGTGAAATCGTGAATCAGATCGCCAAAATGCAGTATATGAGCAGCGGTCGGCTGAAGATGCCTGTGCTGCTACGCGGCTGCATCGGGATTGGTCACTCGGCAGCAACGCATCACTCGGGAAATTACTACGCGATGTACGCGCAGATCCCCGGACTGAAAGTAGTGGTCCCCTCATCCGCTTATGACGCCAAAGGGTTGTTCAAGCACGCCCTGAACTGTAATGACCCCGTGCTGTTCCTCGAACATCGCGAAATCCTCTCGATCAAAGGCCCTGTCCCCGAGACCGAGTACGAAATCGAGTTTGGAAAAGCGGCGATCGTGCGGCCCGGTCGTGACATCACCGTGGTGGCCCTCGCACGAATGGTTCATCTGACACTTTCCGTCTGTGACGAACTGGAAAAAGAGGGGATTTCCGTAGAAGTGGTCGATCCCCGCACCGTCTTGCCGCTCGACATTGACACCATTCTCCAGTCGGTCAAGAAAACAGGGCGATTGCTTGTGGTGGATGAAGGATTTGCCCCCTGCGGATTTGCCACCGATGTTGCGGCACAGGTCGCGGACCGAGGCTTCAACGATTTGGATGCGCCGATCAAACGGATCAATGGTGCCTTTACGCCAACGCCTTATAGTCCTCCTTTGGAAAAAGCGGTGGTCCCACAACCGGAAGCGATCGCTGCGGCGATTCGCGAGTTGTTCAACGAGTAAATCAACGAATCGACGAGTGCCGGGGGATGTCTGGTGCCAGTGGCCCCGCTCCCCTGCTCGCTCAGATGGCTCTGTCAGCTGACGCTGTCGGCGGGATTTGAGCCCGACCTGTTGAGCGTTCATTCATTTTTCACTGAGGCTTCAAAGAATGGCGTTTGCAATCACAATCCCCCGACTCGGCTGGTCCATGGAAGAGGGGACTCTCGTCCGCTGGCTCAAGAAAGAGGGCGATTTTGTTCGAGCGGGGGATGCGGTTTTTGAGCTGGAAGGGGAAAAGGCGGCCCAAGACATTGAAGCCGTTGATAGCGGACTGCTGAGAATTCCTGTCGGCTCCCCCGCACCCGGCACTGTGGTGGCCGTCGGAGCCGTCATCGGCTTTCTGGTCGCCGAAGGGGAAGCAACCCCTTCGATTGGAAATGCGGGCTCGATTGCGAATGCGGGTACGCCCCCCGCAGCCGTCCCCAAAACCGAACCTGTCCCGACGGTGTCCCCAGCTGCCCCTCAAGCCATCAAACCGCCACCAGCGAGCTCTGTAGCCCCGGCCCCAGCCCCGGCGGCCCCACCTTCGGTTCGTCGACTGGCTCGCGAAACCGGTGTGAAGCTCGCTTCATTGACAGGGTCTGGCCCGGCCGGACGGATTACGGCTGAGGATGTGCGAACTCAACGGGGGTCGTCCTCACCAATTCCCCAACGCGAACTGGCCACCGTCGCGACCCCCCGAGCACGTCAGGCCGCCCGCGAATTGGGTGTCGATTGGCGTCAACTGCAGGGAACTGGACGCGATGGTCGGGTGCGCGAACGGGATGTCAGACAATCACCCGCATCGCGGCGAGGTTCAACACTGGGGTCCCATGCCCAGTCCGTCGCCGTGCCGGTTTCCTCACGTCGACGCACGATTGCCAGCCGGATGATGGTCAGCCAAGAAAAAACCGCCTCGGTCACGATTACCACGCGGATTGATGCCTCAAACCTCGTAGGACTGCGTCAACAGTTTAAACAGGCGGCGGGCGGTTCACTGATCCCATCCTATTCCGACATCATCATGAAACTGGTGTCGCTCGCACTGCAGCAGCATCCGCTGTTGGCGGCGCGTGCCGAGGGAGATGGATGGGTGATTCCGGCTTCGGCTGAGGGGCTCCACATCGGCTTGGCGGTCGATACCGATGGGGGTCTCGTCGTCCCCGTGGTGAAAAGCGTCGGAACGTTGGGGTTGTTTGAGCTGGCAGAACAGTCACAAGTGCTGATCGAAAAATCTCGCTCGGGAACATTAACCGTGGCAGAAATGCAGGGGAGTGTCTTCACCATCACCAATCTCGGCTCGTTCGGGATTGATGCGTTCACTCCGATCATCAACGTGCCGGAAACGGCGGTACTGGGACTGGGGCGAATTCGCCGTGAACCGGCCGTGATCGAGGACCGGATTGTCCCCCGCGATCAGATGTGGCTGAGCCTGACCTTTGACCATCGAATCGTCGACGGTGCTCCCGCCGCCCGGTTTCTGCAAGCGGTCAGTCAGGCGATGGAAAACCCCTCGGCCTGGCTGCTGCGAAGTGATGCTGCGAAGTGATTTTATGAAGTCATTGCAGTGCGATCCCAGTTTTCCCAGTGGAAGACAATCTGCTGCAAGACATTCCCTTGCAGGACATTTCGTTGTAGGACAAGGTGAAACATGGCTCCGGTTGCGACTGCGGATCTCGCTTATCTGCCCCAATTGCCACGCGAAAAATCGAGGGGAATCGGCTGTATCGGTGCCGGTTTCATCATGGCGGACTGCCATTTGGTCGCCTACCGCAATGCAGGATTTAATCCGATTGCCATCGCGGCACGCAGGCGGGAACAGGCCGATTCGGTGGCGGCTCGACATCAAATTCCGCATGTCTATTCGGATTATGTCGAGTTGCTGGCCAACCCGCAGGTTGAGGTGGTCGATGTTGCCGTCCCGCCGGATTTGCAGCTCGCCGTCATCCGTGACATCGTGCAGCATACCAGCCATATCAAGGGGATCCTGGCTCAGAAACCGTTGGGAGTGAATTACGCACAGGCGGTCGAGATCGTCCGGATCTGTCGCGATGCGGGAATCGTCCTTTCCGTCAATCAGAACATGCGTTATGACCAGTCGGTGCGGGCCTGTCGATCCCTGCTAAACCGTGGTGACCTTGGCGAACCGGTACTGGCCACCATCGACATGCGTGCGATTCCCCACTGGATGCCGTGGCAGGCACGGCAAGGTTGGGTCACACTTCGAATCATGAGTATTCACCACCTGGATACGCTCCGATTCTGGTTCGGTGATCCCGTGCGGGTGTTTGCCAGCATCCGCCCCGACCCGCGGACGACGTTCCCGCACGAAGACGGGATCTGCCTGTATATTCTGGAATACGCATGTGGCTTGCGTGCAATGGGTTGCGATGATGTCTGGGCTGGCCCTGCCAAGGAAGGGGCTGCGGCAGACATTGGAATCCGCTGGCGTATTGAAGGAACAACCGGAATGGCTCGCGGAACCATCGGCTGGCCAAGCTACCCAACTCGAACCCCGAGCACGCTCGACTACACGACGATCGCCTCACCCGAATGGCATCAGCCTCGCTGGGAGGAAGTCTGGTTCCCCGACGCCTTTGTAGGACCGATGGCGCAACTACTGTGTGCATTGGAAGATCAGACGATTCCGGAAATCAGTGCCGAGGATAACCTCAAGACGATGGCCCTGGTCGAAGCCTGCTATGTATCGGCTCGCGAGCACCGGGCCGTCGAACTGGCAGAAATCACCGATTCCGCACCCTGAGACGGGTGGATTCCATGAATAAGATGGCCGTCAGATTCCGTGGCCTGCCGCATTCTTGCAGCGAATCATTGCACTTTCCTCAGCAAAACGCCCTCAAATCAACGGGGAAATGCAAATTCACCGGCAAATCACCGACCGTTTTGAGGCGGCAGCCAAAGCAATCCATTCCCGTTAATGAGGAACTGAAAAGAGGAACTGACTTCCCCAAAGCCGTCGGTGTTGTTATCTTGTCAGGCTCAACGATCCCGGCCAATTGTGGCCATTAACACTTTCCATCCCCGGAGGGGCCTGCCGTGAAGCAAGTCAAGCTAACCACCAAACAAAAGCGAGACCGTCGCTGGAAGATCAAGCGACGTCGAATTCGCAAGCAAAAGTACGGCATGTGATCACGGAGTGACTCCGCAACATCATCATTGCAGCTGACCCGGCCCAGTTTTCTTGGCTGGGTTTTTTCTTGGCCCGGTTGTTTCTTGGCCCGGTTGTTTCTTGGCCCGGTTGTTTTTTGGCTGTAAAATCAACGTGGGTTTTCGTTTGACCCGTAGCCAGCGGCGCAGGCGAATCGGCGTTCAGCCGATTTCTTCAAACGTCTCGGGGCCAGCGATCCTCGACAGGCCAATATCGTGCAGAACAAACGGAGATCAGTCCAATAAATCAGAAGTTCGGATTTGACGCAAACTCAGAAATGTTCTGACGATGCTATCGGGATTTTGCTAATCTCCCTTTCATAAACCTGAACACCGAACCACAGCAAGCGTTTCATCGGGGAACCACCCCGATTTTCGCTCTTCTTTCCGACGACCAAATTCGTCGATTGGCGCTCGCGAGATTTCGAGAAGTCTCCGTCATTGTTCATCATCAAGTTGCAACGTGACCGTCATTTTTCTCTCCTTAATTTCGGGGACTATCCATCGCTGCGTGGAAATTCGTGATGGCACCGCTTTGGTTAACAAGTCTAACCATGTCCCAATCGAACAGCAACTTTTGTTTGACGAAACTCCGTGTTGGGGCATCCCTCTAGGCAGCCATTCATTTCTGCGATATTCCAAAAGTCCGTCGCGTCGCTGCTGGCCAGGAACTGGGAACACGAGAATCATCACAGTTAGCCTAGTCAGGTCAGAGGATGATCGGCGATGGTTGCGAATCATTTGCCGAAATCCCGCGCCAACTCGGACCACGCGGTGGCAGTGGGAAGTTTGCCGCTCAATCGCGGAAAAAGGGGCGGTGTCGATGGCGGAGTCATTCTTCGCTTGCCGGAAGCCACCTGCCGTGCGGTCCAATCGATTCACTCCAGATAATCCCCCTGTGATCTGGGAAGAAAACACACCCTGCAGCCTGAAAACGGCCGCAATTCATCACCTGCACAACCGCAATGATTCTCGTGTCCACTGGGTTTCATGCTCCTCGTCAACAGCGCGGGGTGACGTGCTTGACCTGAATTTTGACGGGTGATACGCTTGTGATGTGGTAGTACAATGTGACCACATTGGGTTACCACATTGGTATGTACGAGTTGAACCAGGAGACTCGCTGGTGATCAAGAAGCTTGTTCGTCACGGCAACAGTTGGGCGTTGGTGATCGACCGCCCCATCTTGGACCTTCTCAAGATTTGTCCCGAAGATCCGCTCGAGATCACGACTGATGGTACGACGATGACCATCTCGCCCGTGTCGGCAACGAGTCACAAATCGCGCGTGGCGGCGGCACGTGCAAAGGTCAATACCCTGCACAAGAAAGCATTTGAGAAATTGGCGGAGTAGACGATGACTCCGGAATTCCTGACACTCGATGACCTCATCGATTCCCACACCGAGCAGCTTGCCAACTACGGCGGGATATCTGGCATTCGTGACCTCGGGTTGCTGGAGTCCGCCCGGGGACAGCCGGAATCGCAATTCGGCGGGCAATATCTCCACGCCGGTCTATTTGAAATGGCCGCTGCGTACTTGTACCACATCGTTCGAAACCATCCGTTCATCGACGGCAACAAACGAGTCGGACTCGAAGCGGCGTTGGTCTTTCTCGAAATCAACGACCTGTCGCTGAACGTGACCGACGACGAACTGATTGATCTGACCTTGCGAACGGCACAGTCGCTGACATCAAAAATCGAGATCGCCGATTCCTTTCGTGCTCACGCTTTACCAACCGGACAGTAGAAAAGAAAAAGGGTAGGCAAAGTGGACGTAGCTCATGAACTCGATTGGACCGCTCGGCAGGTGGTTCTCGGAAAACGACGAACGACCCCGGCGTCGAAGCCTCCCCTTTTTCAGCGATTGAGCGGCAAACTTCCCACTCCAACCGCCTGGGTCGAGTGAATCCAGGATTTCGGCAAATGATTCGCAACCGTCGCCGGTCATCCCCCGACGATCCATGCGACCCGCAGTCGAATTTTCGGTTTTCCTCACCACACGCGCCCCCGCGTCCGCGTTTGCGAGTGATTGCCATCTTCTGTGTCGCATCGGTACGAGAAAACCGGACGCAGACAAATTGACGACCCGCTCGCTGGTCAAAATCACGCGAAATAATTAATCAGTCTCCGCAGCAATTCCGTCAGAAATGCCGTGTACCGCAATCCACAATCCTTGATCAATATTGTTTGCAACGAAACGGACTCGACCGCTTGCCATCAAAACAAAGACGCCGCCAACATGCCGACTCCTCGCACCTGCAAAACTGAGTGATTGGTTGGGTTGGTACGTGCAAGGAAGGGTTGGCTCGTTATTGCAGGTCCGAGGCCATGGCATCTGATCACCGCTACCCGATCCAGTCGCCGGGATCCTCTGGAAATAGTCCACCGCACTGTTGGGAGTGAATCTGGACATGTAAAAACTCCCGCCCGGAAGTGCCGTCATGGCCGCGCCTCTCCCGTCAATACCCAATCCCTTTCTTACCTCGGCTACCAGCACGGTATCATCCAAGCCATCAGAGATGCTTCCCTGAGCGACGGTGCGTGATCGCGAGAATGGAGCGGTCAAGTATTCGACGCCAAGGTCGCCTGCACCATCCCCGTCCAGATCATTTGTCTGTTCCCATGTCGTGTTTCCCCAGTTGGCGGCGTAGTTCCCACGTGCGCATTGCAGAATCGGAATGCCAAGTTGCAACGAAAGTAACGCGTCGACATCGAAATTGAATGTCGAATCGCGATCGGACGGACACTGAAGGACGGAAAGTCTTTGCATCATGACCCTCCAATTCGCATTCGGACCTGTCACCGAATACGGTGGACGGAAATTGACAAATCCGAAACAACCGGCGTTGGAATCAAATGCACTCCACAACGGTGCCTGGTCGAGTTGCGGAAGCAGTTGTAATAACCAGGGGGTCTCTGGAGTAGAATTGCGTTGGTCGAAATACCCTCCATTGGTAACCATCGTTGAGAAGAATCCCTTCACCGAGGGGAATCGGGTAACAGTTCCCGGAGGAAGCACGGTAAACAAATCGTGGTAGTTGTGAACTGCCAAGCCGATTTGTTTGAGATAATTTGCACACTGGGTCCGCCGGGCTGCCTCTCTCGCGGATTGTATGGCGGGCAGAAGTAACGCCAGCAGCAACCCAACAATACCGATCACCACCAGCAATTCGACAATTGTGAATCCGAGCTTTCGGCGTGTCATCATCGATTCCTTCGAGATGTTAATCTCACGTATTCCCCGAGGATTACCCCGCCGCACGTGATCACAAGACTGAGAGAATCTCCACACGATTGGTAGAGGCTCCACGATTGCGTCAGGGGCATTTCGCAGATCAACAACGTCGTTGGCGGCCGCCAGTCGCGATTCTGTTTTACGATACACCCTCGCCCGTCAATCAAACAAGTGGTTCCTTCCATGGCACAACGCAGAATGGACCGCCGCGTTTCGATGGCGCGCAATTGAGACGTTGCCAATAATTGTTTACGCATTTGGTTCGAGGGACTGAATGATTCGTTGCTAATCACAATCAACAACTCGGGTTGTTTTTCCATGATTGACATACCCCATGCGGCAAAGGTCGCATCGTTGCAGATTCCCACCCCGACGCGCCAGCCTCCTTGAATCGCCCAACAACGCGATTTTCCGGGTACGTAGGGTGTTGCGGGATCAGGTATCTTAAACCACTGACCCAGCGGGGGAACAAACTCGGAAATTGGCGCAAGAAACTGTTTGTCGCTCATGTCGAACTTCATCGTATCGGGTGAATAATGGCAGGCGGTGTTGAGCAGCCCCCTCTGCCCGTCACCGAGTCTTTTACAACCAACGATGATTGATGCATCCAGAACTTTCGCACATTCCGCCAAGGAAGTCTCGATCCGCATATCGGTATTTAACGTTTCGGCATGTGCCCCTTCCGGCCAGATGAACAAATCCGCACGCAATTCGCGGGTGGTCAATTCACTGAGAAGCTCGCCCCACTTGCTCGGAACAAGGACAACAGTCGGGCCCTTCAAGGTTTTTAAAAAAACGGGGCGAACAACATTGTAAGTCAGCGAGAACGCGATCACAAAACACATTCCGCGAATACATAATGCAAACGCATTTGTTGGAAGCGGCTCGCGACAACGCAGATCGAGGACGAGGCCATTGGTAATTGTGACGAGCCAACTCACGAGCAGGCTTCCTCCTAAATCCGCACATTGCGTAAATACCCCGCCATCCAGCTGGCTCGTCGCCAGACGAAGAGAATCCAAACTCAAACCAAAACCCCGCTGCATGCTGCCGTCTGCAATAAGTTCCGAGGCAATCCACGTGGTCGAATGTGCCAGGCAACACGGCCAACCTCGGACAATCCATAAGTAATATAACGAGGCGACTGCCGCTGTATGGGCAACGAGAAACAAGACGATGAGCGACAACCATCCCATCGCATGCGAGTCGAATCGACCGTTACGAAAACCCATCCCCGCGATGCATTCAAGTTTCAACAGTGACCAACAGAGCGAAAAAGCGGCACCGCAAGAAAGTACCAATCGATAATTGGGCGCTCCGCGTATGGCTAAAATTAGCGGAATGAATGCGACACAAGCCAAACAACCGGTACCTGGAATTGTTCCTGCGCTCCACACTCCGGCCCCCGAGGCAACGGAAGCGATGATTCGATATAAATTGTGTTCAAGAGACACTGTTCGTCCCTGCATTCGTTCTTCATTCACCCACGACGACTCCGCTGATGGGAACTGTCAATCGAGACAATGTTGCATCGCGAAAATAAATCGCAATCTCTCCTTCAAAACGCCCTGGCGCATTGGGTGCCGTTCCCGTGATGGCGACGACTTCTTCCGTTAACTCGGCCCGTGAACCTGGAATCGAACACTCAATTCGGTCTACTTGGCCTTCTTTGCCATCCCAGCGGTAAGGCATGGAAATCGACCAATCCTCCCCAGCAACGCGTCGACCACAAAATCCCCTTTTAAGGGATAACCGAAATGGATGCTGGATTCTCACGACTGAAGATAATTGGACCGAGGACTGGTCGTCGAAATACAATCGAATCATTGCGCGTGATTCTCCGTATACACGGCTGGGATTGGAACGAAGTTGGATTTCAGTTCGGTCTGTCACGATTTTTTCGTGTGCTTGACCATGCAGATGAAATTCCTCTGTCGCGTGTTTGATATTCACCAGTGAGAATAGTCCCCATTCGCATTTCGATTCGACGACCTTGACTGGTTGATCCGATGTCGCTCGATGGCAGGTCATCTCAAATTGCGCTGTCACCACCTCTCCGATCTTTCCGTCCACAATCAATTCCTTAACCGACAGCACAGGGTGGCTCAGTAACCGGTAGGTGACGGCGATATGAATTGGCGGAGACGCGGGGGGATCTGTCATGACTTGAATGATGCGCACTTCAGAATGTGCTGGAGTTCCGCTTGGCGTCAGGTTCACAATCAATTCGTGTTTTGAACCGGGTTCCAAGTCCCGACCAATCAACTCCTCATTCACAGCCGCACAATTGCACGTTTTTGAAGTCCCGACGATTTGTACGGTATCGTGATTCCAGACGGTGAAAGGAAATTTGACTTTCAGTGGGCCAGTCCCTTTGACAATCCCAAGATTCGTCGTCGGCGTTGCAAAAACAATGGGTATCGACTCTGTGGGGATGGCGACGGTCCGCTGTCCGCACCCCGTGATTGACGAAAATGCAGCGGCACCGCAAAACAGCATGCATTTTTTCAATTTGCGCAATCGCGTTCCCTTCATTACCGCTGCAACCGCGATCGACGCTACCAAAATCGCCACAATCAATCTCCCATTCAAGGATCGAAACCTTTGTCGGATCAAAATCGGGAACTCGCTGACGAAACCGTTCGCTCACCTCCATCAGCCGCACGTCAGTTCCCGACAACTGCAAAAGCGAATAGCAAGCCATTTCAGCGCAACCGGGAAGACGATGCGAGGCT
>CAMBQP010000154.1 GCA_945869955.1 Schlesneria paludicola DSM 18645
GGGCCGTCTGCGAGCCGAACTCGACTACACCAACATTGATGAGATTTTCGAAACCGGGCTGCATGAATTCATTGATCAGTTTCAGGAAAAGCTGAACGGAGTTGGCCAGGCAATCTCGGATACGTTTTTTTCGGTGGAACCGATTGTGAGCCCTCAAAAAACATTCAAACCATGGACCCGCAACAACCAACCCGCATTAGCCAGAGGGGGACAACAACAAGAATTTCAAACCCCCGCAGCGGAATGAATCGACCGGCTTGTTTTCAAACCCGGCTGAGAGTCTGAGACTTTCCTGGGGAAGGCTACGACGCCGTCGATGACCCCGTTGCCCTGATGTTTGTTTTTGTTCCCAATAAACGTTTTCGATTGTCGAATCACTCACGGTACACCACCCCGGATTCCCAAACCCGCTGATAATTCCGCATTCTCGTACGAAAAGATCTGCCATGACGATCCGCGTCGCTCTTCATCATAAAACGACCTACACTTATGATCGCCTTGTTACGCTCTCACCACAGGTGATTCGGCTGCGGCCCGCTCCCCATTGCCGCACACCAATTCTCAGTTATTCCCTGAAGGTCGAACCCGACAAGCAGTTTTTGAACTGGCAACAGGATCCCTACGGAAATTTTCTGGCACGCCTCGTGTTTCCCGATCTCACGCGATGTCTGTCGGTCGAGGTCGACCTGATCGCCGACATGACCGTCATCAATCCGTTTGATTTTTTTCTCGAACCGGATGCGACCGAGTTTCCGTTCTCGTACCCCGCAGCGCTCAAACTTCAACTTCAGCCCTATCTCGCCACCGAACCGTTGTCAGCGGTGATGGAGTCGTTCGTCGCACGGGCACCGCGACATTCCGTCACGACCAACGACTGTATCGTTGATTTTAATCAATATGTACAGCGAGCGGTGAGTTACGTGATCCGCATGGAACCTGGGGTGCAAACCTGTGAAGAAACTCTGACGAAACAGAGCGGCTCCTGTCGTGATTCCGCCTGGCTGCTAGTGCAACTCTTGCGGCATGTTGGGCTTGCCGCCCGTTTTGTCTCGGGATATCTACTGCAGCTCAAGCCCGACGTGGCGTCACTGGATGGTCCCTCGGGCGCCGAGATTGACTTTACCGATCTGCATGCCTGGGCCGAGGTCTTTCTTCCCGGTGCGGGATGGGTCGGCCTTGACCCCACTTCGGGATTGCTCGCCGGGGAAGGGCATATCCCCCTCGCAGCAACCCCCGATCCACAATCTGCCTCACCCATCTCGGGTGGGGTCGATGAGTGTGAAGTCGAGTTTGGCTTTGAGATGACGATCACACGGGTTCACGAAGACCCACGTGTGACGAAACCCTACACGGATCAGCAATGGGGCGACATCCAACAACTGGGGGAGGATGTCGATCGGGAATTGGCAATTGGCCCACGTGCCTTCACGATGGGGGGCGAACCGACCTTCGTCTCCATCGATCATCGTGATGAGCCGGAATGGAATACGGCCGCGTTGGGTGAAACCAAGCGGCAACTCGGTGCAACACTCTTCCGCCGACTGGCGAAACGCTTCGCGAACGGTCCACTGCTTCATTTTGGACAGGGGAAATGGTATCCGGGCGAGTCCCTGCCGCGGTGGGCTTTGGGCTGTTACTGGCGAAAAGATACCGAGCCGGTCTGGACCCGCCCCGATTTGATTGCCGACGACGATCGCGACTACGGTCATCAAGACAAGGATGCCCGGGAATTTATCACCATGCTGGCCGAACAACTGCAGGTCCAGCCTGCCCATGTTGTGGCCGGTTATGAAGACACGTGGTATTACCTCTGGAAAGCGAGGAAACTCCCGGCAAATGTGGATCCATTTGATTCGAAACTCGACAACGAAGAGGATCGCGCCAGACTCGCGCGTGTCTTTGAACAGGGATTAGCCAATGTCGTCGGCTATGTGCTGCCTCTCAAGCCCAACGATTCACCCACGGAACTGACTCGGTGGAAAAGTGGCCCCTGGCACCTGCGACAGGGGCGGATGTTTCTCGTGCCGGGAGATTCTCCGATGGGCTATCGGCTGCCGCTCGATTCCCTCCCGTGGCTCCGTCCCGAGGAACGCCCCGTGATCATCCCACTCGACCCGATGGCGGATCGAGGTGAACTTCCAAAAACGACGGGGATCGCCGATCGATACCAGGGATACCAGGCAACCTATCCGAATGGCTTCCAGCCCAACGGGACCCGAGCCGCGATGATGGTCCCTCACCGGATGCAAACGCAAACGCGAATTCTGGATTACGTCCAACGATCGCTGAGCGATCTCGAACCGGCTTATGTAGGGACTGGTCCAAGTGTCGATGCAGCGAATGGCGATGTCACCACAACCTCGCTCCCTCATGTTCACGATGGTCGAAATGTTCATGATGGTCGAACCTCCAGCAACGGTACTCGATCCGGATTCGGCAAATCCAATGGATCTTATGGTCTCAACGGAATCGACCAGGAATCGCTGGGTGATCCCTCAGAATCCCCCACGGATGATGACCCAATTGTCCGAACCGCGTTATGTGTCGAAACACGCGGCGGGGTCATTCATATTTTCATGCCCCCCGTCGAGAATATCGAGCAATATTTTGAATTGGTCTCGGCCATTGAAGCCACGGCAGACGAATTATCGATGCCCGTTCGGATCGAAGGCTATCCCCCCCCTTATGACTACCGAATCGATCACTTCAAAGTGACACCGGACCCCGGCGTCATCGAAGTCAACCTCCAGCCCTCACGAACCTGGAAAGAACTCGTCCGCAACACCACGGTCCTCTACGAAGAGGCCCATCTCTCCCGGCTCAGCACCGAAAAATTCATGCTGGATGGTCGACATACGGGGACCGGCGGAGGGAACCACATTGTGATGGGTGGCCCGACTCCGGCTCAAAGTCCGTTCTTGCGGCGCCCCGACCTGCTACGAAGTTTGGTCTCGTACTGGAATAATCGCCCCTCGCTGTCGTATCTGTTTTCCGGACTCTTCATTGGTCCGACAAGTCAGGCACCCCGGCTGGACGAAGCCCGGCACGAAAGTTTGTACGAACTCGAAATTGCGTGCTCGCAACTACGAGACCACGAGCCTGTACCACCGTGGCTCGTCGATCGCGTCTTCCGCCACTTGCTGACGGACCTGACGGGAAACACGCATCGTGCCGAATTTTGCATTGATAAACTCTTCTCGCCCGATAGCTCCAGTGGACGCCTCGGGCTGGTGGAAATGCGTGGATTCGAGATGCCGCCGCATGAGCGAATGAGTCTGACACAGCAACTGCTGGTGCGGGCGCTGATCGCACGATTCTGGAATAAGCCTTACCACGAATCACTGGTTCGCTGGGGAACCAGCCTGCACGACCGGTTTATGCTGCCGCATTTCGTCGAGCAAGACTTTAACGAAGTGCTGCAAGAATTGTCGGACGACGGCTATCGCTTTCAAAAGGAGTGGTTTTCTCCCCACGTCGAATTCCGCTTCCCCTTGATTGGTGAGACGGCGATTTCGGGGATACATATCGAATTGCGGCAAGCGATTGAGCCTTGGCACGTGCTGGGGGAAGAGTTTGGTGGGACTGGTGCCGCCCGTTATGTCGATTCGTCGGTCGAGCGTGTCCAAGTGATGGTCCGCGGGCTGACCAATCCGCGGTTTGTGGTTTCCTGTAACGGACGCCGGGTCCCGTTGCACCCGACCGGGACCAAAGGCGAATTTGTCGCGGGGGTTCGCTTCCGCGCCTGGCAGCCACCATCCTGCCTGCATCCGACCATCGGTGTACACTCGCCATTGGTCTTTGACCTGATCGACACCTGGAACAAACGGTCTTTGGGAGGCTGTACCTGGCATGTTTCGCATCCCGGTGGTCGCCACTACGGAACATTCCCAGTCAATGCGTATGAAGCCGAGAGTCGTCGTGTGGCAAGATTCTTCCAAATCGGTCACACTCCGGGAATTCTATCAGTCCCCGATAGCGAACCGAATGTCGACTACCCGTTGACGCTCGATATGAGGCGAGCGGTTGCGGGTCGCGATCCGGAGAGGGGGTCCGTCAGTCGGATCCGATAGCAGAACCGTCAGGGACCGAATTGCAAACAGGCAGGCCAATGTTCGAGGAGTTTCAGCCACAATGATTGAAAGTACCGGTGCGGTGAGCGCTCATCCAGCCGGCGAGATCGTGTCGCAGTATCAGCCACCGGGACAGTTTTTTGATGAAATGCTGGATTCGACGGGAAATCTCCGTCCTGCATGGTCAAAGCTGGGTCAGCGACTGAACATGGATGGTGCGTCAGGCTTGGGCCGACGCAGCGATCAAGCTCGTCATTTACTGCGGGAAAACGGAGTCACCTATAACGTTTACGGAGCCTCAAAAGATCTGGAGCGTCCCTGGGAACTGGACCCGGTTCCGCTGATGATACCGATCGCCGAATGGAAATTGCTCAGCGATTCCCTCCGCCAGCGTGCTCGCTTACTCAATCGAATTTTGGCGGATGTTTACGGTCAGCAAGAACTGCTGCGATCGGGGATTTTGCCCCCGCAGGCCTTGTTCGAACACCCTGGATTTTTACTTCCCTGTACCAGTATTTTCCCCCCGGAAGGAATTTTTCTTCATTGGTACGCGGCGCAACTCGCCCGTGATCAAAGCGGCCAATGGATTGCTCTGGGCGACCGCTCGCAAGGTCCCTCCGGTGCCGGGTATGCGGTCGAAAACCGAATCGTCGTCTCGCGGACGCTCCCCGCAGAATTTCAAAGCCTGAATGTCGTTAGACTTGCCTCATTCTTTATTGCCTTACAAAACACGCTCTCCCATCTGGCTCATAGTCACCGCGATAACCCGCGCGTTGTGCTGCTCTCTCCTGGCCCACGCAGCTCACGCTATTTCGAAGATGTCTATTTGGCTCGCTATCTCGGGTACACGCTCGTCGAAGGGGGAGACCTGACGGTCCGAGGTGACGGTGTCTATCTGAAAACACTCGGTGGACTGCTACCGGTGGATGTCATTTTTCGCCGCATGGGTGACACACACTGCGATCCGTTGGAATTAAGTCCCGATTCGCGTGAGGGAATCCCGGGATTGATGCAGATCGTGCGCGATGGCCGGGTCGTTGTGGCGAATGCACTGGGGAGCGGCTTCCTGGAAGCACCGCTACTGCAAGCCTTTCTGCCACAAGCCTGTCGATTTCTGCTCGGAGAAGAACTGAAGCTCAGTTCGGTTCCCACATGGTGGTGTGGTCGCGAGGCGGACTTACGCTACGTCGAAGCCCATCTCGATCGACTCATCGTACGACATGCCTATCGTCACCATCAGGTGAAAACCTATATTGGCCCGAACCTGGCTTACGACGAACGAGCCCGACTGCTAGCGGAAATGCATGCCCGCCCCAGTCAATTTGTGGCACAAGAGCCGATTGTCGGTTCGACCGCTCCCATCCTGGTGAATGACCGACTACAGCCCTGGCATGTCACTCTGCGGGCCTTCGCCGTGGCGACCGATGGTGACTATCTTGTATTGCCCGGAGGATTATCGCGTGTCGCGACCCGCTCGGAAACTCTGAATGAATCGATGGCTGCTGGTCAGCGCAGCAAAGATGTCTGGGTGCTGGCCGAGGGTCCGGTTGAACCGGTGTCGCTGCTGCGACCGAAACAGACCGCCCTGGAGCTACGTCGAAGTGCCAACGATTTGCCCAGCCGCGCTGCGGATCACCTGTTCTGGCTCGGTCGCTCTGTCGAACGAACGGAAGCCCAAGTCCGCCATGCCCGAAGTGTCGTCGCACGGATGACCAGCGAACTTCAGCCAGCACGATTATCGGACCTGCATCGCCTGGTGCTGTCGATCGATGATCCGGGCGAGTCGCCGCTCAGCGGTCGGGAAGAGGACGAGACCGGGCTTTGGCAGATGCTGGTCGACTCGGTCTGGTTATTTTTATACGACCCCTACCGAAAGGGAGGCTTGCTGAACTCGATCGAGTCGACCCAGCGGACCGCTTCGGTGGTTCGGGACCGGATTTCGGTTGATGGGTGGCGAATCATCAATCAATTAAAACTGACACAATCTCGCCATGCAGCAGTTCCGAGAACGTCCGCAGATCTGGCAGAATCGCTTGCCCCACTCAATCAATTACTCACTTCACTTTCCGCTTTCAGTGGACTTTGTAACGACAGCATGACGCGTGGACCTGGCTGGCGATTCCTGGACATTGGGCGGCGAATTGAACGTTCACTGCAAACGCTACGCGTCATCCGAGGATTGCTTGTCGAAGGGCAGACCGATGTCCTGCCACGACTGGAAGCGATGCTGGAAATTGCGGACAGTTCGATGACGTATCGCTATCGTTATCTCACGACACTGCAGTTGGCCCCCGTGCTGGACCTGGTCCTCGCCGACGAATCAAACCCCCGCGCGGTCGGATTTCAATTGATGGCGCTGTCAGAACACGTTCGCAGTCTGGCCCATGACGACTCAGAAACGATTCGAACCTCGGAACAAAAACTGGTCCTCTCGGCGCAGGCGGCACTCCGCCTGGCGGATGTCGAGTCATTCTGTACCGTGAATGGAACCGGGGATCGGCGACACTTGGACAAGTTTCTGGCCAGCTTGGCCGCCGATCTTCGCGCCCTCTCGGATAGTATTACTCATACGTATCTCACGCACACAGTCGATTCGCGACAACTGGATCCCCAATTGCAAATCCCTCGACGCGCCTGATTGCACTTTCGGCGGTCCACACTTGCCTTCGAAAAGACTGAATACTCTCCTATGCAGTACCAAGTTCGACACACCACCATTTATTCGTACCCGGACCCGGTTTCGATTTGCCAGAACGATGTCCATCTGACCCCTCGTCAGACGGAATTTCAGACAAGTACCAGCTTTTATCTGGAAGTCTCGCCAGAACCAATGTTGTTGCGCCCGTGGATCGACTTTTTCGGCAATCAAGTCTGGTATTTCTCGCTCGAAGAACCACACCAAGAACTGCGTGTGACCGCCCGCAGTCGGGTCAATGTCACTCCGCGAGCACTTCCCAATCCCGCCAAGACACTTCCCTGGGAAACGGTCCGCGATCAGTTCGCCGTCCCCGCGACACCTGAACTGCGGGAATTATGTCAGTTTTGTTTTGAATCGCCCTACATCCATGATTTCGCCGCGGCCCGCGATTACGCCGCAGTCAGCTTTACCCCCGGCCGCCCACTGCTTGAGGCGGCCCTGGACCTGAACTCGCGGATCTATCACGAATTTGAATACGCACCGACATCCACAAGTATTAGCACGCCGACATGGGAAGTTTTGAAGCAGCGCCGCGGTGTCTGCCAAGACTTTGCCCATTTACAGATTACCGCACTCCGCAGTTTGGGACTCGCAGCCCGCTACGTGAGCGGCTATCTGGTGACGACACCACCGCCGGGAAAACCAAAGCTGGTTGGTGCCGACGCCTCACACGCGTGGCTCTCGTTGTTTTGTCCTGGATACGGCTGGATCGACCTGGATCCCACCAACAATGTGATCCCGCAAGCACGTCATGTGACGATCGGCTGGGGTCGAGATTATGGAGACGTTGCACCGATTCAAGGGGTCTTAACCGGCGGCGGGCCGCACATCCTGACGGTTTCTGTTGATGTCGCACCGTTCGAGGAATCGCTTTGCAGAGGGATCGACTGAGGAGACTGGCTTCGCCGGTTTTTATTTCTTGGCACGCTTGGATTCGGCACTCACTGCGGAACGAGGAGCCCATGCATTACCGTGATTCGCGGCGTCCCGGACCGTCTCGACCGTTGGGGGTTCGTTTTGCCCCAATTGCTCGCGGGCTTTAATTCGTCGCCGCGCGGCTCGATAGTCATCGGTTGGATCACTTCGATTCTGTGCCGAAAACCAAAGATGCAACCGACTGACGGGATTATCCCGACGAACACTGAGCGAAACCAAGATCATCACGAGGCTACTCAGTGCGATCGCCGAGACGATCAGTGGTCCCTTCCGTTCTTCTGTCGCGACAATAATGACAAATACGGAAGTGGCAGCACCAATCACGATGACAAAAGCGGTCGCCAGCCAAGCGACTGCCATACGACCAGAATCCGAATTACGCCGGGACATGAGATTCAGACCTCCATACAGAACGTCGAATTTTCACTTACCGTACAAAAATCACGATCTACAGGCAATCCTGAGAATAGCCCCCTCTCGCAGTCACACAGACTCGCAGTCACCCAGACTCGTTGTCGGACCAAATATTGGATACGATGCGTCTTGAATCATTTCGCTCGGTTCACTTTTTGGCCAGATCCATACTGTTTTTGGTTCCGCGATAGACGATTCCTCTCCCCACCTCTTTCGAGAAAATCAGAAACGATCTTGATGTTGAAATTTTCATGGATTCAATCGTTGTGGAAAACCCTTCATCCACAATCACACCATCATTTTCGACGACATCGATCGCGGCCAACCATCGAGGTGATGGAATCACGGTGATAGTTGACCATTCCGTAAACGTCTCTGCGTCGAGTCTTCTCGCAACAAGTACGGGAGTCAGCGGGACCGAAACCTGCTTCCCGGGCGATGTACTCAGATTCAGATTCTGAAACAATCCTAGAGCCTTGCAAACACTACTGAACAGAAAAAATGAGCAAAAAAATTAAAAATCTAACAAAACAACATAAGCAAAAATTTTCAAAAATTTTTCGACATTTTTTTTCTCCCCTTCAGCGAAAACGGCCAACGATATTTCTTTTGGTCTGGCTATTGTTTTCGAGGCCGCCTGCAAACGGGCAGACCAACCGCTCTCCCTCTGCGGAAACGCCTCCCCCTGTTACGGTCGCCGTTATCGAAGAGCAGCGCGTTCTCCTGCGTCCCGGGACAGGGTTTACAGGCCCAACACCAGAGCCTGAGGCTTCGAAACAGGGAACAGGGAGTGATGCCAAGGCGATTGCACGCTGGGATGTGGTTCCGTGGCAGGAAATCCAGGGGGACTTCAATGTGGGGGTCGTGGCATTTCATATCAACCAGATCGAGAGCGTTTCATTTTCAGTGAATGATGGTCCGTGGCAGGTCGTCAAAGAGGCGACACGAAATCCTGAAACCAACGTGGTGGAGTACTGGGCAACCATTCCTGCGGCCGATTACCCAGATGGCTTAATGGAAATCCGTGCCATCGTAAAACCAGTGATCGGCATTTCGAGGGTACTGCAAGGAGAGATTCCTGCGTGGAAAAACTCCAATGCCACCACCACGAATGGCGAACAATCCATGTGGCTTTTTGCCAATCCGAGAAAAACGTTTGTTTCAAAAGAAATTTATGTCAACGCAGTGAATGGGGATGATGCGGATGCTGGCGACTCAGAACGGCCCTTGCAAACGTTAAAAAAAGCATTAACGCTTGCAACTCAGCATGACGGAGCACGTATCATTTTAATGACCGAAGGAGATTATTGTCCAGATAATATCACGCAACCTCAATTTATTAATCAACGCTGGATCACAATTGAAGCAGCCCAAGGACTCGACCGGAACCGGGTGCAGATAGTCGGTGACTCGAACAAGCTACGAATCATCCCTCGAATCTCACGACTTCGGTGGCGTAATCTCAGCTTTCGCCCCGATACATTTGCCTATATCAATGAACAACAACCAGTCATTCCCTGTTGCTCATGGTTTGACCACTGCCTGTTCGAGCCACTCGAATTCGAAGTGGATGAGATAACACCATGGAGAGGAAATGTTTACTCAACAGATTGCGAATTAGAAAACTTTGTTTACGGATTTACCGATCAGGAATTATGCAGAAATTGTCGAGTTAAAGACACGCTTGATGCTTTTCAAAGATCACGATTAGTCATAAATTGTCGAGTCGATCGTATGCGGGCTTCAAGCTTATCTGTCAAGCACCATCCCGACATCATTCAAACCTGGGGAGAGATGAATAATGTCATTTATTATGGAGTTTCTGGAACTGAGATCGATGGAACTCAAATCCTCTTTATTAATCAGCCGCTCGTAGAAGGGCCTCATATGACGGATGCCGCGTTCGTCGACATTAAAGTCTTGAACGATGACCCGAAAGGAAAACCACCCTTTTCGCAATTACAGGGTTTTCTGGAACACGCATTTTTTCGAAATGTCGTGACCCCCAACCAAAGCCTTATTTTTCGGACCGATGTGAAAGGGGTGAACTTTTTCACGGCAAAAAATGTCGTGTTTGAAAAATGCCGATTTTTCAATCGCTACCCTCCGACAAAAATCCCCAAGGGTGTTATCTTTCGCTAGAATGAACATTCAGGTATTCTTGTTCACATCGATCGAGGGTCACTCACCGCTCCGCTTCGAATCAGGGCTGAAACTCGCGATCAGCGATTGGGAAGCGGAGACCTCACGACCTAAAGCAGAATTCCACCGCGTTGGCGATCGCCAACGCGATCTCATCGACTGACCGTAATTGCTGTCCATCCAGACACGAAATCGTTTTCCATCCCAGGCTTTGGGACAGTTCTTGATAAACGCTGCGAACTCGATCTAAATAGTTTGCATCTGCTTCCTGCAGATCGGCGGCTTTGTCCGTGTAACTGCGACGCGACTTCGCCGCGATCAACTGTTGAGCAAACTTGACGGGAAGATCCAGGAACAGTGTCAGCTGCGGGGCGGGAAGTTTGTAAATCGAAAATTCCAGTTGCTGAATCCACTCAATCAACTCGGCCCGCTCCCCATCCGAAACCTTGGCACCCTGATGCGCCACATTCGAAGCGACGTAACGGTCACACACCACGACGTCGTGATCGGCCAGAGACTGCTCGATCAGTTCACGCGACTCAAATCGATCCCCCGCAAACAACAGCGAAACCAGCAGGGGATGAACTGTATCCAGTGTTCCAAACTCCCCATTCAGGAAGTCACCCACCTTCTGACCGAAACGAGTCTGCTGATACCGAGGAAAACTCAGCATCGTACTTTTTAATCCCTGCGAGAGAAAATGCGTATGCAGGCGAGCCGCCTGGGTCCCCTTGCCAGACCCATCAATCCCTTCAATCGCAATCAACACGGACACGGGATCGCCCCTTCAGTTCCACTTAGACAAATTGCGTTCGGCGACCCGAAGGTGATCCTGCAGGGCGACACGCTCGCCGGGGGGGCCATCCTTCAAACAGGCCTCTAACAAATCGACGGCGACACCGCAACGATCGGTTTTGATGGCAATCAACGCCAGGTCACGACGATGTTCAAACGACTGTGGAGCGAGTGCGAATAACCGTCGCTGCACAAGCCAAGCCGGTTCCCACTTGTCCTGATTCAGATGCAGCGTCTTCAAATTGTTCAGCATCCGAATAATCACATCACGAGATCGAGCCGGCTTCAGTGTTCGCTCAATCTCTTCCGTCGGCAATCCCGTCATCGACTCGATCCACCCCAGACAATCGTCGTAGCTGAGAACATGGCCCTCATAAAAGGCATCCACAAACAACGGCCCCTCGACGCTATCAAACCGAGTCAGAAAATGCATTGGCGCTGCAACACAGGTTAAATCAAGTCCCGCCGCTTGGGCCACTGCCACATAAACGACCGACAAACTGATCGGGATGCCGACACCGGTTTCAATCACGCGATTGATATAGCTGCTTTCCGCTCGTTCAAACGCATTTTTGTTTCCATGCAGGCCATGCGTTCCCGCCAGACAATCAACCAGCTCTTTCAGCATGTCGCGATCGGAACGAACCTTTAAAACCTGGCTGCGTAATTCGGCGGCACGCTTCTCGATCCATTCCAGTGTCTCGGCAAATTCCAGCTGAGGCTGTTCGTCGCGTGCCAGCTCTAATGCAACACGCGTTAAAGCGACATCCTCTCGTCTTGCAAGCAATTTGCAGAACTCGGTATCGCGAACAAAATCGATGTCAACCATCATCTCTTCGAGTTTCCCGAAATACGAATTTGAGCATGAGCCTCGATTCTAAAGCTTGTCAACAACCCCGTCGAGACGGACTTGCCATACAAAATTTCACTTCGCCGATTGTCGATCGCGACTCGCGCGGCCATCACGAATCAAAACCGGATCATCTCCACCGGAATCAACGGTGAACTGTCTTTTTTTGAGAAAACGACGTACGATCGCGATCGGTTTTCTCATCCATTTTTCCCTTGACACGGCGAACCACGCGAATGGCGAATCACTCGCGACGCGATCGAGTTGGCATCGGCCTGATTGGGTTAGGCCCCAGTTGGGAACAGCGTTATCGCGAACCCCTGCTCCGGATGCAAAATCGCCTCACCATCCGCCAAGTGTACGATCCGGTTGAAGCCCGCGCAAAATCTGTCGCCAGCGAATTTACGGCGGATGTCGCACTGAGCCTCACTCAAATCCTGTGCCGTCCAGGAGTACAAGGTTTACTCGTACTCGATCCCGGATGGCTCGGAGCGGGTGCCTTGCAACGGATCGCGAGTTGCGGAAAACAGATTTTTCTCGCTCGCCCCGCCTTACAACAGTCACAGTCCCTCAAAGCGATTTTGGAACCCGCCCCCACGTCGATCACCACACCACAGCCATCGAATCTCGATCAACAATGCATCCCCGAACTGGGACTTCGCTTTACGCCTTCAGCCTGCCGGTTGCGAGAACTGATCGCCACCCGTCTAGGCCCCGTTCGCCTGATCCAAATGGAATGCGATCTCGGGGCCAACTGCGCGGAACTGGCGCATCTGGTCGACTGGTGCATCAGCCTGATCGCACCCCCTCACAAAACCACGATTCGTAACCCTCAGTGTCAACGGGCCGAGCGACAGATTGCTCTCGAGTTTCCCCCATTACCCTTCGCAACCCAGATTCGTTACGCCAGCCTGCAACAACTGCCGCCCGAGGATCGCGACCCTCGCTTCACGATCGTATGCGAACAAGGGACCGCCATCATTGCCAATCGAACGCAGATTTCCTGGCAGACTTCGACAGAAGGCGAGGATGAATTCTTAGTTGACGAACGGTCCGAAATCGAAATCCTGATCGATCAATTCTGCCGTCGAGCCATGGGGGGACTGAACCCCGTCGGACGCCTCAGTGAGTTTTTACGTGCAATCGAAATCGTTCAATCGCTCGATGGCTCGGTTGGTCACCACTGACGACTTGAAACGCGACCGCTCGAAACACGGACGGTTCATCCCTGGCAAACCCCGTCCCGCCTGCAATCCTCACTCCACGTCGGTCGTCGGAGCAAATCCGCGTCTCAATGTGTTTTCGGTCACATTGATCGGAATCAAAAAATGCTTCAAGTAATCCGGCCCACCCGCCTTACTCCCAATCCCACTCAGCTTGAACCCACCAAATGGCTGACGCCCCACGAGGGCTCCCGTAATCGGACGGTTCAAGTAGAGGTTTCCGACCGCAAATTCCTGACGAACCCGTTTCAAATTGGCCGGACTGCGGCTGTAACAACCACCCGTCAGGGCGTAATCGGTACCATTCGCGATCGCCAGCGCTTCGGTCATATCTTTCGCCTTGAACACAACCAGCACCGGCCCAAAAATTTCTTGTTGAGCGATCTTCGCATCGGGAAGCACATCCACAAAAATATGGGGACCGACATAATACCCCTTGGCAGCCAGTTCGGGATTCACCTCTCCCAGAACCAGCCGTCCTTCGGTCTCACCAATTTCAATGAATTTCTGAATGCGACCAGCCGAATCCTCGTCAATCACCGGACCAATATCCGTCGCCGGATCTTCCGCAGGACCAACTTTCAGTGACTTGGCAGCCTCAATCAACCTCGCCAGAAATTCTTCGTACGCATCCTCGAGTACGATCACCCGCGAACAGGCCGAACACTTCTGCCCCGCGTAACCGAACGCACTTTGTGAAACTCCCAGCACCGCTTCGTCCAGGTCTGCGTCGCTGTCCACAATAATCGCATTCTTGCCACCCATTTCGGCAATGACATGCTTCACACCGACCTGCGAAATGTGCGAAGCCGCAGCCTGCTCATTGATCGCCAATCCAACCGGTCGCGAACCCGTGAAGGCAATACAGTCAACGTTCGGACTACCGACGAGCTCGGGCCCAATCTCTT
>CAMBQP010000155.1 GCA_945869955.1 Schlesneria paludicola DSM 18645
GCTGATTTTCGACGAAGTTCAGACCGGAATGGGGCGGACGGGAAATTGGTTTGGCTATCAGCACACAGGAGTCCAGCCGGATATCATGACCTTGGCGAAGGGGGTTGCCGCCGGGGTCGCTTGTGGTGCGATCGTTTGCCAGGATCACATCGCTCCTAGCATGCGGCCGGGGATGCATGCCAGTACTTTTGGTGGCAATCCGTTAGCCATGGCTGCGGGGATTGCCACGATGAAGATCATTGAAGAAGAAGGGTTGCTGCACCACTGCCAGCAAATGTCTGCCCGATTCCACCAGCATTTTGCGGCACTGAAAGAGACACTGCCGATTATCAAAGAGGTTCGGTCACGGGGGATGATGATTGGGGTCGAGCTGAACATTCCGGCGACCCCGGCTGTGGGAAAATGTATGGAGCGCGGGGTGCTGATCAACGCCACGCACGACACGGTGGTCAGATTGCTTCCCGCCTTGAATATCGCCCCGACTCAGGTTGACGAAGGTTATCAAGTCATTGCCGACGTATTAAAGCAAATGGCGGGCGAGGTTCATGCGGGAACGAGTCATTCGTGATTGCGATGTTTGCATCACGAATGGAATTCGTGGTGGTTCAATTCGGGTCACGCGTCTTCCCTTTTCAAGACAAGTTTGTGACAGTCGATGACCGATGAGAGTCGATTGTCCCTTTTGTGTATTGATTGGATCTCTCGCATCCTTTTTTTCTGGAATCCAGACAACGGCCATGAGTGCTGGGAAATGAATTTGTCATGCGTCATTTGAATTCGCTATTAGAATTAAAGCCAGCAAATGTGAACGCGATTTTTGGGTTGGCACGGACGTTGAAAGATCGCCTGCGAAAAGGGGATCGTCCTCAAGTTCTGTCCGGTTATGTGATGGCACAGGTCTTTGAAAAGCCATCGCTGCGGACCCGGCTCAGCTTTGATGCGGCGATGATGCAGTTAGGTGGCGCGAGCATTTTCCTGAATGCCAAGGAAGCGGGACTGGGGGGACGAGAAGCCGTTCCCGACGTGGCACGGGTGATTGGGGGTTACAGCGATGTCATTACACTTCGCACGTTTTCCCAAAAGCTAATCGATGCGTTCATCGAACATTCGGGAGTCGCCGTCATCAATGGGCTTTCTGACGAACGTCATCCTTGTCAGGCACTCACAGATCTGTTCACCATGCAGGAAGTGATTGGCGAAGTAAAAGGGAAAAAGTGTGTTTTTGTGGGTGATGGCAACAACGTGGCAAACTCGCTCGCGATTGCCGCGTCGCTGTGTGGCATGTCGTTTGTGGTCTGTTCTCCCGAGGGATATCGGTTGGAAGAACGTTTTCTGAAAGCGCTCGCGAAGAAGTGTCCCTCGGCAGAAGTGTCCCAAACAGATAATTTCAAATCTGCGATGAAAGACGCAGCGATTGTGTACACAGATGTCTGGACCAGCATGGGGCAAGAGGCCGAGGCGGAAGAGCGGCAAAAGGTCTTTGGGCGCTATCAGGTCAACGAAAAGTTAATGAAACTGGCGCCGAAAACTTGCCGTTTCATGCATTGTTTGCCGGCCAAACGAGGACTCGAAGTGACCGACGAAGTGATCGATGGTCCCCAAAGCATCGTCTTTCAGCAGGCACAGAACCGAATGCATCTGGCCAAAGGTCTGTTATTATGGGTGCTCGAGAAATCGATCTGAGCACCTCGTTCAGACCGTATTGGTTGCTGCCGCTGGCGCTCCTCTTGGCTGGGGTCGCCATGTCGCCATTGGATTTGCGTATTGCGACGTATTTTCAAGGGAACCGCGCCCGTTGGTTCAGCGAATTGCTCGAGCTTTGCGAAGTGTTTGGCCACGGGGGTGGTGCCTCGCTGATCGTGATTGCCACGATCGTGTTAGGGCGTCTGGAACTACGCTCTTGGCCATGGCTGATCGCGGGGTCACTCGGATCAGGCGTGGTTGCCAATTTGCTCAAGCTGGGCATTTCACGCACCAGGCCACGTGATTTTGATTTACTGACAGGAACGGTGTGGCAGACCTTCATCCGGGGGGCCGGCGAGACACAGTCGATGCAGAGCATGCCCTCGGCACATACGGCAACGGCCTGCGGCCTGGCGGTAGTACTGACCGCACTTTATCCACGAGGCGGCGTCTTGTTTTCTGTGCTGGCACTGCTCGTCGGGTTTCAGCGGATTGCCACGCAGGCTCATTTTCCCAGCGATGTCTTTGCGGGGGCAGCCGTTGGTACGTTCGTTGGCATGGGCTGTGCCAAGTTACTTCTTGTCCATGGGGAACATTCCCGCAGGGCCTGATGCGGGGTTTCCGAATTGGCAGCCCCTCAACCCAGCCCCACTCGCACCGTCCCACTTCTACCAATGAACAAGGGTGATTTGGGGCGGCCGTCTCTTCGCCAGAGACCGTTCCACTGGCGACCGCGCTGCGGGCACGAAGAATTCGGTCTGCTGCACGATGCCGCGAGCTGACATGATACTGCGGGACTAACCCTCCGACAAAAATGAGGGCCGTCAGCGAAACCACTGCAAATCGCTCGCGTTGACCAATTTCGAGTGAGACCATGGATCGATGCCGTGTCCCCGTGAACAATTGAAAATACGCATGAACAACCGCAATCCCGTTCAGGGCCGAGGTAATCACGACCGCAACACCGACATAGGGAAAGGCCTCAACGGTTCCATCGACCAGCATTTCTGTTCCGATGAAACCAAAGGTCCCTGGAAAGCCGACGCTGGCTAATCCTGTAATCATGAACAAGACGGCCAAAGCGGGTGTATGGTCATATAACCCCTGATAATTCGTCAATGACAGCCGACCGCGTCGGGCCTCCAGTGCACGGAGCGTTAAGCCGAATCCCCCCAGCGAGACGCTCGTCGCCATCCAGACGCAAAGGGCACCCGTGAGACTAATGGCGTTGACCGCTTCGAGTCCGACGAGTACTAAAGACGAATGGCTCAGAAAGAGATAACAGAAAAAGCGACGGGCATCGGTTTGCACGAGGGCAATTCCGGCCGCATACACCGCGGTCATCAGGGATAAAACGCCGATCGTACGTAGTACCCAATCCGGAGCAATCGGCAGTACCAAGCGAATCGCCGCATAGGCCCCCACGAGCGGCATCGCGACAAGAAGTGACGTTCCAAAGGTGGCATGCTCGAACAAGTCGCTTACCCAGCAGTGGAACGGAGCGATCCCACAGCGAATGAAGAGGGCAATCAGCAATGGGATAATCGCCCACAGGGTATGAACCTGCTTGTCGCGTCCCTCATAGTCGACGAATAATTGGCCAATCACCAAGAGCAAGACGAACAATGCCATATGTTTGACATAAACCCCCGTATTCTTACCCCTCATTCGCAGTTCGATATAGGGTTGAATCGTTCCTGCCGCCAGCAGTCCAATAATGAGCCAGGGATCTTCACAGCAGAAGGTGGCGAGGACGATCGCTTCTGAGAAGAGGGTCCAGGCGAAACTAAATCGACGAACTTTAGTACTCAGGGTCGTGAGTGAAACCAGAAAATACAGCAGGGCGACCAACGACAAGAGTGGCGAACTTAATGGGTCAATCACAAAGATGGGACGCCCCAATAATTTCGTCAGCGGATTCCAGTAATCCTGGGCATCACGGGGAATGACTCCAGCAGGATTAATGAATTCATAGTCAATCCAGGCGCCGACCGTCGTCGCGAGAACGATACTGTTGAATAAGAGCGAATAGCGACTGACGGTAAATTGATCACGTACGCAAGAGACCCAGACGGCCCCAAACAGAGCGACCAGCACCGAGACTTCCAGCCAGGGCAAATGGAGTTCATTCATAATAGTTCCTCAAATGCGGATGACGCCTCTGAGGACGGTTTTTTTTCGATCACTGTTCCACCCAGCATTCTGGTCCAACGGTGTTCGAATTCGTCACATTTCCGGAGCGCACTCAGAACAGGGCGGACGATGCATTCTTTGAGGTACGCATCCATGTAGCCTCGTTCGAGGGCGAGTCGATAATACCAGGTCCTGACACGTTCTGAGGTTTTCCCCTGCCACATTCCGGAAAATTTTGGCAACCTTTCACCGATCGCATCTTCCATCGTTCGATAGTCATAGAGCAACGTGGGTGCCCTCAGAAATTGCAGCGTCCGCAGGCATCCATGTCCGAGAATATGCACGAGTGCCAAATAGTAACATCCGAGGCCAATCTCGGCAAAAATCAAACCAACTTGTGACATGGAAGCAAACGAGAGGGCGCTTTTGATATCGGTTTGAACAGTTCCCGCAAACGTCGCAAACAAGGCGGTCGAAAGTCCGACTACCACGATCAGGATGCGAACAATCAAGGACTGTTCGAGGATCGGACTGAATCGCAGTAGCAGGAATGCACCGAGGTGGACCGATAAGGCTCCATAGAACACGGCACTGGAAGGTGTAGGCCCCTCCATGGCTCGTGGTAACCAGCCGGAAAAAGGAATCATGGCCGACTTTCCCATCGCGGCAATTAATAGCAGTAAACCAACAAAAAATGCCTGGTTGGGTTCGAGCAGGGTTCTTCCCATGGGCCATTCCCCCGCGAGGAACCCATCGAAGTCTCCTTCCCCTTTCATATGATGCAGTGCCACCGAGGCCATCAGTAATGCCGCATCGGAAACCCGGTAGATAATCCAGACGTGCAGTCCATTGGAAGCGGGAGCCGAACGTTCATGAAAAAACGCGACCAGCAATGCCGAGGACAATCCGACGAGTTCCCAGCCCGAGAACAACGTTTCGACGGTGCCTGCCAGGGACGTTGTCACCATTCCCACCACAAAGAGCGACAGCAGCACGAAAAAGCGATTGAATCCCCGCTCGCGATGCATGTAGCGATTGGCGAAAGCACCGATTGTTCCGCACAAGACAAAAGTCAAAATCACAAAGGGGACCGAAAGTCGATCAAACTCGAATTTGAAGATAAAATGGTAGTGGTAGTGCTCGGCGGGATTTTCCATCTGGACCCAACTTCCCAGTTCAATTGGGATCTGAGTATCGTTCCACAGCAGCATGAGCCCCAGCATGGCAATCGCGGCGGTCAATCCGGTTAAAATGCCAGTTTGAATACAGCGTGCGATCACCCGCTCACTGAGGGGCTTGCTCCTTAAAAGAGAAGCAATTCCCAGTGTGGCAAACAAAACGGCAGGAGCACCCACAACCAGTAACCCCAGGACCTTGAGGACAAGTGGAACGTCGTTGGAAGGGTGAACCTGGTGCGTGAGATCGGCTGCAAACAGACCGCAGGAATGAAAGACTTCAAGCATATTTCTTGATAATTCTCCGGATGCCACAGGCATCAAATTTGAAGTCAGGCTTCGATTTGGGCGAATTCCAGGTGTTCACGCCACCCTCGATACCATTCGGCGGATGAATTCGCCCTGGGTAAAGTGGTGACTGAGGGTTGATATCGATGGAACTCGTCTTCGCGGTAAACCAGGATTTGATTCAAATGGGGATCGAGTAGCGCCAACTGGACCCAACCGTTATGAATGATGTTCCGAACGACTTCGCTCCGAGAAATGATTTGCCGGATCCCTGCTGGAGTCGATTCAATCACCATGAGCAATCGTACGGGCTCATGAATCTCGACACCTTGCCAAGGCAAGCCCGGCCGCAAGTCACTCGCCGCACCATCCATGACCCCCAGCAACGAAGTGACATTATGCGGGAGCTTGGTGCCGCACCCCCAACCGGGCGAATCGATGTATGAGAAAAAGTACTGCAAGTTGATCCCCGAACAGACGGGGACCACCGCTCCCAGAATCCGGCCCAGAATCGAGCACTCGGCGTCATCCGCTCCCGGTTCGTACGAATGCAAAAAACAGCGGCGGTCAAGATAAAGTCCACGGACTCGGGCTCGTCGCCCTACAAAACAGATGGCGTTCGAGGCATTGCCGAATTCCGGCCGAGTCTGAGCCAGATCCTGCGATCGCCCTTCAACATGGCGTCGAGCCGCTGCAAACGAAAGATCGAGCGGTGCCGACTGAAACCGTCGACATCGCTCGTGAGCGTTACGTTCACAGGTTTTTTCGAGTATCGACTGAGCATATTCCAAGTCTTCCTTGTGTGTCAGGGGGACTTGATCGACATCATGAAAGGTGATTGAATCGCTGCAAGTATTGTGCAGGCCACCCAGAAAGTGGACCTCCGCTGGAATGGCCAACCCGCGGGTGGCCAGGATTTCTCGGACGCGCGGATCGTTCAGCATGGCTGCCAGTGCCCGGGCGTTTGGTGAGCCGGCGCTTCCCGAGCAGGCTCCACAGTCGTAACACGATTTATGGGGATTATTCAGGCAGAACGAACCATGACCGAAAAAGCAGACAATCCTTGCAAATCCCGTCGTCAGGCCGATGTCCCGCAGCAGTCGTTCACCCATGTTTGCCATTTCGGCGAGACTGAAACCGACTCCGTCACCGCTCGGACCCGGCGTCTCGGATTTTCGTTCGAGATGCAATCGTGTGATCGGCGGCGGTTCCACCAGTTGCCCGGCTCGCCGCCGAATGCTCGCGGTCAAACGGGGGAACAAAACTCGAGCCACCAGCGGAATCGAAGCCAGCACGCCGAAGCTCGCGGTGAGTAACGCTCCACCCGTCACACTGCGGGTCCCCAGATGAACGTTATGCGAGGCGGTTCCGAGAACTCGCCGCGTTTGTGCCCGGCGCCGGTTTTTCGCCTCCAGGGCGGCATCGACCTCTTCCGTAATCCAGTGCTGCGGCCGAATGACGATTGGGCAGAGTGCCGCGTAGTGGGCGTCGGCCACCCCCTTGTAATACATCGGGACCGAGAAAAATCCCGCAGCCCCAAAGGTTTCGGCATCGGGAGCGATTTCTTCCAGATGCCTCCGAAATGATTCCTCGCGCGTATCAATACAAAATACGGCCTGTAGTCGCGGCGATGAGACTCGGCGGAAAGGTCGCGCCGTGTGAATGGAAATTGCGTCCAATGTCTGTGCACGTAAATGTCGTTCGAATGCCTGATGAAAAATCCGACGACGTTCCATACTCGTGAACGATTCGATTTCATGAATTAAATCGGCCCAGTCCTTCGTCTCCAGACGACACAGAGCAGCTGGCGACCAGCCAAGAACCTGTGCGAGCTGGAAAATCAAAAATGCCCGCTGCTCAATACTCGAATGAGCATGTTTTGAGAGGGTTTCTTTGGCAAAACCCCGCAGTTCCGACAATGGACCCTCGAAGGCGAGATGTTCTGCGGCCCCCTTGGTCAGCGCGAGTCGCTCCAGAATCAACCGGATCGCCAGAAATTCGATGAGGCAACCTGTCGTTGCCGAAACCGCCTGGCGGTCGGGGCGAACTTCCAGCTGCCAGATCATCCCGGCCCATCCCTTCAAGGCGATCAGGCTCGCGGTGAGGAATTCGTCCCATTCGACCGGAGCCACCCCGAGAAATTCCAGCGATTCGAGGATCGATTCCATCGGCCCCAGTTTTGCGGCCTCGATTCGACGCAATTCGGCCGGTAATCCGCTCATCCAGGGATCCGGGGGCCCATTCTGCTGGTTGTAGACACTGAAAAACGACTTGTAGAAACCGTCAACCCGATTTGGTAACGACCAGTTGGCAAATCCCTGGTCGGCAAACGCGGCACAAAATCGGATCAGGACCGGATGAACCAGCTGATCCGTATCGAAACTGGTCGCTTCGCGGAGGGCGTCACGATGACGGATGATGGGAACCCGGGGTTCAACCCAGGGGGACAAGCCGAACATTCCGTTTCGACAGGTCCGCCAGAGTGCCTGCAGCGAAAAGGCCTGCCAGGTGGCGGGGCTCCAGCGTTCAATCGAAGACTTTCCAAACCGGTCGAGCAATTCCCGGATCGGGAGCGGACGATCGTCGCGCAAGCCGGGGTCGAGTTCGCCCTGATGATGTCCGAGACGCATCCGCAGGTCACGCATCACCCAATGCTTGGTCTCGGTCAAAAACCGATCACGGACAGCCGCCGGAGCATCCGCACGAACTCGGGTCAAGGCGTCGGTTTCAGCGACAAACCATTGCAGTTCTTCCGTTGGACCCGTCCGCAGCGGATACTGCAACATCGCCAGTCGCAGTTGATGTCGAGTTGTCACCGATCCGATCGTGGCTTCGGCGTGGATTTTCAGGTCTCGCTGAAGTGCCAGCGACAAATCAGAGAGATGAATCCGATCCTGCCCCAGCTTCTCTCGATAGTTTTCTTCCGTCAAATAGGGCTCACAGCCAAACAGACGAGCCCCCTTTTGAACCCCTTCATCAAACGGCAAATCTTCCAACGCCTGGAGCGTATTCAAAAAGACGAACGCGGTGATGGGGCCCTGTGAAGGAAGCAGCGCGGCGGCATGCTCGACCAAGCGTTTGACCTCGGCCCTGGCATCGGCATCAGAAAAACTTTTGGGGCCAGTCGTCGGGGCGGTGGGATTTTGGGAATCTTGCACGAGAACTGCTTCACTCCTTCGTTCCTTAGGATCATCGCGTCTCATGTTGAACACTAGGTCACTCGGAATTTCCCAGCAAGGTTCGATCGTCTTAAAACCTTGACAGGTAAGATTTCAATGGTGTTCGACGATGCCCGATTCTGTTCAGATAGGGTTTAGGAACCGGATGGGATACGATGAGATACACGGAAAGACGGGGCTTTCGTTAAGCCGAAGCGTCCCAACCACAGGTGCGTGAGGGGTTGTTTCCGAGTTGCGAAATTCGCGCCAAGTGCTCTTTCCACTTTCTGAGGAAATCAGATCATGAGAATTCTGGTGATTGAAGACGACATGGCCATTGGCCGGGCACTGGTCAAAGGCTTCTCGGAAGCAGGCTATCTCTGCGACTGGATGCAAGACGGCGAATCCGGCACCACCGCCGCGAAATCTCAGAAGGCCGATGCGATTGTGCTGGATCAAATGCTGCCTAAAGTGAATGGACTCGACTTATTACGCGACATTCGGGCCGCAGGAGTCATGACCCCGGTCATTCTGCTGACCGCCATGGGTTCGGTTCAGGACCGGATTAACGGCCTGAACACGGGTGCCGACGATTACATCCCGAAGCCGTTTGATTTTGCCGAGCTCTTGGCCAGGCTGAATGCCGTGGTTCGGCGGACCAGTGTCCGACCCATACCGATCCTGGTCGTCAACGATCTGACTCTCGATCTCACCACACGCCGGGTCGCGCGGGCCGGTGGTGATGTCGATCTCACCCCGATCGAGTTCAGTCTGCTGGAACTGCTGATGCGGTACGCAGGCCAAGTCGTCACCCGCAAAATGCTTTGTGAACATGTCTGGGGATTCAATTGGGATGGAACCACGAACGTCATCGAGGTCCACGTGAATCGTCTTCGCGGGAAACTGGATCAAGGCCGCCCCGATTCCCTCATCAAAACGATTCGGGGTCGCGGTTACAGCGTTGCAGCCGAAGAGAGCCCTGTGCTGGCGAACGAATAACGATGGCGGCCAGCAGTGATTGTGGCAAATGTGATTGCGACAACGGGAAAAGCCCCCACCGCGGCAAATGGGTTACAGTATCTCCCTCATGAGACTCCCTCATCTCTTGCCGATTTTGTAGAGCGACATTGTGATTACGGTTTACCACGGTTTTATTGATTTTACCCGCTCGCTCCGTTTCCGACTGACGATCTGGAATACACTCGTCGTGCTGGTCACTTGCGTGATTGCCCTGATCGCGGTGCGCGAAGGGTTGCGATTTTACCTGCTGGTCGAAACCGATGCCGTGCTTGATGACGAGGTCAAAGAGATCCTGCTCACCGTCGAAAAATTCTATCCCGACCAGGAACAGGTGATCGCGGCATTACGGCGAAAGGACGAGGCGCATCAGGATCGATACTGGCACATTCGCTGGCTGGATGCAGATGGTGAAACCACGATCTGGGCCAGTTCATTGGCCCCCAACGAGCCCCTGGCGACGTTTCTGGGGACGAATAACGGACATTCCGTCTGGAGTTCGGAACGGCACCGATCGATTGAACGGCAACTCGATCGCCCCAATCTCCCGGCATATAAAATCCGCGTCGGAACCTTGATGCAATTCATCGAGGAAGATGTCGGTCGTCTGACTCGTATCCTGGCCCCGGTTGGCCTGGCGATTCTGCTGATTGCACCCCTCGGTGGACTGCTGCTGGCCGAACGCGCCATCGAACCGCTGCAACGACTGATCCGGACCACCGAGCGACTTCGTCCCAGTCATCTGGAAGAACGACTCGGACTGCGCGGGGTCGGAGATGAACTCGACCAATTGGCCGGTAAGATCAATACTTTTCTTGACGAGATCGCAGACCACCTGCGCAAGAACCGTGAATTTGTCGCCAATGCCGCCCATGATTTACGTTCGCCGCTGGCCGCCATTCAAAGCTCGGTCCAGGTGGCGCTCCAAAACCCGCGGACCGTTGAGGAACACGAAGAGCTGCTGTTTCAGATCGAAGAAGAAGTGACGCATCTCAGTCAACTCGTCAACCAACTGTTACAACTCGCGGAAACCGAAGCGACCGCCGCCGAAATCCCCCTCGAACCTGTTCGGCTGGCTGAGATCCTTCAGCGGGCGATCGAAATGTTTGAACCCGTCGCTGAAGAAGCGGGAATCCAATTGAAGTTTCAGCCGGCAAATGAGGTTATGGTCCAAGGGCAACCCCGCCAACTCAGACAGGTCCTGACCAACCTCGTCGACAATGCAATCAAATTTACGCATCGAGACGGAATCGTCACCCTGGGACTGGAGGCCGATCCCAAATCGGGTATGGGTATTCTGACCGTCAAAGATACAGGAATCGGCATTCCCCCCGAAGCCGTTGATCGGATTTTTGACCGATTTTATCAGGTAGAACGGTCACGGCAGCGATTTGGAACTAACCGGGGAAATGGACTGGGACTCAGTATTTGCAAGTCGATCATTCATTCCCAAGGGGGGACCATTACCGTGTCGAGTCAACCGGGACAGGGGACCACGTTCGTGATCCGACTGCCACTCTCAATACCCTTGTAAGTCTCCATCGACCTGGGTCCCCATCGACCGGGAATCGCTCGGAACCACAGGCCACATCCGCTAAACTGAGGTACGGCCTACCGTTTACCGGTCAAAGTCCCGGTCGATCGAGTCCCCTTATCACGACTGGCAGGTCATGTCTCTCACCGAAAGTCCTTCCTCGCTCACGGAATCGCTGGTCAACCAATCGATTGCGATTGGTCAGCGTCAGCTCCCTTCGCGGTACTTTCTGGCGCCGCTCGCCGGCTACACTCACCTGGCCTTTCGACGCGCCCTTCGTGAACTGGGAGGACTGGGACTCGCCACGACCGATCTGGTCCACTCAACACAATTGGTGAGTGAACATCGTCATTCAATGGAACTCGTTGTTTCACACCCCGAAGACCAACCATTAAGCGTGCAGATTTTCGGGTCTCAGGTGGATCAACTGGTCGCTGCCGCCCACTGGCTCGAGGATCGCGGTTACCGGGGAATCGATATCAACATGGGTTGCCCGATGGCCAAGGTCAACGGGCAAGGGGGGGGAGCTCGACTGTTGTGTGATGCGAGCCAGGCCTGTCGACTGGTCGAAAACGTCGTCGCCGCCGTTTCGCTCCCTGTCACCGTGAAGATGCGACTTGGCTGGGACCGCGATTCGATCTCGGCCCCCTATCTGGCCCAACGTTTCGAGTCGGCAGGGATTCAGGCGATCACCATTCATGGCCGGACCCGGCAACAGGGATTTCAGGGCGAAGTCGATCTCGACGGCATCGCTGCGACGGCCGCAGCCGTGCAAAAAATCCCGATCATCGGCAATGGCGATGTCCGCTCGGCCGAGGACGCCCTCCGCATGCGCGAAGTGACTGGATGTGCTGCGGTCGCAATCGGACGGGGAGCGATGCTGGATCCGTGGATCTTCCGCAAACTGGCGGATCTGACGGCAGGCCGGATTCCTCGCGAACCGACCCGTGACGAACAAGTCGATTTTCTCGTTCGCCATTTCACCCTGATGACCGAACAACATCAGGACCGCAGTTGTTTCCTCTTTCGCAAGTTCGCCGCCTGGTACGGAGCGCGTTTGGGGATCCCTGAAGATCTGGAACAGCGACTGCGGCTGTTCCAGGATTTTGCCGAGTTTGAAGGGATCGTCGCCGAAATTCGCGAGCGTCACGGCGAACGCAAATCGAGCATCGCAACCGCGCTCGTGAAAGTCCCCAATGGGCCGGTGGAACGCTGGTAATCACGGTCGGGTCATCACGAATTGTCCGGCTCGAGCGAAATCGGGGAAACCAATCCGGTGCGGACGGTTGAGGTTAAACCGAAACGCTTCGATTCACTTCCAGTACGACCGGTCGAGGGTTCGATAGTTGATGGCTTCGCTCAGGTGAGCGGCCGAAATCTTTTCGCTCGCCTCCAAATCGGCAATGGTTCGGCTGATGCGAAGAATTTTATCGTGTGCTCGTGCCGACAATCCCATCTCTTCCATCGCATTTTTTAGCAGCGATTCGGCGTCTGTCTCGAGCTTACAGAAGATCCGAATTTGTGAAGGGGGCATCCGTCCATTCAACCGCAGCGAACCCGCACCGAAACGCCGCTGCTGAATTTGCCGTGCGGCCACAACCTGAGCTTTCATGCTTTCACTGCTGGTCCCTGCGGTGGTATTCGATAACTCACGAAAGGGGACGGGGGGAACTTCGATGTGAATATCGAGGCGATCCAGTAGCGGTCCACTAATGCGGCTCATGTACCGATCGATCAACATCGGATTACACTGACATTGCCGCCGGGGATCTCCAAAATATCCACACGGACAGGGATTCATCGCCGCAACCAGCATCAGATTCGCGGGGAAGGTCAAACTTCCCATCGCCCGGCTGATCGTCACACAGCCATCCTCTAATGGCTGACGTAACACCTCCAGCGTTCGCCGGTTGAACTCGGGCAA
Organism: Schlesneria paludicola DSM 18645; assembly: GCA_945869955.1. Classification (GTDB taxonomy): domain Bacteria; phylum Planctomycetota; class Planctomycetia; order Planctomycetales; family Planctomycetaceae; genus Schlesneria; species Schlesneria paludicola_B. The sequence continues at coordinate 12,913 of CAMBQP010000155.1, forward strand.
TTCATCCAGAAACAACACGCCGTTATGGGCCAGCGAGATTTCGCCGGGGGTCGGAATACTCCCCCCACCGACAAGTCCTGCCTCACTGATCGTATGGTGCGGAGAACGAAAGGGACGCTGCAGCAAGAGCGGCTGGCCTGGCTGCAAACGACCGACGGCGCTGTAGATCCGGGTGGTTTGCAAACTTTCTTCAGGAGCCAGCTCGGGAAGGATCGTTCCTAACCGTGAGGCCAACAGCGTTTTGCCGGTACCGGGGCTTCCCAGCATCAGCAAATGGTGGGCACCCGCCGCCGCGACCGTCACCGCCCGTTTAGCCGATTCCTGACCGCGAACGTCCGAGTAATCCACGCTGTAGCGGCCAAAGCTGGCGACCGCGTCGGACCAGCTGAATGGCTGGGGAGGAATCTCGAGCTGACCACTGTAAAACCCGACCGCCTCGGTCAACGACGTAACCGGGATAATCTCGATCCCCTCGACCACCGCCGCCTCTTGCGCATTCGCGGCGGGGACGACAAAACCTTGCAATCCCTGTTCTTTTGCTGCCAGGGCCATCGACAAGGCCCCTTTCGAGGGACGAATCGTTCCATCCAGTGCCAGCTCGCCGATGGCCCCATATTTGGTCAGGATGTCCGAGGCGAGTTGTCCGCTGGCGACAAGCATCCCCAAGGCAATCGGCAGATCGAACGACGCCGCCTCTTTGGGAAGATCCGCAGGAGAAAGGTTGATCACAATCCGGTCGAGCGGGCGAACGTAGCCGCCGTTGACGAGGGCACGCTCGATCCGATGGGTACTCTCACGAACCGCCGCTTCGGCCAATCCGACCAGGATCGTTTTCGGCATGGCACCCGGCGAGATATCCACTTCCACTTCCACGGGAAGTGCGTCAATTCCCAGCAACGAATAAGTCGTCAGTTTGGCGAGCATCTTCGGGGGGAACTCCGACCACCGGACAAGCTCTCGAAGCTTGACCTACTCCAATAAAAAAGGGTTTTCATCGTGACTCGCCAGCAAATCCCGTGACCCTTCAATCCCGGAGGCGCTGCGTCGTCAAGAATCTTGTAGCAAGTTTAACCCCCGAATTCAGCCCTTCGCCTGACGATTTCTCG
>CAMBQP010000156.1 GCA_945869955.1 Schlesneria paludicola DSM 18645
CGGTCATCACCTGCATCGAGCGGGCGGAAACCATGATTGCTCCGACGTTATCGAATTCGGATCCCTGCAGGCGTTTGCGGACGGTGGTATAAGGGAGCAGTACGAGATTATCCTGATCCTGGCCCACCATGTTCGCCCCCTTTTTTTCCAGCACCCCCACGACGCGGAAGGGAATGTTTTTGATCCGGATCATCTCGCCAATCGGATTTTTGGTCTGGAATAGCTTGGCGACAAGGGTATGCCCGACGACGCAGACTTTGCTGGAACTGCTGACATCCCGTTCGGTAAAAAAGGCTCCCAGGCGGACCGGCCAGTTGCGAACGATCGGGTAATCTTCGTTGACCCCCTGGATTTCCTGTGGACTGAAATTCGAGCTGCCATAAATCACTTGCCCCCCGGAACCGATGACTGGCGTCGCCGCCAGAACCGACGGACAATCACTTTCGATCGCTTTGGCGTCACGTGCCGTCAGTGTCACGATCGCTTGACGCAGTCCCTCACGATTTCGCTGTCCTGGAAAGACCAGAATCATATTGGTGCCGAGCGATTGAAATTGGCCCTGCACCAGCGCACTGGCACTTTGGCCCAGTGAAACCATGGTGGTCACGGCGGCAATTCCAATCACCACCCCCAGGACGGTGAGTCCCGCGCGCATGCGGTTCTTATTCAGGGCGCGCCAGGCAATTCGCAGCGTCAACAGAAAGTTCATCGATCCTCTTCCGATTCTGTGAGACGCGTGAGACCCGATGCCTGCAGACAATTCTGTGGTGGTCGGTTACCGATCCTGGTGCACAACCCATTTTACAACAGCTGACAAGGGGTCAGTGACAACAGTTGACAAGGGGTCAACGCGACTGCCCCGGTTTGGTGGCTTGAATTCCTGTGACCAGCAGATCCCCCACCTGTAACTCGCCTCGCACCAATTCAGTATGATGACTGTCACCTAATCCCGTCAAAACTTCAACCGCTCGCAGTTTGGTTCCGTCCTGGACCCAGACATGACGCCGGTCACGCTCTTTGCGGAGCTGGGCTCGTTCGACAGCCGACATCGATTTTTCACTTTGCTGGGCATCCTCATTTCCATCCGAGGCTTTTTCGACGCGTCCTTCAAGAATTGGCAGGTCTTCGGAACGAACATGTTTCGCGTCGGGATAAAATCGCAAGGCCGTATTCGGGATTTTGATCACCTGGTCACGATTGGCAACCTGAAAGGAAATACTCGCAGTCATCCCCGGCAAAAGCTTTAAATCGGGATTCGGTGCCGAAACGATGACGGGATAGGTGACCACATTTTGCATCGTGGTCGAATTGAGACGAACTTCAAAAATATGACCTTCAAACAGTTCGTCGGGATAAGCGTCAACGGTGAACGAAACGGGGTAATGTTCTCGTTGGGCCGACTTGATCAAGCCGATGTCCGCTTCATCAACCGAGGCATGGATATACATTTCTTTCCGCATGTCCGGGGCGATTTTGAAGAGCTCGGGTGTCTGAAACGATGCGGCCACGGTTTGTCCGGGATCGATCTTCCGATCGATGATCATGCCATCAAACGTGGCCCGAATTTCTGTATATCCGAGATTTGTCTTGGAGGTCTCCAGGGTCGCTTGTGCCTGAGAAACGGCCGTGATCGCCGATTTCAGCTGGGCCTCGAGCGACAACCTGGCAAATTTGTATTTGTCCATCTCGGCTTGTGCAATAAAACTGGCGTCTTCGGCTTTCAGGGCGATCGCTCGTTTTTCGTCATTTTTGGCTTGTTGCAGCAATGCTTGCACCCGATCCACGTCGGCAATCCGGTTTTGCAACGAGGCTTCGTCACGAGAGACGTTGGCGAGATAAAGTTGAGGGTCGATTTTGGCCAGCAGATCCCCTTTGGCCACTTCCTGGTTGAATTCGGCGTGCAATTCGATCACCGGGCCCGAGACGAATGCCCCGACAGCAACGGTCAACTTGGGTTTCACGGATCCGGTCGAGTTGACCATCGACTTAATGTTTCCCTGCGCGACCTTGTCAGTTCGCCAAACCACCTGATTCCGTTTGGCCAGGTAATTTTGCACAGGAGTGACCGCAGCGTATCCCAGTCCGGATAAAACCAGCAAAACCAGTAACCAGCGGACGAGTCTTTTCATGGGGCCTCACCAAACAACAAGAAGGCAAATCGGCGAATGACCAGGCAATCGATCTCGACTTGCCTTCGTCGTATCTTAGGGATTGTACCGCACAAATTGCCAGATGAGCCCCCGAATTGGCGCTGACTGCAGAACTTTTCTGGCAGCAGAAATTTTTCGGGGCTGAAAAAACGACTTTTTCGAATCGAACAATTTTGACTCCCCGGCAAAACTCGCGTGATTCTGTCAGATTGGCAGAATGAGACGGCGATTCGGCTTTGGTCCACCGCAATGAGTGACAGATCCTTTTGGTGAAATCAAGGGACAATCACAGAAAATATCGCATTCTTCCGTCGGGTTTTGCGAGATTCCGTCGGTTTTTTTTGGCTGGTACGATGTTTGCGTCATCATATTGAATCCTCTGGTGATTGTCCGTTTGAGGGAATCCTCGAAATCCGGTGAGTGATCGGGCAGAACCATGGGCGATTGAGTCAAGCAATCAGGATCTTTGCGAGTTCCAACAGGACTTTCAACATCCTGATCAAAGGGCAACACTACGAACAAAGGGGACAAAATGCCTGTCTTTCGTTGGGGACACGCGTGGAATCCAATTCGCGATCTTGAACGCGAAGTTGATCAATTACTGGCCAAGGTCTCATTATTTCATGGGATCCGGTTTGGTCAGCAGTATCCTCCGGTCAATGTTTACGAACTGGATGAAGAGTTTTTGCTGACCGCAGAACTTCCAGGAACGCGGGCCGAAGAGCTGGAAGTGCTGATTTCCAATGGTGTTTTGACGATTAAAGGACGCAGAAATGGTCCTGAAGGGATCGCGGACGATCGTTTTCGCCGACAAGAAAGACCCCGAGGCCCGTGGCAGCGATCGTTAACGCTCCCTGACCATATTCAGGAAGAAAAGCTGGCTGCAGAATTCACGAATGGGGTCCTTTGTATTCGGCTCCCGAAGGCGAGTGCGACACAACCCCGACAGATTCCCGTCACGAATGGCAACCCTGGGATCGCGACGGTTGATCGCACGTGATCGTTGATCATCAGCGGTCACAAACCGCGGTGCTGAATCGACTTTATGTTCCCCCCTTCGAGAATTAACGCTATGACCAACCAGATTGTTCCTCGCAGTAACTCGACCGGACCGATTCCCCCCCTGGAATACCCTGTGGATCAGGTCGTTTTTACCCCGCCGATCGATATTTTTGAAACTGCGGATGGACTGGTCCTGCAGGCGGATCTTCCGGGCGTCTCGTCCGAGTCGTTGGAATTGCAGATCCAGGACAACAAGCTATCCCTGTTTGGCCGGGTTTCGCTCACCATTCCTCCGGAAGCGAGACTGATCCACCAGGAATATCAGGTTGGTCACTTCCTGCGGTCTTTTATCCTCAGTGACGAAGTGGATCACGAACGGATCTCGGCCAAATTGAATCAGGGGGTGCTCGAGGTGATTCTACCTCGACTCTCGAAACCGGAACCCCGGCGAATTCCCATTCAGATCGTTTGATCCGGTGAATTGCGGCAATAGCCGGGGTTCACGACGGCAGTGGAAGTGCAAGACCGTACCCCGGACTTCAACTTAAGTGCCGGGCGGGCGAGTCAGATTTGAGCGGTGGCACGGAACCGCCACCAACCGGTTGTGAAACAAATCGTCGTAAAGACGAGCAACATTCCGCAGCAACTGGCGACCAGCCCCAGCTCCGCATGGGGTTGGGTCAGTACGGCATCGAACGCCTTCAACGACCAGGCATGAGGTGTAATCAGGCTGATAGTTCTCATGGTTTTTGGGAAAAATTCCCGTGGGAAAAAGCAACCACTGATGCTGCTGAACATCAAAATCAATGTTGTTCCGTACGAGGAAACCTGTTGATCGGTTTGGACGAGCGTCGACAGCAGCAGACCGAGTGATGTCGCGGCGGCCGAGGTGCAGAGAATCACGGGAATCAGGTAGTAGGGCTGTGATCCCCAAGGCATTCCAAACAGCAATCGTCCGCAAAGAAACAGCAGCGAACATTGCAGCACAGAGGTCAGATAGAACGGAATGGTCTTACCAAGTAAAACCGAGACCGATCCAATCGGTGCCATCATCAGTCTTCGCAGCGTTCCCTGGTCACGCTCGATAATGAAGGAACGTGCCATGATGCTAATGACGAAAAAGGCAAACATCACCGTGAATCCAGGAACAACCCATAAATAAACGGCGTTTGGCTTGGGACGGGTGCTTTGTGCTGTCTGGGCCTCAGGGGCGGTACTGACCGCAGGAAGAGTGATCGCTAGCTCGTCTTCCAAATCGGACTCTCGAGATCGGACCCAGGCACGGGTGACCGGGTTTTTTGCTGCGGCGATTGGTGCGATAAATCCAATCACCTGCGATCGGATGACCGCTTCGAGTAACCGCCCAACCCCTGCGGCACTGGATTTGGTTTCGAGATGGAGATCCAACGCAGCCAGTCCCGTCGTGACGGGGCCTGATTTCGTATTGAAAATGTCGCTGACACGAACCTCGTCCACCAGGTTTTCAAACTGCGGTCCAATTTCGAGAATCATCGAGGCATCACCACTGCGTAACATCTGCTGGGCGGATGTTTTTGACGGCGCGGGCAACAGCAGAATTTCGGGTTTTTGTGACAATTCGCGGATCAATTTATGCGAGGTGTCACTCTCGTTGTCATCAACGATGATGATTTTAAAGAGTTCGCTATTTTCATCCCGGGTCAGTAGTTGACCGGTTGACATACCAATAATGGAAATGAACATTAAGGGCAAAATCAGTAACAGTACAAGTGCCCGTTTATCTCGCGAAAGCAGCAGAAGATCTTTTGCAGTAATGTGCCAGGCAGACATCATAATAACCTGTCTTGCTACGAAGGAAACGTTGGATTGGTCCGCGTTCACGCCAAAGGAATACCCCCGCGAAATGCCTCAGCAAATGGTCACAGATCGGTTTGGCATCAATCGCGTAAGCGTTTTCCCGTCAGTTGCAAAAACAATCGTTCCAGGTTGGATTGCTGGGTCTCGATCCGTTCGACACGGATCCCCATGGTGCCGAGTTTGAATAATACCGTCTGCAATCGCCAGGACAGATCGGGAACGGATTTTTCTACATTGTCCGATAACGTCCCTAATCCGCATCGAGACGAGGGAGGGAGCGGAGGACGTTTTGTGACTGGAATGTTTCCTGCGATGATCACGGCAGGCTGTCCATCGCTTCCTGTTCCCAATTGGGCCAGATCGCCCAGTTCTTCAGCGACCCCCTGGGTCCGATTGACGGTCAGATAGAGGTCTGCCGCGGTCCCCCCTACCAGATTTGCGATCGTATCGTTGGCCAGAACGACCCCTTGATCAATGATCGCCACGCGTTGGCAGATCGATTGAACCTCTTCCATGTAGTGGCTGGCATAAATGACCGCAACACCCGTTGCGGCAAGGCTGCGGACACAATCGAGCAGGTGCGAGCGTGATTGCGGATCGACACCGACTGTTGGCTCGTCCAGAATCAGGATGGAGGGACGATGCATCAAGGCCACGCCAAAGTTCAATCGTCGCTTCATACCACCCGAATAGGTTTCCGACGGACGGCGGGCACTCTCGACCAGTCCAATTTGTTCGAGAACTTCATCGCAACGCGTTTTCAAACTCGGTCCACTCAGCCCGTACAGTTTTCCAAAAAACATCAGGTTATCGATGCCGCTGAGTTCCTGATAAATCGCGTATTCCTGGGGAACAACTCCTAACAGTCGACGTTGATCATGGTTGCGTCCGTCAAAGTGCTGACCCGCCAGCAAAACCTCACCGTCGGTCGGTGCCAATAATCCCGCCAGCATCATCATCGTCGTGCTTTTACCGGCCCCATTCGGCCCCAGAAGTCCCAGAACTTCCCCCTGACGGATCGAAAAACTGACATCCTTGACCGCCAGATGATTTCCGTAGCTTTTTTTGAGGCTTCGGACTTCGGCCGCAGTGATCAGTTTTTCCGAGTTCGTCAAGGCCTTCAATTGGGGATTCAGACCGGGCCGCGAAACCACGGCCATCGGTTTTCTGGCAGGCCGCCCTGTCGACGTATTGGTGAACTTTGTGGTGAATCCGACGGCCATGGTGACGAAACCTCCTGATTCTCAGCCCGGGCATCAATCCGATGTGAGAGCCGCCGACCGATCCGTTGGGCAACCGTATCCTGCCATGTTTTCTCAAACACGATGCATCCGCAATGACGGATGACGGGGTCGACGAAAAAAGGGCTTCTCGGCGTGTCCACTCCCCGAGAGGAACTATCGATTGATCCTGTCGAAAGAAAACATGGGAAACGTTTGAATCCGGCAGAAAAAGGACTCAAACGAGAAGCAGAGTCATCGCAACCCCTACCAGCAGAGCAGTCACTCCCACGCGGAGATTATCGTTGGATCGAATCGGAAGGGATTCGACGATTCCGGCACAAACTGCAGCAGCAAAACAAATCAGAAATGCGGTTCCGACTCCGATGCCTGGACGGGCTTCACCCCAAAAACTGTAAGTGGCTGCCAGCGAGCCTGCGACGGTGAAGCAGGCGAGTCCGGAAAGGGTTTTACTGCGGTTCCAGGGAAGTCTTGGTCCCCCAATCATCATTCCCCCTAACGTGGCGGACCCGTCTCCGAGAGCCAGAATTTGCAGGGTCATCAGTCCCCATTCCGCGCGGCCCGGAAATGCCAGAAGAGCCCCCACGACGGGAAGCATGTATCCCAGTACCGCGAACTTCCAGGTACTTTCGTTTTTTCGCATGAGGATTGGTCCCAATACGATCGCGAGGAGCAGCGTCACCACGGTCATGATCAGCAGAACGCTCATCAGGATCGGTCCCCAAGTATCCTGATGAGGAATGAGCGGCAGCCAAACGGGAAGCAATGCGGGTGACATATGGAAGAGTCGACGGCGAAATTCTGTCAGTCCAATCCGTTGGACAATTCGCTGAACCCCCGGCAGATTCAGGATCCAGGGTGGCAATTGGTCTTGCGGATGGCTGGAAGGAACCCCGCGAAGATGCTGCTGAATCAGGTGTGGCGAACTTGACAAACGACTCATTCCGGGATCACTCCACACGTACCAGCAGTGGTTAAGGTGGCTTGTTGCAATCCCTTAGGCAAAAAGCAATTGTCAGATTCTCTCAGACACACGATTGATCAATCGCAGCCATTCGGAATTCCTTTGCCGAATGAGGCTCGTACCGTGAGACCTCGTACACAGTCTGTTTTGGTATCGGCACCCGGGAATGCAGAAGTTGTGGCCGGAAAGTTCGGTCCGATCAATCGTTGTTTCAACAAGAATCGGAAAGTTCGACAGAATGGATCATAACCATTCCCATCGGGCCCGTTCCTCAATGAAAACCTCCTCCAGACATGCAAGCTCACGCATCTGTCCGTATCTTTCAATCGCATTGAGTCCCTGGAAGCAATAGGCTGCCATGACAACGACAATTCTCTCTTGCATTTGTCACGTTCAGATCCCCTGCACACGGAATCTTTTCCGCGTGGCACAGCACCTGCGGGCAGAGGAAGATCGGCGTCTGCATGGAATTGTCCTGGCCCCGACAAACAATGTTCCGATTCGATTGGGTGAGGGGGTCGATGGTGGTTCTTATTCAACAGGGATACCGTCGGCACAACGAGGTGTGGTTGCTGGATCGGACCCGCCCCAAGATCGCCGGGCTGTCAGTCCGACCCCAAACGAATGCCGAGAGAAAGCAGTGCTCGCTGCATCCGATTCCTTGCCATTGACCGGTAAAGTTCGCGCAACCGAACGGCATCACGAAGTGATTCGATTTGAGGGAATCCATAACAGTCGCATGGAAAACGATTTAGGGAAAAAATGCCTTTTCGATCGGTGATTGACTTCCCTCAAAACCGCCTGCGTGCGGTTGCTGAAATCCTGGTTGTCAGTGAAATTCTGCATTTCACCGCGATCTTGGCGCACCATTTGCTTGCTTCGTTTACTTAAATTATCGTAAGGGACGATGCTCAAGTCTCATCGATAGGGTGGTTGTTACTGCCATCCGCGAAGATCACTGAGAAATGAGTCGGAAACCCAAGGAGTATACAGGATGGCAACCAAATTCTGGCAATCTGCGACCACCCGTTTGACGAGCAAATCGGCACTCTCAACCTTCTTCAGTAACGCTAAATATTTGTGCATTTTGCTTAGTTTGTTGGCAGTCGGCTTTGCTGGCCATGGGACGCACTGGACCTTCGGAATTACGAAGCATGATGAAAGCGAGCCCCATTCCGGGCATCCCGCTTCGCACGAGTCAGCTCCTTTGATGGAATTGGTCGAATCAACACCTCTTGAGTGGGAAGTTTCTTTTCCCACCGAGAAGTCACTACAGCGCTCGGGTGTGAAGACGATTCCTCTCGAGCAACGATCGATGCGTCAGCAGGTGAAAACTACCGGGGTGATCACGTACGACGAACGGATGCATGCTAGTCTTTCGGCCCGAGTTTCCGGCACGGTCTGGCGGGTGTTAAAACAACCGGGGGAAGCGATTCGCCGCGGGGACGTGCTGGTCATTATTGACGCCGTTGACGTTGGTCGGGCAAAAGCGGGATTTTTCAGTGATCTCGTCGATGCCGAATCCAAAGCAGAAATTCTGGCGTCGCTCGAGAAGGCGACAGGAGTCGTCCCGGAGCGACAAGTCCGTGAGGCGCGTGTTGCGGTTCGCGAGGCGAAAATTCGCCTGCAAAATACCGAGCAGACGCTAATCAATATGGGGCTGAATGTTCGCAAAACTGACTTCGAAGGAATGAACGATGCACAGCGAGCCGCGCAGCTGCATTTTCTGGGATTGCCGGCGTCCATTTCCCACGAACTTGATCCGCTGCAGACGACCTCGAACTTGCTCCCTCTGACCGCCTCGTTTGATGGCGTGCTGTTACATCATGATGCGGCTCTTGGGGAGATGGTTGAAGCGGGTAAACCCGTATTGGAAATCGCTGACTTACGGCGAATGTGGCTGAAGCTGGATGTCCCCAAAGAAGACGCTGCGAAGCTGGTCACCGGTCAGTCGGTCCGATTTTTACCTGATGGCCTGAATCAGGAACTGAACAGCACGATTAACTGGATCAGTACAGAAATGAATGAACAAACCCGCACCTTACGAGTTCGCTGCGAGGTGGAAAATCCTCTGGTGACCAACGAATCAGGAACTGCTGGCCAGGAAGTCCGCATGCTGCGTGCAAACACTTTTGGTATCGGCATGATCACTTTACAGGAAACTCCCTCAGCGTTTGTTGTTCCTGCTGCAGCGATTTTACACGAAGATCATCAGCCAATGATCTTCGCCAAAACCGGTGAACTGCGATTTTCCCGGCGTGATGTCAAGCTGGGGATTCGTGAGGGGGACTGGGTTCAGATTGAATCCGATTCGCTTCATCCTGGGCTCGAAATTGTGGCGAAAGGGTGTCACATTCTGAAATCGGAATGGGTGTTGAATCACGTGGCTGCTGCAACCCCCTAGCTAACACAATCATTAAGGCCGCTCAAATTTCATGCTTCAATTTATCATCGCCTGGTCACTGCGTCATCGGTTGCTGGTGTTGTTTGGGGCCGCTCTGATTGCCGGCAGCGGCTACTTGGCGGCAATCTCTCTCAATGTCGACGCGTTTCCGGACACGACACCCGTTCAAGTTCAGATCAATACTGTTGCCACAGCACTGGTTCCTGAAGAGGTCGAGCGTCAGGTCACCTTTCCCGTCGAAATGGCGTTGGGAGGGCTGCCGGGTCTGGAATCTCTGCGATCGGTTTCTCAGTTTGGCATCTCCCAGGTGATCGCGACCTTTCGGGACGGCACCAGCATTTACTTTGCTCGGCAACTCATCAACGAACGACTGTCGGGTGTCGAAATTCCTGCGGGGATGAACAGGCCCGAGATGGGTCCCGTCTCCACGGGGCTTGGTGAAGTGTTTCATTATGTGATTTCGGCAGACGATGGCGATTTGACCAAAGTCAAAACCTTACACGACTGGGAAATCAAATCGACCATGCGAACCGTACCAGGTACGGCCGAAGTCAATTCCTGGGGCGGGTTGAAGAAACAGTACCAGGTCCGACTTGATCCCGTGCGTCTGGTCAAGCATGGGTTAAAGTTTGACCAGGTTCTCGATGCGGTCAAAGAGAATAATCTCAATGTCGGCGGGGGGAGCATCAAGCAGTCCGGCGATTCCGTACTGGTTCAGGGTGTGGGGCGGACGATCAATGTCGATCAGATTTCCGGGATTGTCATCACCGCGATCGACGGTGTCCCGATTCGTGTTCGGGATGTGGCCGACGTGGTGGTCTCGCATGAATTGCGCCGTGGGATCGTCACCGCGAATGGAAAAGGGGAAGTTGTACTGGGTCTGGGATTCATGTTGATGGGTGAGAACAGTTATGCGGTGACGAACCGGCTGCGGGCGAAATATGAAGAAGTTCGCCAAACCCTTCCGGCCGGAATCCACATGGATGTGGTTTATGATCGGACTCAATTGGTGAATCGGGTGATCGAAACGGTCAAAAACAACTTGTGTGAAGGGGCCTACCTCGTCGTCGTGCTGTTGTTTCTTTTGCTTGGCAATCTCCGTGCGGGACTGATTGCCGCGGCCGCCATTCCCCTTTCCATGCTGGTTGGATTCTGTGGAATGTGGTCCGCAGGAATTGCCGCCTCGCTGCTCAGTCTGGGGGCGATTGATTTTGGAATCGTCGTCGATAGTTCGGTCGTCGTGATTGAAAACATCATTCGAAGATTGGCTCATCGAGGCCCCTGTTCGCCTGCCGAGCGATTGCAGATCATCAGCGATGCCGCTGCGGAGGTTCGTATTCCCACGGTCTTTGGTCAGTTGATCATCATGATTGTCTATCTGCCGATCCTGACACTCGAGGGGATTGAGGGGAAGATGTTTCGGCCCATGGCCATCACGGTCATCTTCATCCTGATGGGATCGCTGATTCTTTCCCTTACATTGACCCCTGTGCTGGCAAGTCTGTTTTTGCCCCGCCACGTCGAGGAGAAAGAGGTTTGGCTGGTTCGTTTCGCACAGAAGCTGTATCGGCCTGTGCTCGGTCTGGCGATTCGGTACCGGATTTTTGTCTTGCTGATCGCGATCGCAGGAATCGGATTGACCGTGAAAACGGCCCTGCAACTGGGGTCGGAATTCGTTCCCCGGCTGTCGGAAGGTGATCTGGTAATTGGTGTGCTTCGCGCGCCGGGAACAAGTCTGGAAGAATCGGCCGCGATGAACACCACGATGGAGAAGCTGTTGCTGGAAACCTTTCCTGATGAAATTTCGCATCTTTGGAGTCGCGTCGGGTCACCGGAAGTCGCAACGGATGCGGGAAATGTCGAGGTCACCGATCTGTTCGTGGCCCTGAAGCCCCGTTCGAGCTGGAAAAAAGGACGGACCCAGTCCGAGCTTGTGGAAAAGATGGTTCATGAGGTCAACGACCTGAAGGGGCAAATCACCTGGTTTACGCAGCCAATTGAGCTGAGAATTAACGAGATGGTTTCCGGCGTGCGCGCTGACGTGGCCCTGAAACTTTTCGGAGATGATTTCAGCACCTTGATTCCCAAAGCTCAAGAATTGCAAACACTCTTGGGGTCCGTACGAGGGTGCCGGGATTTAACGATCGAACAAATCACGGGACAGCCGATTTTAAGGATTTCTCTCGAGCAGGATGAGATCGCTCGCTATGGAATTTCGGCGCGGTCCGTCCTGGATGTGGTCGAGTCGATCAGCAGCAAAGTGATTGGCGAAGTGGTGGAAGGCCAATTGCGGTTTCCGTTGGTTGCCCGGTTGCCAGATTCGTTCCGCGAAAACCCCGAAGCGATTGGTCGCATTCTGCTGCTCGCTCCCGGTGGTGAACAACTCCCTCTGTCCCGTGTGGCCAAAATTCAACGGCTGAGCGGTCCCAAAATGATTACACGCGAATGGGGAAAACGTCGAATCACGGTCCAATGCAACGTTCGTGGCCGTGATGTCGGCAGTTTCGTCGCCGAGGCACAGCAACGACTGGCCGAAAAAGTTGAGCTGCCGAAAGATCAGTTTCGGGTCGAATGGGGTGGCCAGTTTGAGAACATGCAGCGAGCCCAGCGTCGATTGCTGATTGTGGTTCCGCTGGCTCTGGGCCTGATTTTTGGATTGCTGTATCTCACCTATCGCCGCATTCCGGAAACCCTGATCGTCTTTGCCAGCGTACCGTTCGCCTGCGTCGGCGGGGTCCTTTTTTTGTCGTCTCGCGAAATGCCCTTATCGATTTCTGCCGCCGTTGGCTTCATCACGCTTTCGGGAGTTTCCGTCTTGAGCAGCATGATTTTGGCCTCTGCGTGGTCTGCAGCCCAACCGGAATCGCATTCCTCATCACCGACTCCTCACGACGAGCCACCGACGATTGAGGATCCGCATGTTCCGCAGCAATCACCGCACAGCGTCATTGACATTTCGGTCCACAGTTTGAGAACCATCCTGATGACCGCGCTGGTCGCCAGCGTCGGATTTATTCCGATGGCCACTAGCGAGGGATCAGGAGCCGAAGTTCAACGGCCACTGGCGACGGTCGTGATTGGCGGGGTCATCAGTAGCATGCTGTTCACCCTGTTTGTGCTGCCAATCCTGTTCGGAATCCTCGAAACCTCTCGTCGTCGACCGAGTGAAACCTGCTGATCAAAGCGTGTCCTGTCCGGATGGCATGACGACGTGTTTTCCGTTCGTTATGATCACGGGTCATTCTTTTCACGGAGTTGATCGATGCCTTTCGTTCCTGCAGCAACCGGCCGAAGCACTCGAATGGGGCTGGTCATTCTGCTTGGATTATCGGCCTGTCAACGTGAGCAACCACTCGTTCCCGTAGATCAAAATCCCGCGACCGCCGTTCCGACAACCAACAGCGCCCAGGTCGCCCCGGACCCTCGAAATCCTGAGCATCCGGCTGAGGACCCACCGAGTGTCACCAATCGGTCCGATCCTGATCCCGATCCTGTCGAGGTTCCCGTTTATCGTCCTGATGATGACCGCATTCCCCACGACACGGCTCGTCTGGCAGCGGTTGGCATCCAGGTTTTTGAATCCAAGCGTCTGCGTCTGTACACTGATCTGCCGGCTGACAAAGCGGAATCACTTCCGCAGTTGATTGATGAGGTTTATCTCGTTTGGGAAGATTATTTTGGGGCGCTCCCCGAGGATCGTGCCGGTCGTGATTTTCAGATTTCCGGTTATCTCATGCAGGACGAAGCCTTGTTCCGAGGACTGGGATTAGTCCCCGCAGATTTTACGTTCGAGCATGGGGCCCAGCGTCGAAACGAATTCTGGATGCGTGAACAAGAGTTCGATTATTACCGCAGACATCTGCTGATTCATGAAGCAACCCATTGCTACATGACGTTTGTGCCTGGGGTGGATGCGTCGAATTGGTATCTGGAGGGGATGGCTGAGTATTTTGCGGCGCATCGGCAGGTCTCGGGGTCCCCCACTGAATTTCGCACGATGCCGACATCTCCCGAAGAGTTTGCGGGGTTTGGGCGAATTTCACTGTTGCGCAAGGATGTTGCCGCCAACAAGCTGGCAACCATCCCGACCATTCTGGCGCTGGTTCCCGCACAATTTGTAGTGCCCGATCCCTATGCCTGGTCGTGGGGGCTCTGTCTGTTTCTGGATTCACATCCTCGCTATCACGACCGATTCCAGCAGCTCAGTGCTTTTACCCGAGGCAAACAGTTTTCCCGGCAGTTCGAGGCGTTGTTTGGGGGGGATCGCCACGATCTCGAGGCCGAGTGGTCTTTGTTCGCCAGCAATATGCAGTACGGATATGATCTTCGCCGTGCTGCCATCGATTTCCAGCCAGGAAGTCTGCTCGATCAAGAATCCCCAGCGCGAACGGTCTCGATTGCTGCCGATCATGGCTGGC
>CAMBQP010000157.1 GCA_945869955.1 Schlesneria paludicola DSM 18645
ATCAGTCCCGACTGGCCTTCCAACCAAGCTTTAGCAACCCGTTTAGTTGCCGAATTACTCGATGAAGGGCCGGTTGAAGTGGGGGTGACTCCCCAAGGTTGTTATGCACTGGAAACGCGGGAAATGCCGCCGAACCGTCCCCTGCAGGATCGACCGGTCTCGCCAGGAGACTTGATCGTGATCAGTGGTGGAGCGCGTGGTGTCACCGCCGAGGCGGCCTTTGCAATTGCCCAAGCGTGGCAGCCGCGATTGGCGATTCTCGGACGGAGTCCCGAGCCGGCTCCGGAACCGGAATGGCTCGCCAGACTCACGAACGAAGGGGATCTCCGACAAGGGCTGATTTCACGAGCCGCTGCGGGAACAACCCCCAAAGCAATCGCCGCCGAGACTCAACGGATCCTCTCTGGACGCGAAATTGCCAAACAGCTCCATCGACTTCGGTCGCTCGGAACTTCGGTCACTTATCATGCGGTTGACGTACGCGACCCCGCCGTTGTGGGGCCACTGCTGAGGCAACTTCAGCATCAGTGGGGACCAGTCCGTGGCATTATCCATGGTGCGGGTGTGTTGGCCGATCAGAGGATTGAAGACAAAACCAAAGAGCAATTCGACCGTGTCTATCAAACCAAAATCCACGGCTTGGCCTCGATCCTGAATCATGTCGACCCGCAGGAACTGCGTCTGCTTGGTCTGTTCTCATCGTATACCGCCCGTTTCGGCCGCATTGGTCAGCTGGATTATGCGATCGCAAACGAAGTCATGAACAAACTGGCCCGGCAGTTTTCTCTGCACTATCCGCAATGCCGTGTCGCTTCGTTCAACTGGGGACCGTGGGATGGTGGAATGGTCCAGGGGGGACTCAAAAAACTGTTCGCAGCCGAAGGGGTCGGCCTAATTCCACTCGAAGCGGGAGCTGATTTGCTTGTGAGCGAGTTTGAGCAAACCGACAGCCAGTCTGTGGAAATTCTGGTGCTCGCCCCGCATCGCGATTCCTCGACGGGGTCTGTCACCAGCGGTGCCCCGATCCGTCCGAGTAAGGCAAGCCCTGCCGTGAATCCCTCCTTGCCGGCATCACAGCCCTCCGTGGGTGCGGAAATTTCCATATCGGCAACATCCGGTCCGACTTTCAGACTGGCGAGCCCTGTCACCAGTGACAGAAGAGACGACCTGAAAGTGGCATTGGAACTCGATCTCGACGTGGCGAAGTATCCATTTCTGGAATCACATGTGATCGGCGGCAAAGCAGTCTTGCCTGTGGCTATGATTCTTGAATGGATGGCACATGCCGCCATCCATCTCAATCCGGGCCTTGAATTGCAGGGATTTGACGAGTTTCGAGTCTATCAGGGGATTCGATTGGGGGCCGATGATCGAGTTCGCCTGAAGGTGTTGCTCGGAAAAACCATTCGTACGGAGTCTCGTTTTACCGCCCGGGTTCAACTGGTGGTTCAGGCTCAAGGGCGTGAGGTGCTACACGCGGGGGGACAGGTGGTCCTCTCAGCAGGCTATCCTGTGGTCCCGTCACCGATGCTGGCGGCAAGGGGTGATCAATATTCGTTGAACCTGGCTGCGGCTTACGATCAGCGGCTGTTTCATGGCCCGATGTTCCAGGGATTGCTCTCGATTGACAGCTGTTCGGCAGCCGGAATTGTTGTGACAGCCGGGGCGGCCACCGCGCCAGGAAACTGGATGTCGGAACCGACTCGCGGAACTTGGCTGGCGGATCCCCTGGCGATCGATGTCGCCCTGCAGGCGGTCATTCTCTGGTCGCAGGAAATGCGCGGCCAGCCGTGTCTGCCGTGTGCGATCTCGAGCTATCGACAGTATCGACCCGTTTTCCCGCAAACAGGGGTCCGAATTGTCATTTCCCTGCGTGAGGGATCACACCAGCTGATTCGGTGCGATATTGACTTCGTTGATCAACATGAACGACTGGTGGCACGAATCGAAGGGTGTGAAAGCGTGGCAGACGCCGCGCTGGTCGCAGCCTTCCAGCGAAATCAGCTTGAAGTTCCCACCGTTTAATCACGACCCGAAACACCCAAGAACAGAAGCAGGATAACAATGCGACGCCTCATGACTGGACTTTGTTTTTTGGTGTTGGCCGCTGGCGCGGCAAGCCCCCTGCTGAATGCTCAGGATCTCAAAAAGGGGGTCACCGACCTGGCTCAAGTCGATCTCGATTACCACATCCAGGGTGAGTACGCCGGTTCCGTGCTGCTGGCGGGATGTTGTCGGCCCATCGGGTTGCAGGTTGTGGCTTTAGGTGCAGGGGAGTTTGAGGCGTTGATTTACCGCGGGGGACTCCCCGGAAATGGATTCGATGGTTCCCCCCAATTGAAACTGACCGGAGGCTGGGGGGGCGACCAAGTGGTTCTGGGGGGCGAAGATTTGGTCGTGCTACTGCAGGCGGGGTATGCCGGCGTGGTGAAGACTTCGAGCGGAAACCGACTGGGGTTTCTCCAGCCGATCAAACGATTGAGCCCAACGTTAGGGCAACAACCACCTGCCAATGCGATCGTTTTGTTTGATGGTCGGAATACGGATCGATTGACCAATGCGAAAGTGACTGCGGACGGATTACTGGAAATTGGCTGTGAGACCAAAGAAACCTATCAGAATTTCACGCTGCATGGCGAATTCCGGACCCCCTATATGCCGATGGCCCGTGGTCAGGGGCGGGGTAATAGCGGGTTC
Organism: Schlesneria paludicola DSM 18645; assembly: GCA_945869955.1. GTDB lineage: Bacteria > Planctomycetota > Planctomycetia > Planctomycetales > Planctomycetaceae > Schlesneria > Schlesneria paludicola_B. The sequence continues at coordinate 2,698 of CAMBQP010000157.1, forward strand.
TATCTGCAGAAGCGTTACGAAGTTCAGGTGCTCGATTCATTTGGATTGCAACCGCAGTTCAACGACTGTGGTTCGCTGTACAAATTCAAAGCTCCGAACCTCAACATGAGCTTTCCACCCCTGCGCTGGCAGACCTATGACATTTGCTTTAAGGCACCTCAATTTTCTGCAGATGGTCAGCGGTTGGCAAAAGCGGTGATCACCGTGCGGCACAACGGAGTCTTGATTCATGATCGGTTGGAGTTGGATAACAAGACCGGAGGGGGGAGTGTTGAGGGGCCCAATCCGCTGCCGATTCTGCTGCAGAATCATGGGAATCCCGTTCATTACCGTAACCTCTGGTTGGTCGACCATGACCGGATTGCAACATCCCGGAGCCAGCCATGACCGTGGTGACGACGGGAATTTCCCAGACGACATCGAGTCCTCGACTCGTTTCGATGGATGCCTATCGCGGGTTTGTGATGATCTGCCTGGCAGCCAACGGCTTTGGTCTGGCTGCCACCTCACGCAATTTCCCCGACTGCACAATCATGCAGGGACTCGGTTATCAGTTTGATCATGTTCCTTGGGTCGGCTGTGCGTTTTGGGATTTAATTCAACCCTCGTTCATGTTCCTGGTCGGGGTAGCAGTCCCCTATTCGTTAACTCGACGGGAAGCGACGGGTCAATCGACAAGTCAGTTGACGCGGCATGTGTTGCTTCGTTCCTTTGTGCTGATTTTGTTAGGGATTTTTCTTTCGTCGACCGGCAAGCCGACAACCAATTTCACCTTCATGAATGTATTAACACAGATTGGCTTGGGCTACCCGTTTCTCTTCCTGCTCAGGAATCAACGCTTGGGGACGCAGCTTTTTGTGGTGGTCTCGGTGCTGATGGGGTACTGGGCCTGGTTTGCTTTTAGCCCCGTGGTGGTTGTCGAAAATCCGCAGGAAATTGGTCTCCCGGAAAACTGGCCTTTACTGCAGGGGTTTGAAGCTCACTGGCAGAAGAATGCCAACCCGGCTTCCCGTTTTGATTCCTGGTTGCTGAATCGGTTTCCTGCCGCGACGCCCCCCATCGCATCGGCCGGAATCACAACACCGCCAGCGAATACCACGGTCATCCCCACAGCTCCCGACACCGAGGTGGCCGGTGAATCACCCCAGCCATCACCGGTCGACGCCCCGCATTGGGTTACCCTGTGGCAAAAGGGGCTGTATCGCCTGGTGACCCGCCCCGAAGTTTACGTCATGAATAGCGGTGGTTATCAAACTCTGAATTGCATCCCCGCCTTCGTTACGATGCTGTTTGGATTGATTGCGGGTGAATTCATTCGTCGGGAAGGCTGCAGTCGGGCCCGCACATTCTCAATCCTGCTGCTGTGGGGGCTAGTGCTGCTGGGACTCGGCTGGGTTTGGCAGGCGCTGGGGTGCTGTCCGTTAGTGAAACGGATTTGGACACCGAGCTGGACACTGTTCAGTACGGGCTGGACAGTGTTGATGCTGGCGGGATTTTACGGGATCGTTGATGGACTGGGATGGAAGTCCTGGTCATTTCCCTTGGTGGTCGCCGGGATGAATTCGATGGTTCTTTACTTGTCAGGGCAACTTTTGCGTGGCTGGACGGCGGATGTGCTCAAGCGTCACATCAACGAAGACCTGTTCAAAATCTGCGGCGACCGCTACGCTCCGCTGGTCGAGGCAAATCTGATTCTGGTCTGCTTTTGGCTGTTTGTGTATTGGCTTTACAGGCAGAAAATTTTTGTGCGGATCTGATCCGGCGGGGATCCCGTTCAAGATCGTAGGAAGCGGACCATGCAAGATCTGTTGATTCGTGGTGGGCATGTCATCGATCCCGCGCAGGGTTTGAACGGTCGACATGATCTGGTTGTACACCATGGCAAAATCGCCGCGATTCTCGATCCTGGTCAAGATGCCCCCTCCGCTGCTCGAGTGGTCGATGTGGCTGGTCAATATGTCGTACCGGGGCTCATTGATTTTCATGTGCATGTCTTTCTCGGTGTCAGCCATTTTGGGATCGAATCCGATTCGAGTTGCTTATCGCGGGGGGTTACCACGGCTCTCGACTTTGGGACGGCAGGGGGCCTGATCTTTGCTGGATTCCGGCAGTTTGTGATCGACCAGGCACAAACTCGCGTGCTGGCACTGTTGCATATTGCCGGACAGGGATTAATCGGCAGTGTGGGCGATCCGCCGCTGCTCGGAGAACTGCACGACCTGCGTTATTGCGATCTCGATACCGTCAGACGCGTCGTCGAGGCTCATCGGGATGTGATCGTGGGGATTAAAATTCGCTGCACAGCGAATCTGGCAGAAGGGGGCCGAAATGAAGCCCGAGGGCTTGATCTGGCGCGACAGGCTGCCGATCTGGTTGGTCTGCCGCTGGTGGTGCATAGCCCCAATTCCACACTCAGCATCAACCATGTATTAGAGAGGTTGAAACCGGGGGATGTGCTGACACATTGTTATCACGGCAAAGCATGCGGATTGGTCGATGGTGACTACCAGATTTTACCGGAAATTCGTCGCAAGCTGGAGACGGGAATTTTGCTGGATGTCGGGCATGGCTTCTCCAGTTTTGACTTCCGTGTGGCAAAAAGCCTGATGCAACAGGGAGTTTTGCCGGATTTCATCAGTAGCGATCTTCATTACTACAATCTCAATGGCCCGGTTTTCGATCTGGTGACAACCATGGACAAGTTCCTACACCTGGGGATGTCACTTCCCGAGGTGATTCGTCGAACGACAGAGATTCCAGCACGGTTTCTCGGGCGTGCCGGCGAACTCGGTACGCTGAAGCCAGGGGCGATCGCCGACATCACGGTACTCGACCTGCAGCAGGGTCAGTTTTCGCTGGTGGACTCGGAGGGTTCGATTGAAATCGGGAATCAGCATCTGGAACCGACACTGGTGTTTCGAGCCGGAGATCAAGCGACTGTTTTGCCGCAATCCTCGCTACGGTACTCCGGTGAGAGGGTCGGGTGAGAGGGTCGGGTGAGGGGGCTTCTCGTTCGCTCTTTTCTTCGCTCTTTCGCCGTATCCTCTCTCAGCTACAAAACGTTAACTGCCGCAACCCCTCACTCCAACACTGACACAAGTAATGGACGCGACCGTCCGATCGGCTTTCGACGCTTCTGGCGTGCTGAGTAAACCCCGCAATTGAATGAGTTTGCATGAAATCTGGCTTGACATGCCCGGAGTGCGGGCATGAACTGGGATGATTTGTTGGGCAAGAATTCGCCTGAGATGCCTCCGTTGGAACTGGGGGATGGGAAATTACAACCGAAGCGGCTTGATCGCCATGTTGATCGCCTGGCGAATCAGATCGATCTGGCCTGAATTTGACCTGGTCCCCTTCCGATCGGGGCGGAATCCTTTTCAAACGGGACTGATTCGGTCAACATCACCGATTCTCGATGATTCCTTGTCCTCCATGATTCCCCTACACGTTTTTCCGGGGTTCTCGTCCATGTTGCAGAATCAACGCTGCGGATGAGGGTGCCGGTATGATGAGCCCAGATGCAGTCCTTGAACCAATCTTTTGAGTATTGCCGCGAGTTGACCCAGCGGACGGCCCACAATTTTCGTTTCTCGTTTCTGACCCTGCCGGCAGCGAAACGACGAGCGATGGAGGCGCTGTACGCTTTCAATCGGATTACCGACGATCTTGGCGACGACGAGTCTGTTGAACTCGAACTTCGGCGTGTACAGCTCACCGCCTGGCGCGAATCGATCCGCTACCTGTTACGGCACGAAAGCGACGCGGCGGCATCGACTCGCCCCGAAGTTGATGGGCATCACCCCCCGCCAACGCTGCGGATTCATAGGCCTGAGGGGGCGTTCTCTCCGAAACAAACCCCTCGGACGGGCGAGATTGGCACGTTTTCCGATCACCCGGCACACCTGGCAATTGCCGACGTGGTCCACCAATACCAGATTCCGCCGCAATACCTGTTTGCCGTGATTGATGGTGTCGAGCAGGATCTGGATCCCGTCTCGATGGCCAAATTCGCGGATCTCGAAAACTATTGTTATCACGTTGCCGGGGCGGTAGGACTCTGCTGTATTCATATCTGGGGTTTCCACCGGGATCCCCGCGCGATCCCGCTGGCCATCGATTGTGGCCTGGCCCTGCAATTGACGAATATCCTCAGAGACTTAGCGGAAGATGCGGATCAGGGCCGATTCTATCTCCCCCACGAAGATCTGGTTCGATTTGGCTACTCGCAAGAGGATCTACGGCAACGGCGAAATAACCAGCCATTTCAGGAGTTAATGCGGTTTCAGGTTGAGCGTGCTAAGTCGTATTACGCGCGGGCCGAGCAATTGCTGCCGTATCTCGAACCGGACGGCAAGCCAATTTTACGAGCGATGATCGACATCTATCAAGCAGTATTGCACGAGATCGAACATCGGCGATTTGACGTTTTTTCGCGACGCGTGTCGATCCCCAAGTGGAAAAAGCTCTGGTTTGCCACCCGTGCGATGATCTTTTCGCGTTGATCTGTGCAGATTTGATCGTTTTGATTAATCTCCCCCGGCAAATACTGCCGGTTTGCGGGTCTGGTGGTCCGCTTGGGCTCGCAAAGAGAAAGCTTGGCCAGCAATCCGCTGTTGTTCTACCCGTTTGAGCGAGTGATAAGAGGCGAGAATCATGCCACGGATGGCGATTCTGATTCGATCGATTGGCATCCTCTGGATCGGCATGGCCACCTTAAATGGCTGCATGTCGAACTCGACGTTTTCATCGCTGGCGGGAAACAGCGTCTTGCCTGCCGATCGATCCGCTTCGAAGGCCCCTATGGAATCGATCGCTGCCGACAGGTCGCTCAAAACCGCAGTTTCAACCCTCGCGCCAGGCCAGGTTCCGGCGGTGGTTTCGCCCGGACCCGTCGAAAATTCGTCGAACATGTCGTTTGTCAGTACGGAATCGAAAGCGAGTGTTCCAACAGGCCCCCGCAGCACCGCTTCGGTGCCGGATCTGGGGCATATTTATGGGAGAACGGCGCAGTCCGATGACCGGGACCGCAATCCGATCATTGTGATTCCTGGTGTGCTGGGGTCGCGACTGATTGACGAGCAGACGGGGCAAGTTGTCTGGGGTGAATTTGGCGGAGACAGCCTTAATCCGGCGTCGGCTCGCGGAGCCCAGTTGCTTGCTTTGCGGATGAAATCCGGTGCATCGCTGGCATCATTGACGAATCGAGTCAAGCCCGCCGGAACACTGGACACGCTGGATGTGCAGCTGTTTGGGATACCATTTCAGATTAATGCTTATCACGATCTGTTAACGACGCTGGGGGTGGGTGGGTATCGCGACGATCAAACCCCACAGGGGGAAATTCACTATGCCGACCAAAGTTACAGTTCCTTTCAGTTTGCCTACGACTGGCGCCGCGACAATGTGGAAAATGCACGTTTGCTGCATCAGTTCATTCTCGAAAAAAAGGCGTATGTCGAAGCCGAACGGCATGAACGTCACGGAAAAGATTTCGAACCCGTCCGGTTCGATATTGTCGCCCATTCGATGGGGGGGCTGATCGCCCGGTACTACCTGGAATATGGCGATGCGGATTTGCCCGAAGATGGCACCGCTCCCACAGTCACCTGGGCCGGGGCGAAGCATGTCTCGCGACTCGTGATGATTGCCACACCCAATGCCGGCTCGCTGGATGCACTGGCTCACCTGGTACAGGGCGAGACCTTATCCCGATTTTTACCCCGGTATGAATCCGCGATTTTGGGGACGATGCCGGCGCTGTATCAATTGCTCCCCCGAACGCGACAGCGGCCGATTGTGGCCGAGGGTGACCGTCGCCATGTCGACATCATGGATCCACGCGTCTGGCAACAATTTCGCTGGGGGCTGATGGACCCTCGGCAGCAGATCGTCTTGCGAGACCTGTTGCCTGGAATCAGTGATCCGAACGTCCGACAACAGGTCGCCTACGATCATCTGACCAAGTGCTTGAATCGGGCACAGGCTTTTCATCAGGCTCTTGATGTCCCCGCCAAGCCACCGGCGGGAACATCAATCCATTTGATTGCTGGCGATGCGCATCCCACTTCGACTCAGTTTCGTGTCGATTATCGGGGGGGACTGACGGTCACCGCGTGGCAGCCGGGGGATGGACGAGTCAGTCGGCCGAGTGCCCTGATGGACGAGCGTTATTCTGTCGGAGTCAAATGGACCCCTCGACTCGTCTCGCCGATTGCGTGGTCGAATGTCAACTTTCTGTTCGCGGATCATCTGGGGCTGACTCGAGACCCGGGTTTTACTGATAATATCCTCTTTCTGCTGCTGGAATCGCCACGATAGCGAGCGGAAACGGGCATAAGCGAAAACGGGTCTCGATCGAGACATTCGCCGCCGATCACTCGACGAGCCATGGACTGGGCATTAGAACAGAGTGATAGAACAGGCGGTGGGATGGGGGTTGCTGGGTCTCGTCGTGGAATTGTCTGTCAGCCCCCCACTGAGTAAATCAGGTGTGCAAATAAGGAATTCGAGATGACAAGCGGTGCGTCCCCCTGCAAACTTGGCAACCTTTTCTGCCTGGGGTTGATGGCGATCGCGATCTGGGCTCGCCCCGGTGCTGCGGTCGAAATCTCTTTAAATGGGCATACCTTCACACTCCCCGATGGGTTCGAAATTGAACTGGTGGCGGGAGCCCCCTTGGTCGATCGCCCGATTACGGCCGATTTTGACGAACAGGGGCGGTTGTATTTTGCCGATTCATCAGGTTCCAATGACAAACCGGACAAGCAACTGATCGACCGGACGCACCGGATCGTCCGCCTGGAAGATACCGATGGGGATGGCCGCTTTGACAAAAGCGTGGTCTTTGCCGACAAGATGATGTTTCCCGAGGGGACACTCTGGTACGACGGTTCGCTCTTTGTTTCGGCTCCGCCGAGTATCTGGAAGCTGACGGATACGGATCAGGATGGAGTTGCAGATCAGCGGACCGAATGGTTCGAAGGAAAAACCCTAACCGGTTGTGCCAACGATCTGCATGGCCCCTACCTGGGGCTCGACGGTTTTATCTATTGGTGCAAAGGGGCGTTTGCCGAGCAGGTTTATGATCAATCGCCGCGCCACGGAACTGCGTCTCCGGGGACACCGTCCGTCGGGACACAAGGCTCGAAACCACGTCAACTGGTGACCAAAGCTGCCCATCTGTTTCGTCGCCGGGCGGATGGAACAGGTTTGGTCGAAAACGTGATGACCGGCGGGATGGACAATCCCGTTGATATCGCCTTCATGCCAGGGGGGGAACGAATTTTTACCACTACATTTCTGCAACGTCCGGGTGGCGGATTGCGGGATGGGCTGATTCATGCCATTTACGGCGGGGTCTATGGAAAGGTGCATGATGTCACCAACTTTCACCCCCGAACCGGGGATTTGATGCCTCCCCTGGTTCACATGGGTCCTGCCGCCCCGTGCGGATTGACCCGCTATGAATCGAGCCAGTTTGGGAACGATTTCCGCGATAACCTGTTCGCCTGTCAGTTCAATATGCACAAGGTCTCACGACATCAACTTCAGCGGGACGGGGCGACGTTTCAGTCGACAAATTCAGACTTTGTCGTCTCGAACAATCTCGATTTTCATCCAACCGACGTGCTCGAAGATGCCGACGGAAGCTTGGTGATCTGTGATACCGGGGGCTGGTACACTCTTTGTTGCCCCACATCGCAATTGACCAAGCCGGATATTCTCGGCGGGATTTACCGAGTCCGGCGGAAGGGGGCGGTGGCAGTCGCCGACCCGCGTGGGTTGCGGCTGAACTGGAAAGATCCTCGCACCGGCGACCTGGTTAAACACCTGGGGGATTCTCGACCTGCAGTCCGCTCGCGGAGCATGCAGGTGTTGGCGAAACGAGGCTTGGCAGCAGTAGCCGACTTGAAGGGGGTAATCGAAACTTCGACCAACGAGGAACAGCGGCGAAATGCGGTCTGGACTTTAACGCGGATTGATGACCCTCAAGCACGGACGGTCGTCAGGAAAGGGGTCAGCGATCGTGACCTGACGGTGCGACTCGCCGCACTCAGTTCGATCAGCTTGTGGAAGGACCGCGAGGGACTGGCAACATTGAAAACCGCTCTTGAAGATCCTGCACCCGCCATTCGCCGCGCGGCGGCCGAAGGACTGGGGCGGCTCGAAGAGGTTTCGGTGGTTCCCAACCTGATCCGTGCAGCGGCGGATTCGTCGATGGATCGGATCTTGCAACACTCCATTACCTATGCCTTGATCGAGATCGGGGCTCCGGTCGATCTGAAAAGCGTGGCGGTAAGCAGCCAGACCTCGATGATGCAGCGGATCGCGGTGATCGCAAACGATCAGCGGCCCGGTGGTACGGTAGATCCCCAACGGGTTGTCCCCTGGTTGACATCCAAAGAGCCGCTGCTCCGCGAAACCGGGTTGTGGCTGGTCGGTCGGCATGCCGAGTGGGGTGATGCTCTAGCGAACTATTTACGGCAACGGCTTGTGGCTCCTGCACTCACAGATCAGGAACGAGCTGAGCTGATCGAGCAACTCGCACAATTTGCGGGAAATGCCGCGATTCAAGAATTGTTGGCGGGGCAAGTTGATAACAAGGGGGGGACGGTATCGCTGGCCTCGCGGCAAATCGCCGTGGCGTCGATGCACCGTTCCGGCCTGAAAGAATTGCCTGCGTCATGGATTGAACCGTTAATCGGTACGCTGGTCGAGGGGAATGCCGAACTGGTTCCGGCAGCGATTGGTGTTGTCAGGTCGGTGACACTCCCCAAAGCGACTCTGCCGACGGCAACCGAGGGATTGCAAAATGCCTTATTGGGAATCGCCAGTAATCCCCAGTTCCCCGATCCCGTGCGGATCGAAGCGCTCGCGGCGATCCCGGAAGGGGTGACACAAACGATTCCCGAGCACTTTCAGTTGCTGGCCGATCATCTGAGCGAAACGGCGAGTGTAAGTACCCGGTCGGCGGCGGTTGATGCGCTGGTGAGGGCAAAGCTGGAAAATTCCCGGTTGGTATCGCTGGTCGATGCGATTCCGCAAGTAGGGCCGCTCGAATTGAACCGCCTCTTGGGTGCGTTCGAGCATTGTGCGGATGAAGCGGTCGGATTGAAATTAGTTGCGGCGCTCAAGCAGTCTCCGGTTCTGACCAGCCTGCGTGTCGATGCGGTCAAAGCGCGACTGGCGAAATTTCCACCGACGGTCCAGGTGGTGGCTGAAGATCTCTACGCCGCCATCAATGTCGAGGCGGGTCGACAGCAGGAAAAATTGAACGAGTTATTCTCTTCCCTGTCGGGTGGCGACGTTCGTCGTGGCCAACTCGTTTTCAACAGTGAGAAGGCCGCCTGCGCCGCCTGTCATGCCATGGGTTACAAAGGGGGAACGATCGGCCCGGACTTGTCACGAATTGGTAAGATCCGGACGGAACGAGATCTCCTTGAAGCACTGGTCTTTCCCAGCGTCAGTTTTGTCCGCAGTTATGAACCGGTGCTGGTGGTGACCCATTCGGGCAAGCAGTGGAACGGGCTGGTGCGGAAAGAGACGCCTGAAGAAATCACGCTGGTGACAGGAGCCAAGGAAGAAGCAAGGATTCTGCGGTCCGAGATTGAAGAAATTCGGCCCGGAACCGTCTCGGTCATGCCCGCGGGGCTGGATACGCAGTTAACCCGACAGCAACTGGCGGATCTGATCGCGTTTCTCAAAGCCAAACAATAGTCGTCAAAACAGTCGTCGTCAGTCGTGGTTTGCGGTCGATTTTGGGGGTTGAGCTCGAAAAAACGGGTGTTTTGAGCATCAATCAATGCTTGTGGCATGGAATTCTTATGAGAATCCGTGTTTAATCCTCGACCATCACCGTGTGATTACCCTTTTTGCTCTGGTTGGCACAATTATCATTTCAGAGGCTGCATCGATGTCGGAAAACATTCAAAGCGTTCTGCAAGAAACACGTTCGTTTCCTCCTCCTGCCGATTTCGTCAAACAGGCCAATATCAGCACGGAAGCCCAGTACCAGCAGATGTACAATCAGGCCAAAGACGATCCTGCCACGTTCTGGGGGGAATTGGCAAACAATCTGCACTGGTTCAAGAAATGGGATCATGTATTACAGGGTGAGATGCCCGAGACCAAGTGGTTTGTCGGCGGCAAAATCAATGCCAGCTATAACTGCCTGGATCGTCACCTCACCACCTGGCGGAAGAACAAAGCGGCGATCATTTGGGAAGGGGAACCGGGAGATACGCGAGTCCTCACTTACCAGGATCTGCACCGCGAAGTCTGCAAGTTTGCCAACGTCCTGAAGAAACTGGGCGTCACGACCGGTGATCGCGTCACCCTGTACATGCCGATGATTCCCGAATTGGCCATCGCGATGCTGGCCTGCGCCCGCATTGGGGCGACGCATTCCATCATTTTCGGTGGTTTCAGTGCCGATGCCGTGGCCGATCGAAATAATGATGCACAGGCCAAACTGATTGTAACGGCTGACGGCAGTTGGCGACGGGGAAAAGAAATTCTGCTCAAGCAGGCGGTTGACCAGAGCCTGGAAAAGTCGCCGACGGTCGAACGCGTGGTCGTGGTCCGACGAACCGGCATGCCCGTACACATGGTTCCCGATCGGGACTACTGGTGGCATGACCTGATGTCGGATGTCTCGGCCGATTGCGATGCGGTCGAACTCGACGCCGAACACCCGTTGTTCATTCTGTACACTTCGGGAAGTACGGGGAAACCAAAGGGTGTCATGCATACGACCGGGGGCTATACACTCGGCACGATGATGACTTCAAAATGGGTGTTTGACCTGAAAGAAGAAGACACTTATTGGTGTACGGCCGACATTGGCTGGATTACGGGTCACAGTTACATCGTCTATGGTCCGCTGGCCAACGGGGCAACGACGGTGATGTATGAAGGGGCACCGAATTGGCCCGACGACGGCCGGTTTTGGGAAATCATCGAGAAATACAAAGTCAGCATTTTTTACACCGCCCCAACTGCCATTCGCGCCTTCATCAAGTGGGGGGATCATTGGCCGGCCAAGTACGATCTGTCGAGCTTGCGATTGCTCGGTTCGGTCGGTGAGCCGATCAATCCGGAAGCCTGGATGTGGTATCATAAGGTGATCGGCCAGGAGCGTTGTCCGATCGTTGATACTTGGTGGCAGACCGAGACCGGTTGCATCATGATTTCGCCACTGCCGGGAATCACAGCGACCAAACCGGGAAGCTGTACACGACCGCTGCCGGGTGTCGTGGCAGATATCGTCAACAAGGATGGGACGAGTCTTGGCCCGAATGAAGG
>CAMBQP010000158.1 GCA_945869955.1 Schlesneria paludicola DSM 18645
ATCCGCAAGGGAATTATCCGCAAGGAAAATAAAAGTGCAGAGAAATCTGGAATCCGTTCCGCGTTCTCAATGCCCGCGTCGTGGATCACCGCATCATTGGTAACCGTTGCGAAATCGGCTTGAGGGAATTCGGTTCGCCATGGTAGAAATGGCGAAAATATGGTTGTTGTCAACATGGCAGTTATCGCGAGACACCGTTAGGAGAGCTTGCACATGTTATCGAATGGATTCATCAACACCAAATGCCAGAAACCGCGTCTTGTGGTATTCGTGATACTGATTTTTCTCGGATCGACTGTCAGCGGTTTGGCGCAGTCCAGTGGTCGATTCGCTCCCCCTCGTCGCCTCGCTGCCGCCTCACCCGCAGGGCAGGCGTTGCCGCTGGCAGGCCCGAATCGCCCCAATCCTCCTCGTTCGGCCCCGATTTACCCCGTGCTCGATTTTCCCCCTCAAAACGGCGGGAATTCGCAAGGAGCCTCACCAGCAGCCCCCTTTATTCTTCGTTCAGCGACCCCTTTTGATCGCGACATCCGAGTCAATCCTGCGGCAGCATCCAACAGAGCCGCATCCGGTAGAACGGCATCCGGTAGAACGGGGATCACGATGCAGTCCGAGGCGGTTCTCGCTCAAGAGAACGTTCCTCGACGAGGTGGCAATCTGCAATTCTCGGTCAGTGAAAATTTTTTGAATCGCATCGTCGCTCGCAACGAAACCACGCCGGGGGAGGTGCGTGATTTTATACTTGGGGCGCAGGTTTCCGGCCATCAAACGACTGCGACGCGAGTTCGCCTGGATCTTCACCCAGCACCCAAAACCCTCTTCGCTTCGCTCATCTTGAATGGAACAACGCAAAGTGAAACGACGGGGGTAACCCGGCAAGCGATGGTGGATGTGGCCAGTCAACAGGAATTCGTCGCCAGCAAAGAGGTTTTTTTTGATATGGTACGCTTCTCAACCCGGCATGCGGTGGTTTTTGTTCGCGCCCGCAATCAGACGCTGGGTGCCATGACGCCGTTGACCGGTACCCCTCTGGGGGCGATTGCCAATCGCATTGCCTATCGGGAAGCGGAACGTCGCCGGCCCCAGTCCGAGGCGATCGCGCGAGAACGGGTTGCGGAACGAGTTTTCCCGGAATTTGACCGAGCGATTGATCAGCAATTGGCTTCCATGAACGAGCAATGGGACGAGAAGGTGCTGAAGTGGCTCAAAGGTGCAGACTTGCTCCCGACCGAGCAGCAGGTTTGGACGACGGAAACCTCACTGCATTATTCGGCCCAATTTTCGGCCGATTCGCCATCACCAACGTTGGGTTGGCAAGACGCACGAGCAGGCGATGGTGCCGGGGTCCATGTCAGGGTTCACGAAACCTTATGCAAGCAACTGATTGAAAAGAGCGGTCTGAAGGGCCTGAAAACCACCGATCGGAAATTGAAAGCTTTATTCGCATCGTACCAGCTTGAACCGACCCCTGATGAGGGGGACGCTCCCCCCGCGAACGGATTGGCGGGATTGGAAGCGGTGGTGACCGATATTGAGTTTGACGAAAATGATCCGTTGTCAATCCGATTTGAGAATGGTTCGGCTGTGCTCAGTCTCCGCGCCCAATTTAAGCCAGCAGGTCAAGACCTGCTCCCTCCGCTCGAAGTGGAAATCCCTTTTAAAGCAGAACTAACGAGAGAAAACATTGTTGTGACGGCGGGGAAAGTTCGGGTCACTTCCCGTGACCCAGCGGGGGCCAGCGAGACCTTTGGCTTGGCGTCAGGACTGATTTCCAGTGCAATCAGCGCCAGTTTGAAAACGCTTTCGTTTAGCCGAACACTACCAACCCAACTTTGGCCTGTAGAGACTTCCGTTCCGAGAATTGTTGAGCTCACCACCGATGCGGGGTGGCTCACGATTTCTGCGGAATGAACGGATGGCGATACTTGGCGGAATCGGGCAGTCAGCCGGCAGCGGGCAGGTGTAAGGTGTAAGCCAATTGACGGCAATGTCCCGCAGTTGACTAGGTTTAGGGTGGGGGGGCCTCCCCTTCCCCAGTCGCGAAACGAACCCTTACCGATCTGAAAACGGAGCGGTAAGGGGAATGTCGAGAGGAAATCCACAGGGGCTAAAACGAGATATCGAGCTCGTGGATCTGCAGCAACTGGTCGAGTTTTGTGATCTCGAGCACTTCACGGATATCTGTCGAGGGGTTGTACAAATGGACTTCGACACCCTGTTTCCGAATGGAGGCGAGCAGTCCCAGCAGACCACTTGGGATCAACGCCACTCGGGTTAGATCGAATGCCAGAACTTTACAGTGATGATTCCGAATCAGCTCGACCAGCTCATCTCGACATTCGGCGACGTTCATCTGATCCAGGATTTCGCGCCCGCCAAAACCGATGACGGTCAGCTCACCCGCCTGATAGACCTCAAGATGCGAAACCGCTGCCATTTTCCCTACCTTTAAAAAAATAAATTCCGCAAATGCAAGCGAGTAATGGTGTGCCGATCAGAGTACGATTTTTCACAAACTTCGCGATCGGCCCAGTCCCTATGTCGCTTGTGATCCCTTGTCCCCTGAGATCCCATTGTGTGAGCAATGCTCGTTCCATAAAACGGTCTCTGCCCAAACTTCGCGTGAAAACAGAATGTTCATGGGTGTTTTTTGATGCAAACCCGATGAGTGATTGGGTTTGCGTTTTTTCTATGTTGTGAATGGACGCCAAGCTTACGGTCTAATTTGTGTAAACGTTGGAAAATTGATTGATAAAACCGGTGGGGTTGACTGTCGCAGAATCTCTCAGTTGGGTTATTCATACCACTCGATTTGATCGGATCGTCTGTGGGTACCACGATTTTTGAGAAAAATCGCTGAACTTCTGGCCAAATCGCCGTTTTGCAGGGATTGAAGATCGATGATTCATGGACAAATCGGATAGAATAAACGGTGTGAAGGTTCGGGGAGAATCCAAATGGGGTCGACCCGAGCTGGAACGAATTGAAACCAGCGTCAATCTTGCCTCGACAGATTGACTGCTTATAATCTGAGGCGGATTGACCGAATCCAAGTTTGCCAATTTCCAAGGAGAGATTGATTATGGCTGTAACGTTGACTGAAAAAGCTGCCGAAGAAATTAAGCGAATCCGTGCTGAAAGCCAGGTTCCAGAGGAGTCTGTCCTGCGAGTTGGTGTTCGCGCGGGTGGATGTTCCGGATGGGACTATGCGTTTAATTTTGATGAGCAACATGACTCGACCAAAGACTTTGTCTCGGAACAGCACGGCGTCAAGCTCGCTGTCGACAAGCGGTTCGATCTGCATTTGGACGGGACGGAAATCGATTTCATCGACGACTTGAATCGTCGTGGGTTTAAGTTCAACAATCCCAATGCACAGAAGACCTGCGGTTGCGGCAGCAGTTTTGCCGTTTAGTTTGCGGACGGTTGGATTTCCTGTTTGTCAATTTCGCTTGTCTTGTCCGTGTTGATTTTGTCTGTGTGGATCGGATGCTTGACCTTCGGATGGGAATCTGAGTTTGATGTTCGTTGGTTGGTAAAATCTGCGATTCTCTGCAAAAAACGCTTTGCCTGTTCCGGCAAAGCGTTTTTTTTGATTCTGTATTTGTGGTCTGTTGAGTTCAGGGGGAAGTTTTGTCTCCGGATGTTCTTGTCCGAAATGGGGTCTGATTGAGGTTTTCTTGAGGAAAATTCGGGAACGGATTGCGTCGAAGTTGGTTCTTTCGTGTTCGTAGTCCGATCCAGAGGGGACCTGATACTCTGTTCAAATGACGGGTATCACGCAATAGTGTACGGATCAACCAATTGAATTTGGTTCCCTGATGGAATCCGTGCACGAGATTTTGCGTGAAAGTAGCTGCTGAAAATGACATCGTCTGCTGAAGCGAATCGCGAATCCCATGATCCCGGTGGCGAGATGGCACCAGAGAACTCGACACCAGAGAACATGACAGTTGGCTTGCCGATTGACCAGGAAGGTCGAGTTGTGGAGTCAGAACCGTTGTGGTCTCGCAGCTTTGCCTGTCTGTTGTTGGTGCAGTTCCTCACAATCTTAAACGACCATACATTCCGCTGGCTGGTCGTGCCGATTGCCAAGCCGATCTTAGGTCAAGCCGCAGCACTCTCGCTAGGATTGGCGGCGTTTACGGTTCCGTTCATTTTGCTTTCCAGTCCCGCCGGTTATCTGGCGGACCGTTTTTCCAAAGCCTGGGTGATTCGGGTCTGTAAAACGGCGGAAATTCTGATCATGGCGTTGGGGTTTGTCGCCATTTTTTCGGGTAACATGACGTTTTTAATTGGGGTCATTTTTCTGACGGGTGCTTTAGCCGCGTTATTTTCACCTGCGAAGTCGGGTTGTCTTCCGGAATTGGTCGATGCCCCGCAGTTATCCAAAGCCAATGGATTCATGGGCTTAGTCACAGTGGCCCCGGCGGCGTTGGGCTTTTTGCTGGGAAACATTCTTGCATCGTACGCACAACCTGAGCCTGGTTCCACGATCACAACCGCGTCATTATTACCGGCCATTGCGACGGTGATGGGATTGGCATTCTTGGGTTGGATGATCAGCTTTGGGATTCGCGTTGTGGCCTCGGCCGATCCGGATCGACCGGTTCCCTGGAATCCGATCACAGAAACCTGGCAGTCCCTGCAAAAATTGAAAGCGGACACCCCGCTGCTGCGAACTTCACTGGGGATCGCTTTTTTCTGGATGCTCGCCTCGCTCGCTCAACTCAACGTCGATCAACTCGGTGCAAAAGACCTCGGGCTTTCGCAAGAGCAGATCGGGTTTTTGGGGATGATGCTGGTACTGGGTGTCGGTTTAGGAAGTTTGCTGGCGGGTATCTGGTCGGGTGGTCATGTAGAACTTGGCATCGTACCGCTCGGTGCCATCGGGATCGTCTTTTGGTCCATCATGCTCTGTCTGGCGGGTTTGTTTGGGCATTCCCTACCAGGAACCGCCTTTTTTGTGATTTGTGGTTCGCTCTTTTTTCTGGGTTTGCATGCGGGGCTCTTTGATGTACCGCTCGAATCTTACTTGCAGCACAGAAGCGAACCACGTCATCTCGGTCAGGTGGTTGCGGCGACCAATTTTCTCGCCTTCTCGGGGATTCTGCTGATCTCGGGTTTGTATTATCTCATGATCGATGTCTGGCACATTTCACCGAGTGTTGTGTTTCTGTTAGCCGGACTTGGAACCATCCCGGTCGCCGTCTACATCATCCTGCTATTGCCGACGGCGACGATTCGATTCGCGTTCTGGCTGGTGATCAAATTGCTTTACAAGGTGCGCACGGCGGGGATGGAAAATCTGCCGCGAACAGGTGGCGTGCTGCTGACACCGAATCACATCAGTTTTTTGGATGGCGTTTTATTATTAATTACGGTTCCTCGCCCGATCCGGTTCATCATTTTCGCGGATTACGTTAATAATCCCAAATTGAACTGGCTTGCCAAAATCTTTGATGTCATTCCGATCAAAGCGGATTCGGGTCCGAAGTCTCTGATTTTGTCTTTACGAACCGCCTCGGATGCCCTGCGCGATGGTCAGGTTGTCTGTATTTTTCCTGAGGGGGGATTGACTCGAAGCGGCCAGATGCAGCCCTTTCAGGCGGGGATGATGCGCATCCTCAAGGGAATCGATGTCCCCGTGATTCCGGTCTATCTCCATGGATTATGGGGCAGTATCTTCAGCTATCACGGTGGAAAATTCTTCTGGAAGTGGCCAAAAAAGTGGAGATATCCCGTTTCGATCTTGTTTGGGAAACCACTCCATCAACCCGCATCGGTACACGAAGTCCAAAATCACGTTCAACTATTGGGAGCTCTCGCCGTGGAACAGGCCAAATCACAAGAACTGACTCCAGCCAGGATGTTTATTCGCTCGTGCAAGAAAAGCTTGCGTTCGGTTCGGCTGGCCGATTCCAGCGGTATGGAAATGACCGGTGGCAAACTGCTGGCATCGGTGCTCGCCATGCGTCGCGTATTGATTCGAGATGTGCTCGGCGTGGATGAACCTTACGTCGGAATCCTGTTACCGGCGAGCGGTGCTTCTGCAATCGTGAATCTGGCCGTGACGTTGTCTGGGCGGACCGCCGTCAACTTGAACTTCACGACAACCGAAGCCGATATGCGTCACTGTGCGAAAGACGCCGGACTGCGCCATGTTCTAACCAGCCGAAAAATGCTCGAGAAGAAAATGTTTGATCTCGGCATCGAATACACCTTTATCGAAGACCTCAAAGAAAAGGTGACGAATTTCGATCGAGTTGTCGCAGGAATCTCAGCCTATGTGACTCCCGCCCTGGTGCTGGAGCGGATGCTGGGGCTCACGCGGATTCGACCGAATGACATTATTGCCATCATCTTCACCTCGGGGTCAACAGGCGAACCGAAAGGGGTGATGCTGTCGCAGCACAATGTCAGCTCGACTGTTGAAGCGGCGGACCAGGTATTTAGTATTAAAAGTACCGATTGTGTCTTGGGGGTTTTACCCCTGTTCCATTGCTTTGGTTATGTGGCCGCGTTCTGGCTGCCGTTATGTGTTCAGGCAAAAGTGGTTTTTCACTTTAATCCACTCGATGCCCGGACCATTGGAGAATTGGCTCAAAAGCATGGAGCCACTATTCTGTTTGGCACCCCGACATTTTTACGTGGCTACCTGAAACGGTGTGACAAGGAACAATTCAGTAAGCTGGATCTGGTCGTGGTGGGCGCGGAAAAAATGCCGCTGGATTTGGCCGAACAATTTCGGGAAAAATTTGGGATTCAGCCCTCGGAAGGTTACGGGACGACGGAAACTTCAGGGCCTGCCTGCGTGAATATTGCTGACCACCGTTGCCAGATGGTTTCGCAAACAGGAACCAAATTGGGAACTGTCGGACGACCGATGCCCGGTGTGGTCGCCCGCGCAATCGATCCCGATACCAAGCAACCCCTTCCTGTGGGGAAGGAAGGGATGATTTGCATCAAAGGTTCGAACATCATGGTTGGTTATTTGAACCATCCCGAAAAGACCGCCGCAGTGATGCATGACGGCTGGTATGAAACCGGTGATATGGGATTAGTCGACGAGGAGGGATTTGTACGGATCACCGGGAGGTTAAGTCGTTTTTCCAAGATTGGTGGCGAAATGGTGCCGCATTTAAGGATTGAAGAAAATCTGCTGCGCATCGTGGAAGACCCCGCCAATACCGATGCCGGTATTCTTTTGGCCGTCACCTCGATCCCGGATCCCAAAAAGGGTGAGCGTTTGATCGTGTTGCATAAGCCCTGTACTAAGCCGATCCGCCAGATCATTGACGAACTGGCCGCCACCGGGATTCCTACACTGTGGATTCCATCGCAGGATAGCTTCATTGAAGTGGCTGAGATTCCGCTGCTGGGAACCGGTAAGCTCGACCTGAAAGGGATCAAGCAAACCGCTCTGGCGGAAACAGACAAGTCTTCAAACGCGAAATCGTGATCAGGACAGAGAGCAGGAGAGTGATCAGGGGCGAGACCAGGTCGAGCGGTTTTGTTCCCTGTTTTTGGGATTGGTGGATGACGGATGCGAGCAGTTTCCTGGCTGAAAAATGCGTTTGCGGTCCCTGTCAGCGGGCCTGTTGTACCGACGGCCGCTCAGGCTGCCGTCATTGACGCGGTCTGCCGGGAAATTGTGAGGCGGCAGATGGTGCTTCCAGCACAAATGATGCTGGAATCATCCGCCCCGCTGCACTTTTTGACCGGACAACTGCTTCGGTTTTTCGAGCCATTTCTGAGTGTCGTCCTGGCACCCACCGCGATTCAGGACTTCGCCACATTTCTCGAAAAACAGGGAGCGGTGGAGTACTTGAGTCAGCGGCTGAGCGAACTGCAGGGGACGAGTGCTGAGTCGTGAGCCCATCGTGTTCCCGAGAGATTTTGCTCAGAGGAGTTTCTCACAACCGATTTCTTGCAGAGAGCTCGGGCCGATTCACGCACAGACCAATTTAGGGACAGGCCAATTTAGGGACTGGCCAATTTAGGGACTGGCCATTTGACGGACTGGGTTTTCAAGCGGTTTTTTGTTCGGGATATTTGATTCGGCCGTGGTGAATCCCAATCAGTGATTTTGTGAGCGAATCTTCGATGATCGCCAATTCGCTTAAGGTGAGTGTACTTTCGTCAAACTGCCCGTCGAGCAGGCGTTTCATGGCGATTTCGTGAACGAGTGTCTCGAGGCGTTTCGGGGTCGCTTCTGCCAAAGTCCGGCTGGCCCCTTCGACGGCATCGGCGACCATCAACACCGCTGCTTCGCGAGTTTGTGGTTTTGGGCCAGGATAGCGGAAGGCCGATTCCTGGGCGTCAAAACGGTGGTCTGGTTGCGATTCGGCTTGTTTTGTTGCGGCATGAAAGAAATATTCGACGAGTGTCGTTCCGTGATGCTGCTCGATAAAGTCAATCAGTGGTTCGGGCAAATTATGTTGATGCCCCAATTCCACACCATCCTTGACGTGGCCGATAATCACCAGAGCACTCATGGCCGGATTCAGGTTTTCATGACGACTCGTCTGCCCTGCTGTCATATTTTCGACAAAATAGTGAGGCTTTGTCATCTTACCAATGTCGTGGTAATAGGCCCCGACACGACAGAGCAACCCATTGGCTCCGATGGCATCGGCGGCGGTTTCCGCAATCGTGGCAACTCCGTTCGAGTGGCTGTAGGTTCCCGGTGCTTTTTGAATCAGCTCCTGCAGGAGCGGATGGGAAACGTCGCTGAGTTCCAACAGGCTGATGTCCGTGACGACACCAAACAAATTTTCGATGAAGGGGAGGCTACCCGAAACCAGAAAGCCGGAAAGAAAACACCAGCCAGCGCCGCGCAGCCCGTTCAGAAAGAATCGATGATCAGGGTCCGCCCAGATTTGGCCCAGTTGCTGCGTTTCGAGAATCACTGTCCCCAGCGAAACGAGCAAATAGGTGATCGCTGCCGTGAAACCGACTTTGACCAGTTTCATCCGGTTCGAGACCTGATTTAAGGGGACAATCGCGGCGGCAATCGCACTCATCAAGACCACAAAATGGCCCACCCCTGCCCCGATCGCCAGGGTCAAAACCAGCGACATCGAAAAGCCCGTCAGCGCCGCTAACACCTGATTATAGGCGATAGCAAGAATCATGACGGTGCAGAGTAATGGGACCACTTCGGCCCGCCAATGGTCAAACGACAGCAGGCGACTGAGGACGATCGCGGAAGTGACTGACAGCAGATAAACCGACAGACGCCCGACGTTCGAGGCGAGACGACGTTCATTGCGAACAAGATAGCATCCGATCAAGCCACTGAGCACAATCAAGAGCAGCAGTACCGTCGCCATGCGCATGAGACGCTCGGGAAACCGAACCTTCCGCTCAATTTCGTCATATTGTGCATGCAGCACATCCAGATACTCTTCAGTGATTTTGCTTCCCGGCGGGACGAGTAAGATCCCCCGTTTATAGCTGTCTTTCACGGGGCGAGTTGCGGCAATCGCGGAAGTGACTCGCTGATTGGTCGCGAGCAAGTCAAATTCCAGTGAAGGTATGACGCGGTTCTTGAGCCATCGTTCGAGAATCGGCTGGAGGGGAAGCAAAAGCTTGCAAGATTTCCATTGCCCACCCACACTCCCGGTTGCTTTCAGGGCTTCATCCAGAATCGCGTCTGCCGCCTGATGTTTGTGCTGGTTGCCGGACTTATCAACGACCGCAATCTCATCTTCCAATCGAATTTTTTGTCGGGGACGTGAGAGTTCAGAGAGTTCGAGCACACCCACGCTGAGCAGCGGCGCGATCAGTTGCGAGAATTCGCTCTTGATTTCATCGATCGGGATCGCCGCATTTTCTGCCGGTCCGATCGCCGTCCGCAGTTTGTTCCACTCTTCTTCAAACTTCAAGGTCTGCGGATCGAAGGCGGCTGGCCCCGGTGCAATCCAGCCGAAATCTGCACGCGTTTCTGCCGAGACTTCACTGAATCGTTGAACTTCCACGACGACCAATAAATGACGCTCTAAGTCTTCCGCAAGATTTTGCAGGCGATTGAACCCGTCCGGAATTTCGCAAAACACCGGAGGCTCACGATTGATACTCTCGATTCGGGCCAATTCGGACTTGTCATGATTGACACGAGTAAAATCCGTTCGAGCCAGCATTCCATTCGGAACATCGTCACCGAGACGATGGGGAAAGGGGGCTTGCCAGCTTTGCAGTGCGAAGACGAGACCGATCAAGGCGACCAGACAAATCGTCAGTCGCAGCGCGACATCGGTGCGACTCAGCTGTTCACCCAATCGACCTGACCAGGTCAATCCAACTTTGTGAACAGACAACCGCAATGGTCGGTTTCGGCGAAAAGAAAAAAAGTTCATACCTTCGATTTCTGAGTACCGATGCGGACTGAAAAATCAGTTCGAGTCGGGGTTTTGTGGCGTACTGACATCCGGGTGATCACTATTACGTTCTTCCTGGATCGCATCGCGATGAAGGGCTAACGGAGCATCGGTCGAAGTGACGAATTGCGAATCCATTGCGGTTGGGGCTATTTCCGTGGCCTCAGCCCCCTGCTGCTGCTGAGGCTCAGCAGTGGGAACCAGGATCGGCGTGACAGGTGCTTTCCAACCCCAGCGGCCGTTATTCTGATCGTCGTAAGCCTCGACAATCTTACGGACGAGAGGATGTCGGACGATGTCCCCGCCGGCGAGTGTCACCGTGGCAATTTCCGGGATGTTTCTCAGACGACGAATGGCGTCATTCAAACCACTCTCGATCCGGTCTGGCAGGTCGGTCTGGGTACCGTCGCCGGTGACGACAATCTTGGAATGATGTCCCATTCGTGTCAGGAACATCTTCATTTGGGTGACCGTCGTATTTTGTGCTTCATCGAGAATCATGAACGTATTGTTCAGTGTTCGGCCGCGCATATACGCCAGCGGAATGATTTCGATCACTTCCTTATCGAGATATCGCTGGACTTGATCCAAGTCCAGGATATCGCTGAGGGCATCCAGCAGGGGCCGCAAGTACGGATTGACCTTGGCCATCATGTCCCCAGGCAGAAATCCCAGTTTTTCACCCGCTTCGACGGCGGGCCGAACCAGAACGATCTTGCGAACCTGTTCGAGCCTCAGCGCATTGATGGCCATCGCCACAGCCAGATACGATTTGCCAGACCCCGCAGGACCCTCGCAAATCACCATATCGTGCTCTCGAATCGCCTTGATGTATTCTCGCTGACCTGGACCGAGTGGGCGAATTTTCCGCGCCTTGTGGAAGACATCGATCACCTCGTCAACCGATTTTTCCACTGGAAACTGTCCGCGCTGCAACGCGCGATCCACATCGCTCTCGTCCAGCAGACCTTTCTGCTCGATGATCGAGCGAAGCTCGGAAACAATCTCGACACCCAAATCGACCTGAGCTTGATCGCCATGCAAATGAAGTTCTTCGCCGCGGAGAACCACCTCGAGATGAAAGGCATCCCGTAATCGACGCAGGTTCTTGTCCCGCAGGCCAAACAGCGTGCGAACATCTTCAAAATTGCGAAACTGAACTCGTCCTTCAGACATAGAACCTTTTCCTGAGAGCACCAGTCTGCGATTCACCGTGAAGTCTGTTGGTCAACATCATCACGTGCTCGGCACAGTCTGGAAGTGTCCGCAACCGACGGTCGCGCGCCACGAACACTCTAGCGTGTTTTGAAACCACTCGCAAAAGCACCAGCCTCTGCAAAATCAAAATGCCATCAAATCTTACCCAAACTACCAGCCTGGAATTGGCCGGTGACAATTCCATTTACGAACTCTTCACCATTTGTAGCGGTTATATTCAAGCGATCAGGGTGAATTGTTCGATGAGAGACGAAAGGAATCGATATGCCATCAGGATTCCCGTTTCCTGACGACATCCCCCACTTGGGCGGAAACATGGAAGTTGCCAATGTACGAAGCCAGTTTTGGATTGCAGCGTCGGCCTTTTTCAGCCACCCCCGATGCCACGTGCTTTTTGTCTGCCGGTCCCATCCAGGCGGCGCTGGACGAGATCATGGTTTGCATCGAGCAGGGGCAAGGGATTGCGGTGTTAACGGCTCCGGCGGGGGTCGGAAAAACGCTGATGTGTGAGCGAATCTGTCGGGAGTTGACCAGTCGCTTCCAAGCCGTTTTCCTGCGTCACGCCAGCTTTCTGACACGGCGAGCCCTGCTACAAACGCTGCTTTGCGAATTAAATCATGCGTATCATCACCCGAGTGAACACGAATTACGTTTAGCACTTTTCCCCGCGATTCGAGCCTTGCGGCCCCAGCGAGAGGCGTTGGTGGTGGTCTGTGACGAAGCCCATCATTTGCCGGAAAGTCTCTTGGAAGAATTGCGAATTCTGGCCGATTTTGCCGAAGCGGGACGCCCGCTGGTAAGGCTGGTCCTGGCGGGCCAATTGTCGTTGGAAGAGAACTTGATTCAGCCCGCGCTGGAAGCCTTCAATCAACGGATTCGAGCTCAAGTCACATTGCCCACCTTTGATCGAGCGACCTCGCTGGACTATCTCGATTACCGACTCACCTGGGGTGGCGGTCGCACTGCAGAAATCTTCACACCGGCAGCGATGGATCTCATCGTGCAAGTCAGTGACGGAATTCCTCGCTGCATCAACCAATTGGCGGATCACTCACTGTTGCTCGCATTCGTCGCCGAACAAAAACCGGTTGGCGAAGAAATCATTCGCGAAGCACTGAATGATTTGCGGCAATTGCCACTTCACTGGAATGAATCGGCCAGCTCGGGCCGCAGCGCTTCCACCGACGCCGGATTCTCCGTCGATCGCGATTTCGAGTTGGACGAAGTCGATTCCTCGCCGCAACCGGTCCGTCACCAGCTTGCAGAGCCCTTCCCGGCGACCGAATCCGCACGGGGTGCGACCTACTCATTTGAATCGTCTCTTGATGATTCCACGGGTGTATCTCAACCTTCCCTGATGCAAAATGGCAAAAACGACATTCCTGCCGAAGTCTCTGCGGAACAGACGATCGCCTCAAGGACGACAATCCCGACGGGGATCCCCCACATCGGCGATTCCACAGATTTCGCACCGACAAATCTCGATTCCACTGCAACACTCCCGATCGAAGCCGATAGCGATGATTGGCGACAAACAATCGAATTATTTCGAATTCCACCCAGCGCAGCCCACCATGGGTCACGCCAGCTCCCAGCCTCAGCGGCAGCCTCAGCGCCCTCAGCGCCCTCATCATCCTCAGTCGAGTTCTACGAGGAACTGATTGTCGATCGCTATGCGACGATCGACGCCGGATTACCGCCAACATCTGTATCACCACCTCGGGACTTACCTCCCCGGAACACGCATCCACATCGGGACACCACGTTACCCACCGAGGTTCAGCTCGCTGCCTCAAAAAATGTCGTGGCCGAGGTTTCCAGCCCCCTGCTCTTCCCGTCAGTCAATCTGCCCGAGAGCGATCCGCGACGACACGGGGTTCACAGTCATCACGAAACCGTGATGCGTCTCACCGGAGTTGATCTGACGGACCACAACCTGGAGAGGGATGACGACGAGTTGACCGACGAGGAACTGACGAAGCCTCTTACTGCGACTTCCGTCGGTACAGGTGATTTGACCAATCGGGCTTTCGAGCATGGCGAAGATCACCCGCTCGAAAGTTGGGATCGCTCCCCTGCTCTTGCCGCGGGTTTGAATCACCCGTTAGAGACCGATCGGATCACAGGACGGATTGACACGGCACACGAATGCGCTCGCCCGGCAGGAATTCTTGAGACAGAGCGTGCACCGATCCTGACCACTCTTCGCCGGGAAAATCACGCTGCCGCTGCCTCTACGGAAGACCACCAAGAATCATTCTCGGGGGGAAAAACTCGCCATCCCGTCTGGGAATCGGTGGAAACCGAGCCGGTCGCTGCGGAACCTCAGACCCGTCCGTTCCAGTACCTTTTCAGCATGCTGCGACGCAAGCAGCAACAATCCTAGCGATCGCCAAAACTTC
>CAMBQP010000159.1 GCA_945869955.1 Schlesneria paludicola DSM 18645
ACCCGTTTTCCGAGCCTTTACAATCGTGATTCGACAGTTTTTGGTCCTCTTTCTCGCCACATTCCCGTTTGGAATTTTACAAAAAGCGACTTGGCTGACCCCCTTGATCACCGCCTCGATTGCCTTTCCGATGCTGGCGCTGGATGAAATCGGGGCAGAACTGCAGAATCCCTTTTCAAAAGAAAACGTTCATCAACTTCCGCTGGACTCGTTTTGCCAGAACCTGGAAGGATGTTTACGAGATTTTCTCGAACCAAAATAACCAGCCCCCCCCGCAGTCTCAATGATTTTCTGGTGAAACACCAAGTTTCTGTGGATTCGCCTCGGATCTTCCGAGCAGACGTTTTGCAAAAAACGATCTCCTCGTTGGTTTTCATCAGGATTCGGCGTTTTAGGTGTCACCGCCTGATCATCGTCGTGCTCTTCACGTGTGGTTTCCACGCGGGATCGGACATTATGGTCCAGCAACATTCGAAGAGGTCGGCTGAACACCGACCCGCCTGCGCCTGTGGCTACTGGTCAAACGGTGATGGCGTGTACCCGATGGTAAAATTCACCGTTTCTCCGCGCCTCCAAGAGAAGCGCGTCAATCGGGGCCGATGACAGACCCGAGGTGTCATCGCGCGTTTGATCATCGTCGTGCTCTTGGCGTATGGTCCCCAGGCAGGATCGAACATTGTGGTCCAGTGGCGCAGGCTACGGTT
Organism: Schlesneria paludicola DSM 18645; assembly: GCA_945869955.1. Taxonomy (GTDB): domain Bacteria; phylum Planctomycetota; class Planctomycetia; order Planctomycetales; family Planctomycetaceae; genus Schlesneria; species Schlesneria paludicola_B. Next base: position 705 of record CAMBQP010000159.1, read on the forward strand.
CGCAGCCCTCCCGACGGTTTTCATCCCCTTTGCGAAGAGCTCGATTCCGCTTTGCCGGCAGTTATCGAACTCGTGCCTGCAGTGAAGCGACTGCAGTGAAGCGACTGCAGGCGACTGCAGTCGCTTCACTGCGATATCGATGGAACGGATGCGGCCTGAAAAATATTCCTCTGAATACAAACACATACGATTAAATGACTTGCAGGAAAAAACGCCTCGCGTTTTTTTCCTTGGTACGCCGTTCGCTTCTGGAAGTTACCAGACGTGATTTCCTTCAACACCGCTTTTGCTGAGGTCGCCATGAGTAACAGTCCACTCGTCAAACAACGATCCACGCTGCTGCGATTGCTGGATGCGTTTTTTCAAGAAGAGAATATCAAATGGTTGCTGGGACTCGGGGTCTGCATCCTGCCGGGCTCGTCACTGCGGCTGGTGACGCTCCACTGGCAGGAATACACTCCTGTCAGGAGGTATCTGATTCTGCTCGCTGATACCGGGGGCGTTTTGGCGATCGGGGAGTTTGGCTATCACCGGATGGGACTGCGGAAAACCGGGACAGTGCTGACGTCGCTCACGGTCCAGTTAATCCCTATCCGTTTTTTAGCACTGCATTGGATTCAACCTGACGCCAAAACGTCTATTGAAAAGAAATTTGCAGCGGTGATAATTCACACTGATGATTCCCATTGAATCCGAGGCATCAGGATCCCTTCCAAGAGTGATTTTGTAAACCGATCAATCCGCTACCGAGTGAGACGTTACCCGATTGATCGAAAGCATTTGAGCGTTGGTGCCGTGGCCGTTGCGGCAAAGGCAATGAAAAGCACGGGCATTTGTCGCGGTGGCATGGATGCGGCATGGATGTGGCATGGATGTGGCATGGATGTGGGTTTCGCACAGGCACGTTTTCTCAGGATCGATATTGATATGCCGATAAATATTGCCGTTGCTGGACAATCTCCGGTGACCTTCACAGAAGAACAAGTTTCACTGGGCTCGGCTGGAACCTGCACGGTTCGGTTTGACGAGTCCTGCGGCGTGAAATCCGTTCACGCCACGATTCGGGAAATCGCTGGTCGCTGGTTGCTGGAAGCGGCGGGGTCCGAGACATTTACTGTAGGCAAAGGAAAGGCTTGTCGAGTTCACTGGCTCGAACCGGGCGATCTGATTCACTTGACTGCCGGATCTCCGGTCATCACGTTCCAACCCCCTGCGGTTGCGGCAACAACGGCGGTTGATGTGACTACGGCAACCGTAGTGGACATGGCTCCGCCCGTAGTGGTGGTCGCTGCTGCGAAGGCCCCCGCAGTCCCCGCAGGCGATGATTTTTTGCCAGTGGTTCCTCGATTCGTGGATTCCCCCCCCTCAAAGGGTTTTTTCGAAGACAATGATGTTCCGCTGTCTTTGCAAGACGATGCTCCACGACCTGCGATCAAGCCCGCAACCAAGCCAACTTCTTCACCATCAGTCCCGGTGAAATCCTCAACAAAAGCCCCGGTGAAATCCCCACCGTCCGCCTCGGCGACTTCGTCATCCGGCATTTCGCTGGATTTTCTCGATGATGAGGATGCCACTGAGAAACCAAGTCATGCCTCCGTTTCACGCTCGTCCAAAAAGCCCCGCAGTAAAAGTCAAATTCCAGCGGGAAGACCGGAAGAAGAACTCGAAACCGCAGAGGAACTTCCCGTACTTCAACGAATGTCCTCATGGGACGACTTAGAGCCTGCACCTCGACGCGGAGGAGGTCGTACGAGCGAACAAGAAGAATTACAGTGGATCATGTCGGTGGTTGGCCGTGCTTTGGGGGGTGGTGCAGTCATCCTCGTCGTTTGGCTCACCATCAGTTCCCTGTATAAAGCCTTCAACCAACCGGGTAACGGGGTTCCTGCTCTTTCATCGGGCGTCGAGCAAAATTCGGTAGACCGAACTACAAACTCGTCGCAAACCGCCGTCGCCTCGACCTCTCCCCCTGTTGCCCCTCGTCCCACAGCGAAGCCGAATGAGCCGAATGCCGCCACATCAAGGCCCTCGTCCGGTCAGGAGCCAGATGAGGGTGGCGGGATGAGCGACCCGTCAGATCCTGACAACACAGACCCCGCGGAACCGGGTGATGCGATGGAAGGAGATGAGAATCTCGATCCAGCGGACCCCGATGAGTCCATTGCCGAGGGTGATTCCAGCAAAGGCGAACCGACAGAGGCGATTCAGGTGACGAAGGATAGCCTGTTCCTCGTGATCCTGCAAAACGAGACGGGGACCCAACGAATTCAAGTGGGGACGGCATGGGCCGCCTCGCCACAACACTTGGTAACATCCGCTGCGGTGGCCACCGTGATCAACTCGCTGCAAAAAAAGGGGATGAATCCCGTTGCCGTTCAATTTCCACAGGACGAAACACTTGCGATCAAGAAAATTCGCATCCATCCTGCGTATCCGAAATATGCGGTGGAAAGTAATAACAAAAATGAAAAGCGAGCCGCTGTCGCCCGTGCTGGACAGCTCAGGTATAACTTGGCTGTGCTTGATATTGATTTTTCTCAGCCACGGGAAAACTTTCTGGCATTCGCTAACCGGCCTCTGAAAACCACTCGAGAGACGACCTACACAATGGTCGGGTTTCCGTTTCTGAATCTGGGAACGAAACCGCCGAAAACGTGGGAAGCGGTCCCCTTGAAAGAAACCCCCTCCCGCAGACTGGCCGCTACGGTGGCAAGCCAACCGAGGGATCATGTGCTGACGATCAAATTCTCGCCAAATACCATCGAACAGGACTGGTCTGGCAGTCCGGTCCTCAACAAAGAGAATCAGGTGATTGGAGTCTACGCACAGCTTCCTCAGTCGAAATCGGGTGAAGCAAAACGAGCGACTCCGGATTATGCCGTTGTCTGGATTGGGTTATTGCGAGAATTTGCCACGGACGTATTACACTCTTCCACCATCGACAATGATCGCTGAAAGATTTTCACACAAAGTCGCCCGGCCGAAGAGTGTATCGGATTCGCGAACAATCCAAAATGGGATTGCTCCCGTTTATGTGGGGAACCTGTTCGTCTGACTTGCTTCAATCGGGTATTGCGAGCAAACTAACTGAATCGTTGTTTGTCTCACTTTCGATTCTCGGTCAGGAAGTTGTCATGCGGAAGAATTCGGTCAAAGCAGCCCTCAAGGCGGGATTACCACAGGTCGGGACCTGGTTGTCACTGGGCAATGTTTTTGCCGCACGATTGATGGCTCGCGTGGGATTTCCCTGGCTGACGGTCGACCTTGAGCATTCTCCGATCGGCTGGGATAACGCGGGGCTCCTGTTTGGTGCAGTGGCCGATGCCGGTTGCATTTGTTTGTGCCGGGTCCCACGGGGTGATCACGCACACATCAAGCGGGTTCTCGATGCCGGAGCACATGGAATCGTAGTGCCGATGGTGAATACGGTTGAAGAGGCCAAAATCGCCATCGCAGCAGCGAAGTATCCCCCTCTGGGAAACCGTTCGGTTGGAGGCGGAATGCACGCCATGAACTTTGATGCGACGGCGGGCGATTACTACAAGCAAGCCAACGACGAAGTTCTGGTCGTCCTGCAGACCGAGTCTCCGCTCGGCGTCGAAAATGCCGAAGAGATCTACAGTTTGCCCGGAGTCGATGCCATTTTTGTTGGTCCACATGACTTAACGTTCCAGATGCGAACCCCGGACGGAAAAGATCCGACGCCCGAAGCCTTCGAGGCGATGCTGCAGCGGATTCTCGCCATTGGCAAAAAGTGCGGCACTCCCGTCGGTATTCATGTCCAGACCATTGAAGCCGCTCACAAACGGATTGCGGAAGGGTGGCAATTCATCGCCTTGGGAAGTGAACTCAAATTCATGGTGACTGAAGCTCAGAAGGCGGTGGAAGGAATGGGACTGAAGAACGCCGGTGACCTGGCTCGCTATTAATAGGGAAACTTGTAATCGGGAAACTTGCGGTCGATCTGTCTGATTGATCTGTTCGGGCGATCTGAGTGCCAGAGCGATCTTCGGATCAGGCCATTACGATCGCGTGGTAACCGCTCACAGTTCGGGGACTGGCTCATTTTTCCGCGACAAAGTGAAGATCCCCAAAATCGCTCAAACCATTCACTCATCGTTTTGCTGGAAAAACGGTGCCTGTTCCCCTCACTTCGCTGTGAACGGTTACATCGCGTGACACTCATGGAATAAAATTGGCGGGAAGTCATCAGTACTTCCCGCCAATTTTTACGTATCTGAGCAGATCCCCGCGATCAGTTCAGCACGCGAAGAATCACCCCCCAACGAAGCGGGTGTACAAACTGCGAGCGACTCCAATGTCGTCCGTTCCTTGAATAATGGCTCGACCGTCCCGGAAGAGGGTCATTTCATAGGCGGAATTCGTCAGCGTTAGCTTCAAGAGGTACGGATTTTTGGTGACTTTTCCGACCCCTGCCCACTGCTGAGCTAATTGATCCAGCGAAAGTGCTGCGGGTTGAGCAGGCGAGATCTGGACCGAATTACGGCCGCAGAGCACTGTGGAACGGGACGCATTGCTCCCGTGCAGCCAGTCTCGGCGGCCTTTTGAGCAGGCAGGGCAGTCGCTTCGTTCTCGCAAGCCGGCAAGATCCATTTGTCGCAGCGTTCCGTCCCAGACATCCACCATTGTCAGTTGCGGCAGGACCAGATCTTTTCGTCCTGCCAGGATTTTTAACGCCGATGCAGACTGCAGAGCAGTCACCATGTGAATCCCGGGCGCCAGGACACCGGCAGAATCACAGGTTTCCGTGGCTCCCGCTTCAGGAGGGGATTCGATGATACAACGCAGGCAGGCGGATTCGTGCGGAAAGATCGCCATGGTTTGACCATGGCTTCCCACGCAACCGGCATAGACCCAGGGAATCCCTAGCTCGAGCGAGAGATCATTGATCAGAAACCGAATCTCAAAATTATCGGTTCCATCCAGAATCAAGTCGACATCACGAGCAAATTCCCGAATGTTCTGCCAGTCAATATCTGCCACGTGTGGCTCAATGGTGACTTGCGAGTTGATGCGGGCAAGTTTTTGTGCGGCAACAATCGACTTGGGGAGATGCTCCGCCACATCCTGTTCATCGAAAAGGACTTGACGCTGTAAATTTGTCAGATCGACAAAATCCCGATCGACAATGCGTAAAAAGCCGACGCCCGCTCGAACCAGTGTGTCGGCAAGCACTGTCCCTAATGCCCCGCATCCACACAAAAGGACCCTGGCGGCACAAATCCGCCGCTGTCCTGCAATCCCAATTTCCGGGAAGCGGATCTGTCGGCTATACCGTTCGAGCTCCTCAGGAATCTGCTGGCGGGATGAGGTGGGTCTCTCTGAACTCATCGAATTGGCCCGTTCGTCGTCGGAAAACCCTTTTGATCATGTTGAAAGGCGGCGAGCGGAATCCCTGCCGTTAAACATTGGTCTGCCGGCAACTTTCCGCGTGTCCAAAGTGTCCGTTCAACCATCACTCGTAATAGCAACTCCAGCTTTTGCTGGGCCTGCGGACTCTCCAGCAAACCAATCGCGCGGGCGATCGCTTCGAGGGTGCAAAGCCCTGATTCATGACGCTGCGTTTTTAAGCGATATTCCGATGGCAGGCCCAAAGGAATTTTAACGTGTGGAATCCCCGCCAGCGCCGGTTCACGGCGAACGAATTTCGTGGTTTGCCGCCAATTGGCATCCGGAACGACCAGCGTCGTCGGTCTGGCCAAGTTCGCGACGAACTCAGGAGAAAGCTCAACGGCAAAAGGACTGGGATACAACAGCAGTGATTGCCCCTCGGTCTGATGCAGGCTTGCTGCAGTCAGCCGCTCATCTTTTTTTCCGTGAATCTGAATTTCACTATTCAAAAGCGCTTTGTTGACCAGCTTGGCTGTGTTGGTAGTCAGCGGTTCTTCAAACGTATGCATCAGGATGACGACGCGGGTCTGCAGCGTGATTTGTGGAATATGCGAACAGAAGCAAAGTGGCTTGCGGATCTCGCAGCGTGGGCAACGGTGCTCTCGAATACCTGGCCGCATAGAACAATTCAATCCTTTCCACAATCACAAACCCTCGTGACGATCTTCTCACGCAACATCCACGGTATCACGAATCGAGGTTGCGGATTTTCACCTAGGGCAAAATGCAAAGCGGGCTTACCAATCCAGGGCAAGCCCGCTTTTGTCTCTCGTCATTTCTGACCATTATCCAGAATCAGTCAGCACCATCTCAATTCGTTGCAGGCTGCGCGGTTCGAATGGAAACAGGCTTCGATTCGGTCTTCTTTTCGGTCTTGCCGGCAAGCTCCAGTTCCTCTGCTCGTGCTTCCGCTTGTGCAAGCAACTGCTGGGCCATCAGTAATTGAGACCGAGTAAAGTAAGGGGTCGATGCAATCTCACCCAAGTGCTCTTCGGTTTTCGCGGCCAATTCTTCAAACGACATTTTATCAGTGAGATGCCATGTCGCCGCTTGTGCGGCCTGTGGGTCAACCTTGCCGGTCCCAACCGCCGCGAGCAACTGATGAAGTACAGGGTCTTTACTGAGCCGTGAAATCGGAACAATCGTGTATTTGCTGCTGGGGCCAGGTTCGGGTTTTCCGTGCTCGAGGCAAACCGAGTTAAAGGAAACGGCAATCACCTTTTCGGGGGGAATCGAGAAAAATCCACCCCCACCTTGGCCACCACCACCCATACCACCACCGCCGCCACCCATGCCACCGCCGCCACCTCCCATGCCACCACCTTGGGCTTGCTGTCCGCCACCACCACCGCCACCCATTCCGCCACCGCCGCCACCCATGCCGCCCAATCCACCCATGCCGCCCATTTGCGAATGAATCGAAACACCCGCAACGGCGTCTGGAACTTTAATGGTCAGCGGCTTATCGGTTTTATTCTCGATGAGCACCGTCCCCCCCATCGCATCCTTGGGGACCAACTTGACAGTGACTTGCTTGGCGTCGACCGCTTCAAACAGGTCGACCTGTTCGGCAGCAGGGTCAAACTTGGGATTCCGAATCGGCTTCTTGGCCGATTTACTGGCAGCCGAAAGTTCCAGCGGAATCGATGCAGCAACCATCATTGCCAGGGATGTGAATCCACAAGCAAACAGCAACGCGATTGGGCGGCGAGCCATTGGAGTTTCCTTTCGCACACACACAATAAAAAAGTGATTCAAACCAGATCGTAAAGAGATCCACTTGCTTCAAGCATCACGGCGGTCGACTCTTTCCAAGATTGTAAGCCCGCCGAAGTAACGAGAGCAACCAAATCTTTTCCAGATCACCAAAAATTGAGACTTCTTTCCGAAGTCACGTCAGCAACGGGACAACGTCGAGGAGGCCCCGATCACCTTACGAGACTTCCTTCGTCATCGACGTTCGCAGGGAACGCCATGAGGCAGATTATGCTGGACATTGCAGCCACTACGTCCGTTGCCAACGGCCCGTTCCCGCAGACTTGTTACAAGGGATACAGCGTTCAGTTCAAATTTAACGAAGATTCCCTGTGAACGGACCAAGTCGATCCGATTTTTCCGGTGATGATCATTACGCCTATTTTTTCGCCGCAAATCGGGCATTCGCCACGAATTGGCGAAGTCGTTCAAGATCCTTCACACCGGGGGAAGATTCCACGCCACTGGCAACATCAATCCCCCAAGGCTTAATCATCCCAATCGCCTCGGCCACGTTGCCCGGGTGCAATCCCCCGGCCAAAATCAGCGGTGGCCAGTCTTCCTGCCGGTATTCTTGTGACAAAAGGTTCCAGTCGACCGTTTTACCAGAGCCTCCAAAAACATTGGCGACGTGTGCATCCACCAAACATCCCGCAAAGCGAATTTTTTGCACTTCAGCCTCGTCCAGATACCGCGCCAGTCCGGCTAATCCCTCCGTCGACATCCGCCAGGCACGAATCAATCTCGTTTCCGGCAGCCGCTGTTGCAACTCGGCCGCAAACGAAAGCGACTCGTCTCCGTGCAACTGCACCGCATTCAAGCGGCAACTTTGAGCGATCCTTTCGATCTCGAGGATCGAGTGATTCACAAAAACGCCGACACGCTCGATCCGCACCGGAAGAAGATTCGAAATTTCCATCGCTTCATCGGTAGTCACAAATCGAGGTGAATTCGCATAAAAGTTTAAACCGATGGCATCGATTTCCGACTGGGCCACCTCACGCGCTGTCTGACGGTCACGAATTCCACAGACTTTGATCCACATAGTTCACTTACTCAAGGGAAAACAGGACGATAAAGAGGGGCAGCCTTCGGTTCCGAATTCTTCATCGGGGTTACGAGACACCGACAACGTAGTGTATTGGTAGTGTATTGGGGAATTCTCACCGAGAAAACCGGGAATCTCCGCGAACCAACCGGAATTGCCTGGATCTCTACTGGCCAGTAGCCTGCTGTGGGTTTCCGCAATCGACGAACATCGCGACCCGAAATTTGCAGCAGAGAGCTTCAAGAGATTCATCGCTGTCGAAAATGAGATCGAATTGAGTGTTTTGAGAGTAGTGAGAGTGGAGTTTCATGGCCGCAATTTCTGATCAGCATCCGTTTGCCCTGGAAATTGTCCTTCAATTGCGCGCGGCAGGCCACATTGCGTTATTTGCCGGTGGTTGTGTTCGCGATTCCTTACTGGGTCGCGAGGCAAAAGACTATGACATCGCCACCACGGCGCGGCCGGAACAGGTTCGCAAGTTGTTTGGACACCGACGTACGTTAGCTGTCGGGGCAAGTTTCGGCGTGATCATGGTGCTGGCACCTCAGGGTGGCGGACAGGTCGAAGTCGCTACCTTTCGAACAGAAGGTCCTTATCTCGATGGCCGCCGGCCTGAATCCGTCGCGTTTTGTACACCCGAAGAAGATGCCCGGCGGCGAGACTTCACCATCAACGGCATGTTTTTCGATCCAGTCGAGCAACGCGTGCTCGACTTCGTCAGCGGCGAACAGGATCTCAACGCAAAAATCGTTCGCGCGATCGGAAATCCACATGAGCGATTCCGGGAAGATAAGCTGCGAATGTTACGCGCAGTCCGTTTTACCGCGACGCTGGGCTTCTCACTCGACCCCGAAACCGCTGATGCCATTCGAGCGATGGCATCGGAATTGATCGTGGTCAGTTCCGAACGAATTGCCCAGGAACTTAAAAAAATGCTGCTCGACCCGCATCGGCGTCGAGCGATCCAGTTGACTGAAGACGTCGAGCTGATCCGTGTGATCTTCCCCGAACTCGACTCGGTCCGGCGACAATCTGAATGGAGCCTCATCTTGAACGGTCTGGAAGCACTGCGACACCCGACCTTCGAACTGGCGATGGCCCTCCTGCTGAAAGAACTTCGAACCCAGCCAAACCCCCGTACCATTTGTTTACGGCTCCGACTTTCGAACGACGAGACCGACCGAATCACATGGCTGGTAGCCCACCAAAGCGATCTCGACGATGCCCCCGCCCTCTGCCTAGCAAATCTGAAGCAGATTCTGGCACATCGGTATCGAGATGATTTACTGGAAATGCATCGGGTACAACAGGTGGCAACCTCGTCACCCCTCGATTCCTATCAGTTTTGTGTCCATTTCCTCAAAAATACCCCACCCGAAGTTCTCGATCCCGTCCCGTTTGTCACCGGCGACGACCTGATTACCATGGGTTTCAAACCGGGGCCGCGGTTCAAGTCGATCCTCGATACAACCCGGATGGCACAACTCAACCTGGAATTACTCAGTCGTGATGAGGCACTCAATCGCATCAAACAGGCTTGGGATCAAGAGCTCCCTCGACCTTAATCAACCCACCTCATCAACAACGGTTTGCCAAAAAGCATTTTGAGAAAGGGCGTATTTGTGGGGAGGGGGATCGAATTTCCGTGGATGAAATTTGTTGTATCCTCGATGCCGTGCAGGTCGACAATCCTCATCGATCAGCGGACCGATGTTGTTCTGAGGCCGGGCGATGGAAGCCAAAGAGGTTTGACCGGCAAGATCGGGCGATTCCGTCCCCAAGAGGCTGGCGAGTTGATTGAATTTGGTCTGTTGCCCCCCTGTGTAGACTCGCGTGTTGACGTGGATGACGGTACAACGATCAACCGTGGCTGTTGCGTGTTCGTTTTCCTGCAGAACGAACCATCTGTATTGTGTCTGGATTGGACGAGAGATCCCGTTCTCTCGTCGCCGAGGGGTAAAACCCGTTTTCCGTCTGGCCTGATGACATTTTCAAGAGGAGTTTCAACTGTGGAAAGCATTGAATCAAGCAGCGGCATTTCGCGCCGCGAGTTACTCAAAGCGACAGGGACTATCGCGGCCGCATCGGCACTCGCCGGAGTCGTGATTCCCCAGCACGTCTATGCTGGCGAAACCAATACGATTCAGGTCGCACTGGTCGGAGCGGGTGGTCGCGGTACCGGAGCGGCGGAAAACGCCCTCTCGACAAAACTCGGCCCCGTCAAATTGACCGCCATGGCAGATGTTTTCCCCGATAAACTGAAGGGAAGCTTTGATTCCCTCAAGGGAAAATTCAAGGAAATGGTCGACGTTCCGGAAGAACGCAAGTTCATCGGGTTCGACGCCTACAAACAAGCGATGGACTCGCTCAAAAAAGGGGATGTGGTCATCCTGACAACTCCCCCGGCATTTCGCTGGGTCCAGTTCAAATACGCAATCGAACGTGGCTTGAACGTTTTCATGGAAAAGCCAGTCACCGTCGATGGTCCCAGCACGCGTAAGATGCTGGCGCTCTATGAAGAATCGCTGAAAAAGAACTTGAAGGTCGGTGTCGGCCTGATGTGTCGCCACTGCGAAGCACGGGGTGAGTTATTCAATCGCATTAAGGATGGAGAGCTCGGTGAATTGAACCTGCTGCGAGCCTATCGCGTCAGTGGCCCCACCGGGTCCGCGTTCGTCAACAAGAAACAGGGTGACATCAGCGAATTGATGTACCAGATTCGCAACTTCCACGGCTTTTTGTGGGCGAGCGGCGGTGGATTCAGCGACTTCCTCATCCACAACATTGATGAGTGTTGCTGGATGAAGGATGCCTGGCCCGTTGAAGCCAAGGGATACGGCGGTCGTCATTATCGTGGTGAATATGTCGACCAGAACTTCGACAGCTACACCGTCGAGTACACCTTTGCCGATGGAGCGAAGATGATCCTCGAAGGTCGCGGCATGATCAACTGTCAAAATGAATTTGCCAGCTACTGCCACGGCAGCAAGGGATCAGCGGTGATCTCACAGTCTGGTCATGCTCCTTCCGGGGCACGAATCTTCAAGGGTCAAAAAATGACCGAAGATCAAGTCGTCTGGCGCTGCAAAACCCCAGAACCAATCCATATCAGCTGGAATGGGATCACATCATGCATGCCATCCGCCAGGACACCCCTTACAACGAAGTGAAGCGTGGTGCCGAAGCGAGCCTGGTCACCTCGATGGGACGCATGGCCTGCCATACCGGTCGCGCCGTCACCTTCGATGAAATGCTCAATTGCGAGCATGAATTTGCCCCCATGGTCGACCAATTAACCTTGGATGGCCCTGCCCCCGTCCTGGCAAACGCCGAAGGAAAATACCCGATTCCAGCCCCCGGGATCAAAACGACTCGCGAATATTAATCCTCGCGATCCCGTCGAAAGTAAAATGCCGCCGTCACCACGGCGGCATTTTACTTTTCGCCTGCAAGTTTTCGCCTGAACGTTTTAGGCTGCTCCTGGCCTCAACATTCGGGACGTAGAGGCCGCAGGTTCAAATCCTGTCATCCCGATTTTCACTGCGATTACTACAAAAAGTTACACCCAACGTGGCATTTGAATATGCCAGCTTTATGCCGATGATCAAGGATGTTCTCCGCCTTGATTTCGATGAGTTTTTCTGGATTTCCACGCGAGCGACCTCTTTTGTGTGACGTAAGCGGTCGCAGCGACAATCGCATGGCACACCACCACTTCGGAAAAAAGTTCAAAACCGACCCATTGTAAATATTTCAGTACAACCCAACGCAAGTCACCCACCGAATCCGAAGATTTTCCAGTTCTCATCCAGCCAAATTTCCTGAATGATTTTCTGTCTGAATCCGTCCAGGAATGATGATCCGAATCTGCTGGAGGCGAGCTCAAAACGATCAAAGTGTCGTGACCAAACCTCATCACACTGAGCGATGAATGGCTAAGTTGAGGACTTCGCTGCCGAAACCAATCACATCATGACCGACTTCCACTTCGTTGATCCTCGCTCAAGAAACAGCCACAGAAGACACGGTCAACCAGACCTTGAGGACCGCCAAATTGATATGGACCTGTCCCCTGATCGTAGCCCACAACAGACGAAGAGCACTGCTTCTCCGAAGACTCCGAAGCAGTGGCACAGGAGGCAGTGTCCCCACGGTTTTCGCGTATGCGGAACAACCGCCCGTACGGTTCGGTTCGGAGGCGGGACTGAATGTAATCAATCCTTCCTACCCCGATCGTTGACGACTTTCGTCTATTTAAAGCCGCCTGCGGCGTCCCAACGTAGCCATCATCGCTCCTGCGTGCTGTGGCGCCGTCGTGAACCAAACAACGGTTCAAAACCAACCCATTTGAAATCTTTCAGTGCAATCCAACGCCAGTCACCCAGCGAAGCCGAAAATTTTCCGGTTCTCATCCAGCCAAATTTCTGATGGCTTTTCTGTCCGAATCTGCCCAAGAATGATAATCCGAATCTAATGCAAGCGAGCTCAAAACGATCAAAGTCTGGTGACCAAGCCTCATCACACGGAAAAACTGTCCTTTTCGCATTTCACAAACGATTTCCGCTCGTTGAGTCTTTTCCCCCTTGTGAACGGGCGCCAGGCCCGCGCGTGACGATTAAAAAAAAGCTTCGTCCGGCAATCGCCAGTACCAGCGACCTTTTTCCCCTTTTTCCTGCACTTTGTTCGTCTGACAGCCCAGACTCCGAAACGCTCTTCGCAGTAACGCTTCACCGATCTCGTTCTCGGCCGCCTCGGCTTGAACCTCGAACGCAGCCACCTTTCCGCTGCGAAGTCGCGCATGCAGCCAGTTCGTGGCACGATCATTTTCGAATTGCTGCTCTCGCGCCAGAGGATCTTTCGGAGCCATGATCGCCTGCCGTAAAAACTCCTCACCCTGTATCCCGTCCGGTGCTTCATCCCAGGCGATTTTCCCCTGAGACAGGCCATACGCAAACCCATGGGGATTCATGTAGCGCGTCTTTTTGATGGGGACCAACCTTCGTCCGTTGGCGACATCCAGGTCACGCACGATCATCCAGACCGATCG
>CAMBQP010000160.1 GCA_945869955.1 Schlesneria paludicola DSM 18645
CGTGGAGATAGACGGGGAAGCTCAACTGCATCGCATCCGATTCTTCGTCGGAGAGCGCCTTAACGGTGATTTTGGTCACCCCCTGCCCCGTGACTTTGATTCGCCAGTCGACTCGTTGATCGGCACCGGGGGCAAGAACAATGGTCCGGGTCAGCGGCGACAGGCCGGGCTTGTCTTGAGCCGCTTCTGCAGCGATGGGGGAGATCAGTCCCTGGTCATCGAGGTCGAGTGAAATCTGAACCGATTTTTCGAGTTTGAGGTAACTGTGGACATTGGCCGAAATCACGACTTCGTCCTGGTCGACAAAAAAGCGAGGGGCTTGCAACCGGACCAGCAAATTCTTGCGGGTAGTCACTTCGGTTTCCCCCTGGCCGACTTTGGTTCCGAGTCCCATGGCCCAAGTTTTGATTTTCCAGCCGGTTAAACTTTCTGGCATTTTGAACCGGACTTCAGCTTGTCCTGACGTGTCGGTCGTGATCGATCCTGCCCAAAAGGCGGTATCGGCGAAATTCGAGCGGATCGTCGGTTGCGGAAGTTCGGCACCGGCCGCTTCCGCTCGGTCAGCCTGGAAATCTAAAGCGGCCCCCTTGGCGCGTGCCATCGGCGGGGCAGCATCCATCGCCATGGGGGCTCCCAAACCGAGTGATCTGAAGCTACTCTGGCGTGCTCGACCTTCTGCGAAAATTGGAATTCCGGATCTTACACCCCTGCCACCGCCCCCGCCAAAACTGGTAGCAGCAAAATTTAATGCGGTCATTTCTTCCATCCCGCCAAATACCCCCAGATCGTTCATGGGGATTTCCCCATTCTTCAGCAGATTGCCGAATGAGCGGTCGAGGGTACATTCGCGTTGCGGCTGGTGATGCCGGCGCCACTTCCAGAAAAATTCGCGGATTTCCGGAACGTTACTGCCACCCGAAATCGCCTCGACACTTTTATCGTAAACCGAGAGTACTGTGGATCCGACGAAGGGTTTTCCGGTCGCGTCGGTCAATTTGACCTGCACGGTCGCCTCGGCCCCGGGTTGGTATTCGGTCAGAGACGACAGGACTTCGACGTTGATCATCCGCGTTTCTGGCGGCACAACGACTTCTTTCGATTCCTGGTAGTACTTTCCATCGGCGATCGTAAACGCTTCCAGAAAAAAGTTTGGCATATCTTTCTGGACCACACCAATTTCTTCAAGGGTTGTTTTTCCTTTCAATCGGATCACTTTCGGCGGGAGATAAATCCCATTGGCAGGGCGGACAAACAAGACGACGCAGCCATCGGGCCGGTTGGTGGTGACCATCAGTTTGACAGTCTCGCCCGCGGCATATTCCTGTTTGTCGGTAATCAGTTCCAAGTCGTTAAAGCGGAACTCGCGCCCGTCAAATCCCTCACCCCGAATGACAAAGACATAGCCACCTTCGATGGTGTGTCCCTTGGCGTCGGTCACTTTGTACGAGAGGCGATACTGACCACTTTTGCTGGCGGCAATTTGCTGTCCCGCCTGACCAGCTGGATCGGTGTTTAACTTCCATGTCTGGACCGGTTCTTCGAGGGGCTTTTGTGCCGCATCGTAAGTCACCTTGAACAACGTCAGCTCACCTGTCCCCTGCACTGGCTTATTATCGAGTGTATGTGCATCGAAGCGGGCCTCAATTTGATCGCCCACTTTGTAGTGCCCACGATTGACCCAGGCAAAGACTCGGAACGGTTGCCGGGCGACGAGGACTTTTCCAGTCCCGACAATGGTACGTCGTGACTCATCAATCACTTCGGCCGTAATCGAGTATTCATGGTCTTCGTCACCATGGATCGCTTTGGCGGGGTTGGTATTGATCTCGACCGAAACCAGCCCATCGGGACCAATCTCGACTTCCTGTTCGGAAATGACCTCGGGAGGGGCGGGATTGCGGCCAATCCACCAGCCGATCGGACGAAAACATCCCCAGCGATTCCAGCCGGGATACCAGGTGTAGTCTGAGGCAAACCAGCCGTAGCCACGTCCATAGAACCAGTCCCAGCGGCCGATGGGATGCCAGTGGCTGTCGTGTGCTGTTCGCAGGACTTTGTATTTCACCGTGGCTTTGGTGACGGGGGCACCGAAGTAGTATTTGGCTTTGATTTGGGCGGTGATGGTTTCGCCGAGGGCCACCGGTTCGGTGGGGGCATCAATCGTCACTTCGTATTCTGGCTTTTTGTATTCTTCGACCCGGAACGTTCCACCCTGCTGCAGATTGTTCATGACCAGTAGCTGGTAGGTCCCCAGCATCGCCCCTTTGGCGAGGGGGAATTCTCCTTCGATTCCACCGTAGGCGTCCGTTTTGAGCGGTTTTTCGAACAGCTTTTCTCCCTGCGGATTATTGATCTGAACGGTGAATTCCTGATTTGCGAATTCCGATTTGTCGGGTTGATCGTACTTGCTGGTTTCGATCCAGAATTTGAATTTGACCGTCTGTTCCGGACGATAGACAGGCCGATCGGTGATGGTAAAGACCCGGGTCGCCTGGTATTCCTGGTCATGTTTTTGTCCCCACCAGGCATGGGTAAAACCGGTGTAGGCGAGTTGTCCGGTGCTGCTACGAGCGATGATCAACCACTGGTGGTCGTTGGGTAATTTGGCTGAGGGAAGCATCACCAACCCGTTTGCATCGGTGAACTCAGCAAAGTTGGTGGTGGTGACCTGGAATTCGGGCTTGTTGGGAGCAACTTGACTCTGTTTCCAGCCAAAAAACTCGACATTGGCCTTGGCGATTGGCAGTCCTGTCACCGCATCCGCCACGAAATGGAGTGATTGTCCATCCAGTGGTTTTCGGACCAGTGTCGCATCGGCGAGCCAGACGATGACCCGACTGATATTTCCGTCTGCGAGAGTGCCGGTAAGCAGATAGGCACCCCCCTTCTGCAGGGGAGTTGTGACCGTGACCACGCTGTCAAAATGTTCGGGTTTGGGAGTCAGGTCGAGTTTCCATTTGGCGACAGATTCCCCAAGAAATTGAGTTTGGTTTTCGGTCACCAGGCGGAAGCCGATCTCTTGAACGTTGAAGGATTGCCAATCGAGTTGTTGGGGTTTCGATTTCAAGTATTTTTTGGTGGCGTCGAGCAAGGCATCAATCTTGATGGACTGTGCTTCGAACGAGACCTGCTTGGCATTGCGAAAGCGAAAATCGACAGTGGCCCCTTTTCCGGCGGGGGCGACCGTCAGGTTTTCGAAACGGCCCCAATTTTTCACAATCTGATTGTGCCGGGCCTGTCGATGGTCTTCATCGCCAAATTTTTGGAGGGCAGAGGCCCAGACGGCACTCGCTTTCACGTATTGTCGACGGTCTTCGTAGATTTGTGCCAACTGATCGGCAGCCTGCGGACCGTAAGTGTCGGTTTTGGGGCGACTGGCAATTTCCTCGAATAATTTGATCGGATTGAAGGGATCGGGAAGCGGAATGCGTTTGATTCCGGTGGCGAGTTTGGCAATCGTTTCGCTGTCGGTCAGTGAATGGACCGCGAAGGGACCACTTTCGTCCTGGTCATCATCGCGCCCACTGCGATGTGCCAGCCAAGCCATGGTCTGGACGCCGAATTGTTGGTGCAAGAAACTGGCAAAACGGAATTCGACTTGATTCCGCAGTCCATTGTCGAACTTTGCGGCCTGGCTGAGTCCCCATCGCCAGCGTTCTCCGTCCGATACGGCCGCTTCCCAAGTCGCCGGAATCTGATGTAAGACCGGATTTCCCTCGGTATCAACCGGAGCCCCTTTGGACTCGCCCCCCATCGGCATTCCCCAGCCTCGTCCACGTCCATGACCAACCCAGGGATTCCCCTCGTCATAATCGGGCAGCTTTGTCAGGTCGGTCAGGGATTGCAGTTGCCACGCTTCGACTCCCCCCAATTGTTCTGCCAAGTCCAGAAAAAGCCTCGCGATCTCGGGCTGGTTGGGGTCGAGAGTCGCCAGTGGGATGGCTTGCTGCATCAACTGTAAGGCACGCACACGGTCACGGGCCGCCGCACTGGCATACTGGCCACCTCCACGATGAGACCCTCGTTCGAACTTTCCTGCGATGAGGAATCCGCCGTGGTCGATCAGCTGCCCATAGCTTCGCGCTGCTGTCGCCAGTAACCGCCAGTTTTTCTCATGCACCTTCACGGACGACTCGATCAACCCGTCTACTTCGTTGGTTCTGCCCAGATTCAGCAGCGACTGGATTGCTTGAGTCAGGTCGTCGGATACGAGCGTTGGATCCGTCTTCGGGTTCAGCGCCAGTTTGCGCGATCCTTCGTAAGCGTCCTTAAAGTTTCCGGCTTCAAACTCTTTTTTCAAAACAGCGCGATCCACAGTTCCCCCCGCATCTTCGGCCAATAGCCACCATGATCCAAAACCCATTGAAACGACCGCGATGAAAAGAACCAGTTTCTGCATAATCTGAACCTGTTCGTTTTATTCGTTTTACGGAAAATGCTTTTTGATGTCTTGAATTGGGCAGAATCATCTCTGTCCATTCGGGTGGCACGCGGATCCCTCGAGTGAACCTCGGCGACCGGAAAATCGGGTTTCAGTGGAAAATCGGATTCGAGTGGATCGATACTCCGCAATCTTATCGACAGCGAGCCACAAGTCGAGATCAGTGATTCCCTGAGATTCCCTCTGGGCCGATCCTGTTGCTTTCCAAGGAGTATTCATGCGCAAACGGCATCGCAATCGAGTTGGCTGTTGTCGGATGGTTTTTTGTCGTCGAGAATCTGCTTAAGGGATTAGACGCCTGGCGCCACGATAAGTTCCCCGGTTTTCCGGAAACGCGAACCGAATTTTGACGAAAATCGGTCTGAAATGTTGAGTCCGTCTTGAATCTCATCGCCCCTTTGTATTCGGCAAAAAGACCGTCAGCAAGCCGAACAGGGGGAGAAACGAGCAGACGTGATAGACGTATTCGATGCTGGTCTGATCGGCGAGCCAGCCGAGGACGGCGGCTCCCAGTCCCGCCATGCCAAAAGCAAAGCCGAAAAATAGTCCACCAATCAGGCCGACGCGACCAGGGACCAACTCTTGTGCATAGACAATCATCGCGGTAAAGGCCGAGGCCTGGATCATGCCAATGGGAATTGTCAGCACGATTGTCCAGAAAAGATTGGCATAAGGGAGGATCAGCGTGAACGGCAGGATTCCCAAAATCGAAATCCAGATCACCGTTTTGAACCCAAACCGATCACCAACGGGTCCACCGCCGATGGTTCCTGCAGCAACCGAACCCAGGATCACAAACAGGGCAATTTGCGCAGTCGACACCGAAACCTGAAAACGCTGCATCAGATAAAACGTATAGTAGTTACTCAGGCTGACCAGATAAAAGTATTTGGAAAACATGAGCAGCAGCAGGATTGCGATCGCACTGATGATACGAAACCGCGACACGGACGAGGAACGAGCCGCCACGGCCGGGTATTGATTTGATTGCAGTTCCATCAATTGTTGCTGATACCAGCGGCCGACTTGGCCGAGAACGAACATGGCGGCAATAGCACCGAGCGAAAACCAGCCGAGACTCGACTGACCCCAGGGGACCACAATCAAGGCGGCCAGCAATGGACCGATTGCCGACCCTGCATTTCCCCCCAGTTGAAATAAGGCCTGTGCGAAGCCATATCGGCCCCCGGATGCAAGCCTCGCAATCCGTGAGGCTTCAGGGTGAAAAACCGACGATCCCATGCCGATCAAGGCGGCCGCAAACAAAATTAACGGAAAGGAACTCGCCACCGCCAGTACGATCAGGCCGACAAAAGTGAAACCCATGCCGCAAGGGAGTGAATAAGGCCACGGGTGTCGATCGGTATAAATTCCGACCAAGGGTTGTAACAGCGAGGCGGTCAATTGAAACGTGAATGTGATCAGACCGATCTGAAAAAAGTTCAGCGCGTAGTTGTCTTTGAACAGCGGATAGACCGCCGGGAGCAACGACTGCATCACGTCGTTCAAGAGATGCGACAGACTCAGTGCCCACAAAATCGAGATCGTAGCGGTCTGTGGGGGGACTGATCCCATTGCCGTTGCACTGGCTGTCGCCGTTCCATCGGACGTCATCACTGATCTTTCAACACAAGATCTGGCACCACAGGATCTGAATTACCGACCGAGATAGATCCCGATGCCAGGGCCTGAATATCCCATATGAACTCGCCCACGAGGACCGACCACTCCGTACCCGTATGCGGGCGGTCCATATACTGCTGGGCCGTATGCTGGCGGTCCGTACGCCGCTGGGCCGTATGCTGGCGGTCCGTACGCCGCTGGTCCGTAAATTGGCGGTCCATAGACAGGACCGGAAGTGGCGATGACCGGTGGGCCGACAATCACAGCGGGACCGAGCATGACCGGGGGGGCCGAGTAGACTTGGGGCGGGTATGCGTAGCCCGGCGTGACAATCACTCGTGGAGGCAACGGACGTGGAACGATGACAGGTGGTCGAACATAAACCGGAGCCGCGTAGGGACGGTAATAGCCACGGTTATAGCGGCCCCAGGGGTCGGCCGACGCCGATTCCGCGAGACAGAGGCTGAGGCAGGCGGCCACAATGAACAATTTCCAGTGAGACATCAAAACATCCTTCGAAAGAACAAGTCGCTTAACGACCTCGTGACCACAGGATTGGGCGAGGAAGGCGAAGTACCTCCCAGTGTCCAGGATTTTAACGAAGGTTGCGACCAAATGGCAGGAAAAATTCATGGGCTTTCACAAAAAACAGCGACAGTCTGCAAGAGCGTTTTTTTCGATCAACGCCGGCGTGGCCACCGCCACGTCACTTCCGTGATCGTCAGTCTGTTTGTGAGCGGCTCCCCGTTTTCCGGTTCCGTCCTGTTGCCGACGCGAAAAAGCCGATGCAAGCCCAGGCAAACCGGAAACCAAAGACTTGCTCACCCGCATAATTCGGCGGCAAGAGGATGACACAGTTTCGATCGTGTATTCCAAGTGGTATGCTCTCGCAATCGGTTTCCTGGACTGTCGCTCACTTCCAATTCAAAAAATTCAAATTGCTTAACCCTCCGGTTGGAGATTTCTCGTGGATATGACCGCTCTTGTCGATTTGATGAGTAACCTGATCTATCCCATGCAGGGGATCGCAGCGGTCTACGGGGTGTTTCTGGTGGTGCTGATCTTTCGTCGGATCGGTCAGAAGCAATTTCGCTCACAGTCCGCCGCTGATCAGTTCATGACGCAGGTGAACGAACATTTGCAGGGGCGTCAATTCGACGAAATTGTTTCCTTGTGCGATTCTCCCCCTTACTGGTCGAAAGCGGTACCGCAGCTGGTTTTAATTGCGATGGCCAATCGGCATTGGCCATTGAACAAGTTGCGGCAACTGCTCAGCGAAACCTTCGAGCGGGAAGTTTTGTCCGAAATGGATTACCAGATGTCGTGGGTGAACACGGTTGTGAAAACGGCTCCCATGCTCGGTTTGCAGGGGACAGTGCTGGGGATGATTGCTGCATTCGGAAAAATTGCCGCCAAACAAGCCTCGGGGGTGAATCCTGCGTCGCTGGCCAGTGATATCAGCTTCGCGCTGATTACCACGGCGGTTGGACTGATGATTGCGATTCCGCTGGTGATGTGCATGGCTTCGATGCAAGTTCGGATCGGACGACTGACCGACAATGTGCAGCATCAGATCGGACAGTTTCTGGATCAACTGGAACACGCCCTCGCCAAACGCAAATCGTCTTAGCAGTCTGTTGAAAAATGGGTAAGGGACCTCGTACGGCGTATGATTCAAGTGGATTTTAGATTTCGGTTGGAGCCAGTCCCCGTTTTTCAACAAACTTTTTCAGTAGCCTTTTAGGCCAAGTTGTCGCTGGAGGGGTCGGTTCCACTGACGGTTTGCCTCGATTTGATCAATGATACCTCCCCTCGGGACCGGACGGATTGCAATGGCTAAGCGTAGTCTTTTTACTGATGCAGGCTCATTCGGCGGGGGACGCAAGCTCGTTGATGGCGAGATGGATATTACCCCGATGATTGATGTCACCTTTCTGCTACTGATCTTCTTCATGGTGGCCTCAACCATGCAGGGGACACCTGATGTGGATGTTCCCCCGGCACAACATAGTGTGGGGGTCGATTCTGCGGGAGCCGCGATCGTCACGATTCTGGCTGCTCGGAATTCGTCCGAATCTCCGCGGATCGTATTGGGAGATGGCGAAGGGCCCGAAGCGGATCTGAACGAAGTGCGTCGGTATGTGGAAGAAAGTGTTCGCGATGGGAAAAAACGCATTGTGCTGAAGGGTGAGGGGGATGTCAGCCATGGCCTGGTTGATGAGGTGGCCCAGACAATCAAGTCCGTCGAAGGGGTCGAACTTTACATGGGAGTTGGAGACAAACCCAAGGAATAATTGAAAACGGGAATCAAGGAGTCTGTTTTTCAGGGTGACAACAAGTGTCACCAAACGCTGTTTCAGGTCTGTTTCTGATCGGGTCACCAAGCATGCCTCTTCGCTTTCGCTGCACGCACTGTCAAGGTTTGATGGCCATTTCCCGCCGTCAGGCGGGGGCGATCGTCCAGTGCCCCAAGTGCGGCGAGCAAACGGAGGTTCCGCACGAGGATTTGTTTGCTGCGGTTCCTGCTCCGTTCGATGAGACTTTTCCCCCCGATCAACAATCCGAACCCGTGCCACCACCCCAGGCACCATCCCAGTCCGTACGACGACCGCCGTCCCTGCCGACGAACTTGGCTTCGTCTTTTGTTGGGGCGTCGCTCACTGAAAATGTTTCGGCCCTCGAAAGGCCGGATCCGCCGAACGCGTCTCGTGAGGCGGATCCGGATGAGCCTGGGGATGAGGATTCGGTTGCGAATGCGGACGGGGAACTCTCGAAACCGGATGAACCCTTTGTTCCCGCCGAGATTGGTGACGAAGCAGGAGAGTTCCCGTTGGCCATTCGGCGGCGCAGCAATCTCGAAGAAGAAATGGATCTGACGCCCATGGTCGATGTGACCTTTCAACTGTTGATCTTCTTTATGGTTTCCGCCTCGTTCAGCCTGCAGAAAAGCATTGAAGTCCCGACTCCAGATCCCGATCAAAAAGGGGCCAGCCAGCAGGTTCAGACCCTGGACGATCTGCAGGGGACCTCGATCCTTGTGAAGATTGATGCCAGCAATACGATTTGGATCGATGATGAACCCTTGGCAGATGCGCTGCGACTTTCAGACACGTTGCGTGACAAAATGCGTCGCGAGCAAAAGACCGAGTTACTTGTGACCGCTGACGCGGCATCGCTACACCGGACGGTCATTTCCGTGATTGACGCGGCGAATGAGGTCGGGATGCAAAAGATCCGCATGACCTCGAAGAAAAAGGTCGATTAAGACGCTCGCGACCGTCAGACCCTCGCGGACAACAGATAAAACCACCCGACATTACAAAATCACTTCCTGAGCCCTGCAAAGACGATTATGGCCACGCTGAAAATCAAACAGATCAGTGGATCGACGGAAACGCGTGAGCTTTCGCGATCACATCCCTTAACAATTGGGAGACAGGATTTTAACGACATCTGTATCCCAGAAGAGGGTGTCGCCCGGATGCACTGTCGTATCAGTTGGAATAAAACTGGGTTTGAAGTGACCGCCGCCACCGCCGACGGAATTGAAGTCAATTCCACCACGGTGGCCCATCTGATACTGAGTTCTGGCGATACGATTCGAGTTGGAAGCTGTGACCTGATTTTTGATGACGAGTCGAATGTCCCTCAGGTTCCGGCACCTCAGGTTCCGGCAGTGGATGAGGCTCCCCTGCCCCGCAAACCCAGGGGAAAAAGCGAGCCTCCTCAAAAAGTGATTGACGATCTGTCGCTGTATGAAGGTGAGATCGATTCGGATTGGCAACAAGAGCTCATCCCCTTTTCCGACGAGGATGACGAAGAGATTCGCTACCCCCAACGGAACTCAAAAACGAAATCGAAGCCTCTGGCTGGCCCCCTGGCAATCAAGCCCGTGCGGCCCGGTGAGCAAGAAATCCTGAAGTCCCCCCTCGTACTCGGTTTGACCGGTGGCGGATTGACGCTGCTGCTCATCACGGGGATCTTCTGGTTTTTGACCAGTCGCGAGTTATCGAACCGGATGTACGATCGCGCCGTGGCGGAGATGAACGACGGACAATACGCCCAGGCGATCGCCTCGTTCGAACGATTCATTCAGCAATATCCGAATCATACTTTGCGTCGTCAGGCCGAACGAGGTCTTGCCAAGGGATTCGTGCAAAAAGAGATCTCAGGTGCGACACCCGGTTGGAAACGGGGGCTGGAACGATTAAACGAGCTGATCAAGACGCATCGAAACGAAGCCGACTTTTCGAGCTTGCACTCGTCGCTGTTTTTGTATGCCGAACAGATCTCGATGGGGGCAGCAAAAACGGCAGAAACGAACCGAGACCCCGATCTGCTGGTCGTCTCGAAAGAGGCTCAAGACCTGGTCGAGCGCTATTCTGATCCCGCATCTCCCCTCACTGGGACCATTACTCGCATCACCGAGCAACGCTCGAAGGCCCAGGGGGCGATTGAAAAGCAGCGGGCATTCGATCTGGCCATGAAGACGGTCGATACGGCGATCACGGAAAAAAAGCCGATGGTGGCTTTGTCAGAACGGGAGCGTCTGGTTCGCAGTTTTCCCGATTTTATCAGTTCCAAACGGGTGAAAGAGTCGCTCCAGAAAGCACTGGATCTGGAACGTTCCGTCGTGGCAACCGATGAGACTGAGCGTCCTGCAAAGACCGTCGAGGATCGAACACAGTCGGGCGAGTCGATCTTGGGGATTCTTCATTCGCGGTCGCGCATGGATGAGACTTCCCAAGGTCAAATTGTGTTTGTGACCAGTAAGGATTCCTGTTATGCGGTTGATCCGGCGACGGGGGAATTGGTCTGGAGACGGGTCATTGGTGCCAATACCCCCTTTTTCCCGGTTGTCACCACCGGTTCCCAGGCTTCGGTTCTGTTGTTCGATACGCAACAGCAGGCTTTGCTCGCGTGTCAGTTGGCAAATGGAAAACTGATCTGGCGACAGCCTCTTGAAGCTCGGGCGATTGGTAGCCCACTCGTTCATGAGGGACAAATTTACCTGGCTCTCGAAGGGAATTCGCTGGTTCGCCTGGATCTCGATTCTGGTCGCCTGTCGGCGACCGTCAAGTTTTCACAAAACCTGGCGAGTAGCCCTATTCTTTCCCATGATCGAAAAGAGCTGTTGGTTCCCGGAGAAATGGCGATGATCTATGCGTTAACGCTGCATACAACCACAACGAAACCGGCCCTGTCTGCGGTGGCAACGACCTTTACCGATCATGCTGCTGGATCACTCGTGGCACCGCCACTCGCCATGGGACGACTGTTGCTCTTGTGCGAAAATGACCGGGCAGACAGTGCCCGTTTGCGACTGTGGGATGCCAGCAAACCCGCCGAATCGCTCGTGGAATTCCCCTCGGTCAGAACGGTGGGACAAGTACGAGATCGCCCCGTGTTACGCGGCAATCAATTGGTTGTCCCCTCCTCGGGAGAACAGTTCGCGGCATTTGCGGTGACCGATGACGCAGGTCGAGAGGGGATTGTTCCGATTGGACAATACCGAGCCGATCAAGTGGCAAAACGAAACCAGATTGCCGCACCACTTTTTGTCGCCGTTGGCTCAGACGGACAGTTTTGGTCGGCCGGTTCTGCCTTTCGACGATTTGAAATCAGCAGTAATAATATTCGTATGGATTCGGTTTCGACGGCAGCAGGGATCGCCTCACAGCCGTTGCAAATGGTCGGCGAACAGTTTTTTGTCGGTCGTAAATCCCGATACAGTGATGCGGTGACATTCTCGGCCGTCGAACGGGAAAAGATGTCCAGCCCCTGGCGCTGTATTGTGGGCGATGGCCCCATCGAATTGCTCGCTACCCGCGACGGAGGAGCCGTCTGGGTTGGTGAGAGTGGCACCCTTTATTCGTTGGGGAAAAATCGCCTGGCACAAGGAGGGTTTGATTTCAAAGCGGGTCAGGATCTGGATCTTCCCGCGAATGTGGCGATGCCAATTCGGGCAAGTCTGTTGCATGATCAGCGACTGGTCGTTGCGGCAGCAGGGGATGCGACGCAGATTTTTCTGGTGAATGCCAACGGACAATTCGCCGAACAGTTTCAGGTCAACGAATTTCCCGAGGCAGATCCGGTATTGCTGGATGACGGACTGGTGCTTCCTTTACCCTCACGTCTGAAGATTTTGCCATTATCATCGGGCAAAAAGGGGGCACAGGATCTCATTCTCCCGATCGGAGAAAAAACCGATCATCGTTGGGCTCATCTGATCCGCATTGACGGCCAGCAACTGATTGCCTTTGATGACGGCGGACGAGTCACTCGGGTCCAGTTTCGGACCGGTGATGTTCCCCATCTGGCGGAGGTTGCCGAGTTAAAGCTCGAACATCCCGTCGACGCTCGGCCCGCGCTGTTAGGGGATTCGCTGTTTATTGCAAATGCCAGCGGTTCCATTCGCCAGTTGAATGTTCGTTCATTTGATACGGACGGGCAAACGATGCTGGCGGCTCCGGTGAAAAATGTATGGACATTGGGGACCAATATACTCGTCAAAGCGGGTGATCGCAAACTGCACTGCCTGGCCGAAGGAAAAACCTTGCCAGAGCGATGGTCTTTCGATCTGGGGGATCTCGAGCCAACCGGGCCTGTGATTCTGAAAGGAACGAACGTTTGGCTAGCCTGCGGGAATGGAACGGTACTCGTCCTTAACTCCGAATCAGGGGGCGAGGTTCGTCGGTTGGAGATGCCTCAGAGGTTGTCGCTCGGTTTGAGGCAAATTCAGGAAAACCTGTTCGCGGTGGCTGTTGATGGAACGCTGTATCGACTCGAATAAACTCGGTTGCATTTCCTGACGATCACTCACTGCGCAGAGGGGGCTTACGCCAGCAGTTTCGAAACCAACTTTCCGTGAACATCCGTGAGCCGATAATTTCGGCCTTGGAACTTGTAAGTCAGTTTCAAGTGATCGATGCCCAGCAAATGCAGTAGCGTCGCGTGCAAGTCGTGAACGTGAACCTTGTCATCGATCACGTAATATCCGAGATCATCCGTGGCACCGATTGTTTGGCCGGTTTTGATTCCCCCCCCTGTCATCCACATGGTGAATGCCTCGACGTGATGGTCACGGCCCATCATGTCGCGCGGCTCTCCCTGAGGTGTTCGGCCAAATTCACCTCCCCATACCACAATCGTATCCTCGAGCAATCCACGTCGCTTCAGGTCTTTGACCAGTGCCGCAGCCCCTTGATCCACTTCACGACAGCGATCATCAAGAGACTTGCCCAGTTCGGTTCCGGCATTTCCGTGGTGATCCCAATCGGTATGGTAAAGCTGGATGAAGCGAACTCCCCGTTCCACCAGTCGCCGTGCCAGCAGGCAGTTGTTGGCGAACGAATGCTTGCCCGGTTCGGCACCATATAATTCCAATGTCTCTTTCGTCTCTCCCTTGAGATCCATCAATTCTGGAGCACTCGACTGCATCCGATAGGCCATTTCGTACGAAGCAATCCGTGTGGTGATTTCGGAATCCTGCGTCGCTTCATGACGTATCCCGTTCAGATCGTTGACGACATCGACGAATTCGCGTTGGCGTTGCGAGTCGACACCGGGGGGGTTGGCCAGATTAAGAATCGGCTCTTTTCCCGAACGGAGTGGCACCCCTTGAAATTGCGAAGGGAGAAAACCGCTCGACCAGAGGGGGGCTCCTCCACGCGGCCCGCGCGGCCCCGATTGCAGCACGACAAAACCCGGCAGGTTCTTGGATTCGCTGCCGAGTCCGTAGGTCACCCACGCCCCCATGCTCGGCCGTCCCATGAATTGAGGTGAGCCGGTGTTCATAAACAATTTGGCGGGACCGTGATTAAAGACATCGGTCGACATCGAACGGACCAGGCAAATATCATCAGCAACCCCGGCTAAATGGGGAAGACACTCGC